>NZ_JAMAUK010000062.1:0-7217 GCF_023714395.1 Niallia sp. MER 6 | reverse complement strand
CTAAATAACGTAAAACCTTCCAATTATGAGAAGTAGGAAGGTTATTTGGTATACCCTTTTTTAGTATAACATGAAATATTTTTAGTATTTAATGAAAAATATTGACAAACTATTAGCTGGTTTAGTATGTTAGACTATATTTTTTGTAAAAAGTTACTTGTATTCCATTTTTTATTCAATTATTTCTCACAACGTAAAAAAAGAACTGTAAATTCCCTACAGTTCTTTTAGAAATACTTATTATAAAGTTCACGTCTTAATTGACCACTTAAATAAGCATACATCCTAGTAGTTTCACTTTTTTCATGGCCCATTAAATTTTGAATAACTTCTAATGGTGCTCCATTGTTAATTAAAGTGGTGGCGTAACTATGTCTTAACTGATGTGGATGTATACACTTATTAATATTAGCTCTTCTGGATATCTGCTTAATGACATATCTCATCTGTGCAATGCTCATTCGATGTGGAGCTCGGAACGTTACAAATAGAGCTTTTTCACTATCTGTTCGGTTTTCTATATATCTTTTTAGCCAAATACTACATCGAGTATTAAAATAAACTTCTCTTTCCTTTTTCCCTTTACCAAATACAATAACGGATTGCTCGGAGAAGTTGATAGAACTTCGATCTAAGTTTACTATTTCTCCTATTCTGCAACCAGTAGAATACATAAATTCAAATAACGCTTTTTCAAAGGGACTGAGGCATGCTTCTCTTGTAAGCTCTATTTCTTCCTCCGTTAAAAACTTTGGAATTTTACTCTCTAATTTAGGTTCTTTTATTGCCGTACTTGGATTAAAAGTAATATATTTTTCTTCTTGCGCCCATCTGAATAACGACTTAATAAAACGAATACGATGACATAAACTAGATGCTTTTAAATCACTCCCAACTTCTCCGATACAGTTTGATAGTTTCCGTTGTAATTTCTTCTATCTCAACATTACCTAAGTGATTTATGAACAAGGCAGATTGAATCTTATAAGCTTTCAATGTCTGGGAAGAGTATCCTTGAATTTGTTTATCTGCTTTATATAATTGCCAAGCTTCAGATAAAATCATATTCATCTTTCCTATCTTTTTATCAATCAGTATTTACTAGTAATTTATAAACTATACTTAATTAATAAAACATATAGAAGAAATGCCCCCGTTTATTTAAGTGTAATTCTTAACAAACTTGGTTAGTCCATAGGGGATTTATAAAGGTATGCTCCCCTAATTACGTAAAACAGCCACATAATTGTAGCTGCCTCCATTATAAATGTTCTATAGGTTTTAATCTTACTTTAGATAACAACAATGATAAATGAAAATAAATATTTGATGCAATGATTCCAATTATTGAAAATATAATGGCATCCTTTATAAGAAAAGACTGAGTCCAAATAATGAAAAATATAACACCAGCAAAAATACCAGCTATTGAATACATTCCCAAAACGAGAAAATATTTTGCCTTTTTTGATTCTATTACTATGTTTTCCATGCCAATATCAATAAGAAGTGATATCGGTATTCCTATAAGGTAATAAATAGGTCCTGCAAAAATAGAAGCAAATAAAATGGACCAAAAGAAACCAAAATCGGGTACATAGAAAACACAAGAATATAATATTGCAAATAAAACAACAGATAGTGTTGCAGTTAAAAACCTTTTCATTACTTCACTCTCCATGAATTAAAGCTATTACAATAAAACAGTTGGTAAAAAGTAGCATAACAATTGTACCAGACTAATCAATCCATTGTAAGTGCCTATTTTATATTCCTTCTTTTATTCCTTCTTTTACAATGCTGCTCTGTTTCTAACATAAGCTAGTTTTCATTTATTAAAGGAATGCTGCCACTTTAGTAACATAAAAAAATAATTCTAAATTCGAGACTATATTTTTAGTTTAATTTCAATCTTTAAGTATTTTTTCCATGACTACTGATCGCTGATTAATTTCATTACATACTATTATATATATGTTATTATTTTATTTTAAATAATACTTAGAGATGAAGTGATGAATAGTTGTCTTATGAACAAAGATTATATACCTATTTCGATACCAAAATAACTTGTGATAGTTGTGAGCAGTTAAAGCTTTGTGCACCATTTGATAATAAAGAAGATATAAATGATACAATACATCTTTGTGAAGGATGTCTTTTTGGCATGTCCATAATGGGGTTTGAAAAGGTTTAAATAATTAAATAAGCAGCCAATTGGCTGCTTATTTAAAAAAAACTAAATTCTTATCACTTTACAAACATGTTTTCCTTATGTATTAAGCCTGCCAAGCCAAGTTAAAGCCTTAATCGTCCCGAATTCATCATCTATTGCATTTTCTATTTAAGTAAAGCCCTTAACATCAAATAAATTTTACAGTTTCTTCTATTTCTTCAAAAAAATATTGAATGGTCGGATCTTTATCATTTTTAATCTCAACAATAACTTTCTGAATTAAAGATTTATCTATTACGTATTGTGCAGTTACTGCTCTCCATACCGCTTCTACTGCACGATCTTTTAAATCTTCATTTCCACTTTTTATAAAATTCAATAAATATCGAAAATATTCCTCATGAATACTTTTATCATATATAAATGAATCAAATAAATGAATACCGTCTATAATATCATCCATTTCGTTACTATTAATTAACTTTCTAGCATCCTCAATTGTTGGAAGTGGAGTTGTTCTTAAGCCTTCCTCTTCATCATGCTCATGTATGTATAAGTGGTCCAGCATTTCTTTAAAAGAATGATAAATCGGAGTAATTTTATCCTCATCAGACTCTATAAATATAACTTTTGGTTTATCACCATGATTATAGTCGAGGGCAATCCAAGTATGACCATCCCCGCTGATTAAAATAATATTACTCTTACTAATTCCCCACTCCTGTTTGAAATAATCTGTTTGCATTATCCCTTTTTATTCCACGAAGATTATCTATTTCTAAGAAGTCATCTCCATCCCACCTATTTAAAGCTATAGGCAGTGCATTATATATAAGTGTTCCACCGTTTTGTTTTTTTAATAATTTTAAATAATCATCAGGTAATTTAACACCAAACTGCTCTTCTGCCAAATGTATATCTTCTTCTGACAAATCATTCAATCTGTATTGTTTTGATTCGCCATCCCAAATTTCCATTATATTCAACCCTTTCATACTAAAGAGACCTTTATCCAAACAGGAAATAAAGTTCTTTTTACATAAATACCCTTCCATTACTCTATCGATAAATTATATAGATCCCAATTTTCTGGTTTTTCTTCTTCTCTAAACCATTCCTTTCCATTTTGTATCCATTCTTTACGATAAGTCTCAAATGAATATCCTAATTCAACATCGTCATATCCAGGATGAAACCCGCAGCAGCCACAAATTAGGCTTACATCAGGTTGCCAATCTTTGTTATATAAAGGACCTCGTAATCTGTCATAACCACAAACAGCACATACATAAAACTTTTCTTTTTAAAAAACCTTATCAAGCACCTTCTAAAATATTCATTTTTTTAATTATACCAACAAATTAGTCTGTAACCTTATGTCACTATCTGCCCTGTTTCTTCCATAAGTTAGTTTTTTCATTTAAAAATGCTTCCTTAGAAATAAAAACAACAAAACCGCTTATAGGAAGCTTTGTTAATAAACATAAAAACTATAATTTTGTACTACACCACGGACAAAAATTTATGCTTATACTAGAAGAACCCCCATCATGAATTACCAATCCGTAATCATTGTCTTGTTTATCATAAATGATTATTTTATCTGGACATTCAAAGGGATCATCATGAATATCACACTTAAAATTTGCATGATAATCCATATCTTCACAACAATGTTTTTTCATAGTTCACTTCTCCTGATTAATTCAACTTCTATTGGGTTTCTGCCAGTTTAGTACCTTATAATAAATAGTTTAGTTTTTAGACTAGCCAGGCAGATTTTAAAAAATAGTTTCAATCTCAATTCTATCCCATAACTCCATTATGCTTTTTCCATCTAATTTAACCTTTTGAAGTAAATCGTTAAAATCTTCTCCTTCTATTTCGCTAGCTTCATCGTAAAATCTCCAAAAATTCAGTTCGCCTATGTAGTAATTTTCTTCCTTATAAATAAAATGAATTTCTCGACCCATCTTTAGATCTTTCAGAAATTCAATGTAGCTATATCCCATAACTCTAACTCATTCACTTTCGAATAGCATCCTAATTCTCTTAATAATACTATATTTCTTATTACACTAAACTCCCTCAATAAACAAACACTTATCTCTTAATTTTCTCAATATTGCTATCTAACTTGTTTCACTTCAAAGATTTGATTAGAGAGAAAAGACAATCAAGCTATTTACGAAGAAAATGAGCGCAAGAAACTAGCCAACCTTCGGTTCAATTTAAAAAGTTGGATAAATAGGTATGTACGCACCAAAGGATGTCCACAGATGTCTAGAATCTCCAATGAAATATACCTTATCACTTATTCTAATTCAATAATAACTATAAAAACCTCTCAGGTAGTTTAGTTTTCCATAATAAAAGAAGACTTTTAAACTGCTCAGTTTCCATTTCATTCTTATTTTCATCACTATTACTAAAAAAATGTTCAACGATGGTAAAATCTTTTCTGATGAAAACCCCTGTAGCATTTAATTGAATTTCAAAATCTTCATATATTCCATTTAAAACTTTATCAATTTCTTCGATGTACTCATCTATTTCCTGTACTGTCGAAATATCTTCTATAAAATCTGAAAATAATTGAACATCCTCTGTTAATTTTATTCTGAGCATATTAAGATGATCTCTGTAAAAACTATTTAAATATTTCATGTTAAACTCCTCTATAAATTGGATATGCGGTTGCTATTGAACCGTCACTATTTAAATACATCTCAATTGTAATACCAGAGCTACTTGTGCCAGAATATTTATTATTGCCAATCTGCCTTTTATTTTCGAAAGCTTCACTAATAGCTTCTAAAACTTGTACACGATCCCAATCTTTTGGGAAAAAACTAGATTTTGCAATTTTTCTAATACCACTAATTTCTACATTAGCTCTATAAACCCCATTAATATCTGGTAATGTTTCTGTTTCAGGTATTATTTTACCACCCATCATACTTTCATGGTGATATCCTACTGCTTTGTCACGCCTATTAATTTCCCCATGAAATATATGTTCCATCGTTTTATTATTATACTTACTTATTTCCTCACTATTATAATTACGGCCAGAAAGCATACTAAGTATTTCTTCCTTTTCATGGCTAACTGATTTTACTTCCTCTTTGTTTACAGTCTTCATAAAATCACTCATAGGAGCAATTCCGTTGGCTGTCATTAGTTTAGGATAGCTCCCAAGACTTTGTCCAAGTTCATCCATCCAACCTTTAGTCACATCTCTACCTTGCCTTGTAATCTGGGCAGTCACGTTGATAGCTTCTTGCCCGATTTGAGTTGCGTTCTTTGCTATACCTGGAACGAAAGGCATACCAGCAAAGATGCTCTGAGATAGACTTGCTTGCCGTTGTTCTTCTGTAATTTCGTTTCCGAACATATCTTTGCCTGTCACGTATTCGGACAGACCATTGGCGGATAGGAGGCCGTAGATTCCCATTTCGGTTTTTTCAAGGGACGAGAATGCTTGAACATTTTTATAGGTATTCATTGCCTGTTCAGCAGCACTGATTCCTTTCGCTGCCGAATAGATGCCTTTTCCACCTTTGATGGCTCTTCCTGCCCAGCCGACTATTGGTATAAAGCCTGCTGCCGCCATAACTGCGGAGGTGACCTTTTGAGAACCTGACATCTTTTCACCTGTGACAGGATCGACTCCTTCGACTGCCCGCTTGTAATCATAGTAGCCAGTGAATTCGCCGACAAAACTCTTTATTCTATCCCAAACTTTTTCTGATGCTGGCCGTTTGGCAATTTCTCTTGCTTCTTGCTCTTCTTTTTTATATGTAATGTAGCCTAAAGTGGCAGCTTCTGCTTCTCCTTTTAGCTTGTAGACATCACTGGAGTGATAGGTGTCTGCATCGAAATGGATAGGGGAGATGCTGCTTCCTTGTTTTGTTGCGCCTACTAAGGCACCTAATAACTGGATAGCATAGACTTCTTCCCCTTAAGAAGAAAGATACTCCTCTTTGAGCTCTTGGTCTATATCTTCAACTGCCTCGATAGTTTTTGTCCGCTTCTTGCTTGCGTCCATCATTAAATCGTCGAAGGACCTGCGGGAAAAAGCATCTAATGAAATAAGATCATCTATATCCCGAAAGATAGTTTCCAAGGCGCTTCGTTGCTCGGTAATCATCTCATCTGCCTGGCGTTCCTTTTGGACAAGGTCTTCTGAAAGGAAGGCTGTATCTACTTTTGTGCTGCCTCCTAAATCCTTTTCGCTGAGCTTTCTGCTAACGCTTTCGAAAAAAGCGACTTGTCTGTCAAACAGCCTCTGCCACGCTTCTATAACTTCTATTTGACCTTGGTAAAAAGCTTTAATCGCTTCAGCACCTCTTCCTTCGAAATCGTCTAAATCAATAATCTCTTGAAAAGCTTTCCGCAAAGCGGCAAACTGATTGCTAAGCTTATCGTAATGCTGCGCTCTTTGTTCCATTGTACCACGCAAACTAGATGCGTTTAGTATCTTCATTTTTCTGCCTCTCTTTTCTAAGGATATAATAACTATTACATCCAGTTTGTTACCATTATCCACATCCTTTAATTGTAAAATAGAGATTAGGTAGATTGTATAGGCAAAAAGTTTTAAATAATTATCTTGATATTATTGATTTTTTCCTTGCTAACTTGTTCTAGAGCTTAATAGCTTTCAATCTTAATACAACTACATCTGACTGCACTTTATGAACAGCTGGTGGAAATGTTGAATCGGCTACACTAAGTTGGACAGAATTTATAAGGGCTAGTACACTAAACATACTAACCTAAAGGAGCTTGGTACAATGCCGCGCCAACGTAGAACTTTTACAGCCGAATTTAAACTTCAATTAGTAAAGCTATATGAAAATGGAAAGTCCCGTGCGGATATCTGCCGAGAGTATGAAATCACACCATCCTCATTAGATCGTTGGATTAAAAATCATCAAGAAACTGGATCCTTTTCTGCGAAAGATAATCGTACAGAGGAAGAGAACGAGTTAATGAGATTGCGCAAAGAAAACCAACGCTTAATGATGGAGAATGA
>NZ_JAMAUK010000061.1:0-9263 GCF_023714395.1 Niallia sp. MER 6 | reverse complement strand
AAAGATGAAACCTCTATTAAAACATGTACAAGTTTAGATGAAGTAAAAAAGGAAATCAAACAATATATGATTTATTACAATTACTATAGATACCAATGGAACTTAAAAAAGATGACCCCTGTTCAATACAGAGATCATCTTCTTACAGCAGCATAGACTTTTTATAAAATGTCCTTTACAAAGGGTACACTTTAAATGGATCTAGTTCTTTTTTTATATTTATTTAATGCCCTTCATTTTGCCTTGAATCATTGGTGATAGAAGGAATAATACAAGAGCTAGTACAATCGAGCAGCCACCGATGATGCCGAAGTACAACATTTCAGTTTTTTCTGAATAGAACTTAACAATTTGTGCATTCAATCCTTGTGCTGCGGCATTAGATAAGAACCAAAGGCTCATCGTTTGTGCAGAAAATGCAGCCGGCGCTAATTTTGTTGTTGCTGATAATCCTACAGGAGATAAGCAAAGCTCTCCAATTACAACGATAAAGTAGCTAAGCACAAGCCATAAAGGATTAACAAGCGAGTTCGCTCCGCCAAAATAAGCTGGAAGCAGGATTACTAGGAAAGAAAGACCTGCAAACAGCAATCCTATTGAGAATTTCTTTGGGATAGAAGGCTGGCGGTCACCAAGCTTAACCCATAGCCATCCTATAATTGGTGCAAAGATAATGATAAACAGCGGGTTCAATGATTGGAATAGTGTTGGCGATAAGTGCAAGCCAGCAAATTCAAGTTGTGTACGTTTATCAGCATATCCTGCAAGAATTGTAGAACCTTGCTCCTGTATTGCCCAGAACATTACAGATGCTAAGAACAATGGGATATAAGCAATCAAACGAGAACGTTCGTCAGATGTTGTTTTTGGACTGCGGTACATTACCGTAATATAGATTGCTGGAATCAAGAATCCAAGGATACCGACTACAATAGCAAAAGTGTCAAATGTAAGAAGGCCTGTTGGAATAGTAATGGCTAAGATGATAGCAAGAACAACGATTCCAATACCAATAATAGAATAAACCTTTTTCTTTTCAGTAGCTGAAAGAGGATTTGCAACAAGGGTACCTGCCAACCCAAGGTTTTTCTTTTTTGTAAACATAAATACTAATAATCCAATAAGCATACCGATTGCAGCAAGACCAAAGCCTAAATGGAAGCTTGTGTTCATGCCGACTTCACCGACGATCAGCGGAGAAAGGAATCCTCCAAGGTTGATACCCATGTAGAAGATACTGAATCCTGCATCGCGGCGATTGTCTTCCTGTGAATAAATTTCACCGACAATACTTGATACGTTTGGTTTCAATAAGCCTGTACCAATAACGATTAGCACCATTGATACGAAGAACATGCTGATGCTTCCTGGTACTGCTAAAACAATATGACCAAGCATGATGAAAATACCGCCATAAAATACTGCTTTAGAAGTACCAAAAATTCGGTCAGCTAACCAGCCGCCAATGATTCCTGACATATAGACAAGTGAACCGTAAATAGACGTAATGGCAAATGCAGTAGTTTCAGGAATGCCTAGTCCGCCTTTTGAAACTTCATAATACATGTAGTAAACAAGGATAGCTTTCATTCCGTAATAAGAGAATCTCTCCCAGAACTCTGTGAAAAACAGAGTGAAAAGTCCTTTTGGATGACCAAAAAAACCCTTTTGCGGAACACTGTCCACAATTTTCTGTTTATTTAAGTCTAGCATTGTTTTAACCTCCTCTAGTATTCTAATATAATACTGAAAAAACAGATGTTTTGTCAAAAAAAATTTTAATATATCGAACGATATTGTTCTGTAAAGGATTAAACAAGTTTTTCCATTTTTATAATCAAAATAGTTTTATATAGTTTTAAGTAGAATTTTGTTATTTTATTATATCTATATATAGTTTTTAGGTATAATTTGGAATAATTAGAAATGTAGTGAAAAGGAATGGAAATATGTACATTCGGTTAAATTAACAAATGTTTGTAAATTTAAGGAGGTTAAAAAACATGAAGGATACAAGTGAGTTTGTACAAACATTAAAGGAAAACAGTAAAAAACAAGAGAAAAACAAACATAAAGGAAAAGGCCATCCAGAAAGCAGCCTTCCTAACAAACAGCATTGATGTGAAAGCTGCCTGTTTTAATAAATGGGCAGCTTTTTTTCTTTCTGCCAATTCTAATTTTCCCCCAACTAGCACCTTTTTAAACGAAACGCATAACTTAACAAGGGCTGTTTAAGGAGGGAGAACAGATTGAAAATTGAACGTGTTGTCACTTATTACGGTTATGATCTGCTTATTAATGAAGAACTACATAAGAAATGTTTAAATTGTCAAAAGTGGTATGCTTTTGCAGAGGAATTAGGCTTTTGTCCAAACTGCATGAAATCCATTAGAGAGAATAAGCGTATGTAAATGGAAGCATGTTTTCCTAAATATCGGGTATTCTACTTATTAGACAATTAATGTGTGGAAGGGAGTACAAGAATTTATGAAGGAAATGACAGTTTACTTAAAGGAAGCAACAGAAGCACAGCCAATTAACTCATTAGAAGCAGCTTTAGTTACGACAGAAGGGATAGAGAGAGCCCTTGTTGATGTTTCGGACGGAGAAGTCAAAATTGTTTATGATGAAAACCAAATAACAAAGGAAACAGTACTAGAGAAGATAAAAGAGCAAGGGTTTCATTCTATAAGCTGACACTAATATAACTTAAGTAAAGAAAACTGTCCTATTAGTCTAGTAAATGCATATAAATAAAGTAAGTTTGCATGCTAATAGGAGGAGCTTATGTTTTCTTTAATCGGTAAGGCCGTGTTAGGAATGGCGTTGCTCAGACTGCTGTCAGGATGTATTGAAATAACAGCAGCAGTATTGATGCTAAAGTCCAATCAAATAGAAAAAGCCTTAATTATCAATAGTTCTCTTGCAATTGTCGGTCCGCTCATCCTGATTGCCACGACATCAATCGGCCTTTTCAGTATTGCTGACAAAATTTCGTTCGGGAAGATGCTATGTGTGCTAACAGGAGTTGGCTTTATCTTGTATGGTGTTAAGGGCAGCTGAATAATAATAAACCTGATAGACTTCTATCAGGTTTATTTTGCTTTTTGTTTATAGCAGCTCTAGCTGGTTGCTGTCTGGTTTTTTATTTTGTCTGTTTCTTCCTCTATAGAAACAACATCAATTCGTTCAAATAACGGCTCTATATCCTTTATAAAAGCAGGTATCTTTTCCGTGTATTCCCAAGACCATTTTTTAAGCTGAAATAGAGATTTAAGTTTGTTTGAACTAAATGGTAAAAAGGGATGGAGCATCTGCCCGATATTTATTAACAGGATGCAGCAATCATAAATCGTCTGACGGCATGATTCCTCGTCTTCCTTGATATCAATCCAAGGTTTCCTATTATCAAAATATTTATTCGAATATCGAATAAGCTCAAACAATGATTGAAGTGCCTGCTTTATTTCTCCTGCTTCTATTTTTTCAGCCACTAGTATGTAGCTAGTATTAATTTGCTTGCGGACTTCTTCGCTTGTCTCCCGTTTTTCCACATTATTTGAATAGTATTTACTGATGAATTTCACAGTCCGATTCACAAAATTACCAAAGCTGCCGAGAAGCTCACTGTTATGGCTGTAGATGAATTCGCGCCAAGAGAAATCAGCGTCCCGCTTTTCAGGAGCATTGATTGTAAGAAAATAACGAATAGAATCTGGGTGATATTTCTTAATTAAGTCAGGAATCCAAACAGCATAGTTTTGGCTTGTAGAAATTTTCTTTCTCTCCAATGTCATATATTCATTGGAAAGAATATAGTCCGGCAGTGCTTTGATGTTTAAGCCAAGAAGGAGAGCCGGCCAAATAATAGTATGAAAGGGAATATTGTCTTTCCCATGCACATAATAAGACACAGTATTCTCATTCCAGTAATCTTCATGCTTTCCTCCGGTTTTGTGAGCCCAGTGTTTGCTTGCTGAATAATATCCAGCAACAGCCTCCACCCAAACATATATTTTTTTATCTTCATAGTTAGCGATTGGAACACTCACACCAACAGGCAAGTCTCTTGTTACAGCTCTGTCGCGCAGTCCTTCTGTTAAATATCTTTCTGTCAAAAATCTGGCATTGTTTCTCCATGTCTCATTCTTTGAAGAGCTTTTCAGCAGTTGCTCAAGCTGCTGCTGAAAGGAGCTTAAGGAGAAGTAAAAGTGCTCCGTTGTTCTAACAGTAGGTTCATGCTGGCAAAGCTTGCATTTTTTATCATGAAGCTCCAGTGCTTCTAAAATGGCAGAGCAATGATCACATTGGTCTCCCCGTGCCTTATTACCGCAGGCTGGGCAGATGCCTTCAACAAAGCGGTCTGGCAGAAATTGAGCACAGTTTATACAGTACGCCTGCTCGACCTCTTTTTTATATAGATGACCATTTTTTTGTAAAGCTAAAAATAGCTCCTGAACGGTTTTATGATGATGGTCTGCATCTGTTCTTGTATAAACATCATAGGAAAATCCTAGTGCTTCAAAATCATGTGCAAATTCCTGATGATACCTGTCTGCGATTGTTTTTGGCTCAACGCCTTCTTGGTTTGCCCGAACTGAAATGGGAGTACCATTGCAGTCACTGCCTGAGACATAAAGTACTTTTTCTCCTTTTTGCCGGTAATATCTTGCCAGAATATCCCCGGGCAATAAACTAGCGATATGGCCGATATGCAATGAGCCATTTGCATATGGCCAAGCTCCTCCAATAAAAATAGTCATCCTGCATTCCTCCTAAAAAGTTTTGGAAAAATGAACAAAGCTGCAAAATAAAAAGCCCCGCCCTTTTCCATAAGAAAAGGACGGGGCTCTATGCCGCGTGTTACCACCTTTGTTCACTGCTTGCTCACACAAGTCAGCCTCTGCAAGTACACCCAGCTTAATAAAAGCCTTCATACTGTGACATGGATAACAAGTGTCAAATCTTGCCGCAGCCTACTAATAAATATGTTCAGTGCGGAGCTCAGAGGCCATTTTTCTAATAGATATCAATGCTTCCTTGCAGCAGGGTGGAAGCTCTCTGTAAAAGATAATCTATTGTACTTTCCCTCATCAACGCTACATTTTATATGATTGGATATATTATAAGCTTTGTAATTACCAAAATCAACCATAAAAGAACAAAAGAAGAAAATTAAAATAAAGCGTTTACATTATTAATGAAAGCATTTACAATGTAATTGTACCAACAAATATAAGACGTTCTAATAAATAGATGGTTAACATTAGATAATGGAGGTTCCATATTATGAAATTCCCTAAAGATTTTTTATTCGGTGCAGCATCGGCTTCTTACCAAGTGGAAGGTGCGTGGAATGAAGACGGTAAAGGTGTGACTAACTGGGATATCTTCTCTAAAATACCTGGAAAAACGTTCGAAGGAACGAATGGCGATGTTGCAGTTGACCATTATCATCGCTACAAGGAAGATGTACGATTAATGGCTGAAATGGGATTGGAATCCTATCGCTTCTCCATATCTTGGGCACGGATTATTCCAGATGGTGATGGAGAAATTAATGAAAAAGGAATTGAGTTTTATAATAATTTAATAGATGAATGCCTAAAGTACGGAATTGTCCCATTTGTGACTCTTTACCATTGGGATCTCCCACTTCCATTAGAAGAGGATGGCAGCTGGACAAATAAACGCACAACAAATGCGTTTGCTAAATATGCGGAAGTTTGCTTTAAAGCATTTGGAGACAGGGTTAAGCATTGGATTACATTTAATGAAACAATTGTTTTCTGTACGCTAGGGTATTTAAACGGTGCTCATCCGCCAGGATTAGTGAATGCGCATAAAGAATATTTCTAGGCGACACATAATGTGTTTCTTGCCCATGCGATGGCAGTGAAGAAATATAAAGAACTAAAGCAATACGGGGAAATTGGTATTACGCATGTATTCAGTCCTGCATTCGGCGTGGACAGCAAGGAAGATAATCGGTTTGCTGCTAATCATGCGAATTACTACCAAACATATTGGTACTATGACCCTATCCTTAAAGGCGAATATCCGCAATATGTATTGGATGCACTAACGGAAAAAGGACTGACGCCAGATTGGACAAACGAGGAGCTTCAGCTTTTGAAAGAAACAGCTGGCTTCAATGATTTTATCGGGCTTAACTATTATCAACCGGCACGTGTTGAAAAAATTCAAGGGTCAGCTGAAGCAGTTGAAATCAGCCGAGACAATGCGACAGGCAGGCCTGGAAACCCATCCTTTGACGGGGTCTACAAAACGGTCATGATGGAGGACAAAGTGTATACAAAATGGGGCTGGGAAATCTCTGCAGAAGGATTTCTTGATGGCTTGCGAATGCTAAAAGAAAGATATGGAGATGTAAAACTGTATATTACGGAGAATGGTCTTGGTGATGAAGATCCAGTCATTGAGAATGAAATTGTCGATGTCCCAAGAATTAAATATATTGAAGAGCATTTAAAAGCAGTAAAAACAGCAATTGGAGAAGGTATCCATTTAAAAGGATACTACGCATGGTCTGTAATTGATCTTTTAAGCTGGCTGAACGGTTATAAGAAACAGTATGGATTCATCTATGTGGACCATAAAAACAATCTGGCAAGAAAGAAAAAGCTTTCCTTCCATTGGTACAAGCATATTATTGAAACAAGAGGAGAAGAGCTTTAATTGTAGTCTGTAAGTATTTAAAAGGGGTATTCTTCTAGGTAGAAGTCTGCCCCATTTTTATCGAGAGGAGAAAAGCATATGACAGTCAAATACCAAATGGTTGCCAGTGCCCTCGAGAATGATATTCTAAAAGGGAATTTCCAAGCGAACGAAAAGCTCCCGACAGAAGAAGAGTTGATGCATAGGTTTCAAGTCAGCCGTAATACCATTCGAAGAGCATTAAAAATATTGGCAGATGAAGGCTATGTCTATCAAGTGCAAGGTAGCGGTCTTTTTTTGAGAGAGTTTTCCAGGCCTGGCTGTATAACGATTCGAAAAATGCGGGGGCTCACTAGTGAGTTGGCCGGGGCTGATATGAACAGCTCTATCATTGAATTGTCACTCGTGCTGGCTGACAGCAAACTGGCTGCTAAAATGAAGTGTAAGCCTGGTGATTCTCTTTACTATATTAAAAGACTTCGCTTCGTAAATGGCGAGCCTCTTGTTTTAGAAGAAGCTTACTACAATAAGACATTGGTACCATATTTGAATACAGAAATTGCTGAATCATCTATATATCGATATATAACAGAAGACTTAAGACTAAAGGTAGGGTTTGCCGATAAACTCATTTATTGCGAGAAGCTTTCGAAAGAGGATGGTCTTCATTTAAGTTTGCCAGAAGGAGACCCTGCCTTAGTTGTGGAAAATACCGTTTTTTTAAATACAGGAGTTGTATTTAACGTTTCTCTAGAAAAATATAATTATGCTTCAGCAAGACTGCTGGCATTGACGTTTTAAAGAGGAGGCCGCTTATAAAGCGGTTTTTTTCATTATGAAAAAGGGGGGGAAGTACGTTTGACCCTTATTGACAATAAATTTTTTGGCCCTATACTATTGTATATCGGTTAATTTTTCTGAATAGTATGTAAATTATTGATGGGCCATACACGTAAATCAAAAGATATTTAAAAGATTTGCCTAGTCCCCAAACAGGAAGATACTTGCATATAATAATAATGAAGAGGGAGTGTCAAAGTTTATATAAAAGCATTTTACCAGCAATAGAGGTTAGTATGCTGACTTATTATCATTGCTGGGTATCGTAAAATTATAACAATACTTGTCTTTAAAAACGGCACACTTATCGTGACGAAGATAAGGGGAGATTAACAAATAAAGAGAAGTAAGTTTTAAAAGAGCATCGAAAAAAAATATAATGGCTAAAAGCATGGATTATCAGGGGGAACACTATTATGGAGGAATATTTAAAAGAAAGGGAAAAAGAGATGATTGAGCTGCTCAAGAATCTCGTAAATATTGACAGCGGAAGCTATGTAAAAAAAGGAGTCGACCAAATTGCAGACATCTTAGAGAGTAAGTTTGCAGAGGCTGGCTTTGTTTCAACCATAAAAAAAGAGAAGAAAACAGGAAATAATCTTGTTTTGCGTCATAAGGATGCTAGAGATCCGAAAGTTATTATTGTTGCCCATATGGATACTGTCTTTCCGGAAGGCACTGCAAAAAAACGCCCGTTCCGAATAGAAGGAAACAGAGCATACGGCCCTGGAGTTGTTGATATGAAGGGCAGCCTTGTATCTGTTCTGTATGCAGTTAAAGCACTAAGAAGCATTCATTCTTCTGCACTAAAAAATGTGGAAATAGTCTTAAATAGTGACGAAGAAATCGGTTCAGCTAATTCAAGAAAGCTTATCGAACAAACGGCAAGAGGGAAGGATTATGCCCTAATTGTGGAGCCAGGCAGAAAGGATGGTTCGATTGTATCTGCTCGAAAAGGCGGGGGACGCTATACGATTATGGTCAAGGGAACCAGTGCACATGCAGGTGTTGAGCATGAAAAAGGGAGAAGTGCAATTGAGGAGCTGGCATACAAAACCATTAAGCTTCAAAAACTGACTAAATACCAAGAAGGAATAACTGTTAATGTAGGAATGATTGAAGGAGGAACATCCATCAATACGGTTGCTTCATCTGCGAAAGCTGGAGTGGATGTTCGTCTTGTTAATATGGAACAAGCTCCTCTTATTGATAAGCAAATCCGCGAAATCTGTGCTGTTTCTGACGTGGAAGGCACTGAGATTGAGGTGAAGGGGAGCATAAGCAGACCGCCAATGGAGAAAAACAGTCAATCAGTTCAACTATTAAAAATAATTAAAGAAGCTGGCAAGGAACTTGGAATTGAAGTCAAGGACACCTTTACCGGCGGAGGCTCTGACGGAGCATTTACAAGCTCGATGGGAATTCCGACAATAGATGGACTTGGACCAGTTGGAGGAAATGCCCACAGTGAGGAAGAATATTTGGAGTTGGATACTTTCATTGAGCGGACACTGCTTCTTGCAACAGTATTAACAAAACTGACCGCCAAAGTGAGAATGACAGCGTAAGCTAGATAATGCTTAACACAAAAAAAGCGAATCAATGATTCGCTTTTTTTAAAGATAAGAAAGTATAAAAATTTGGGTCTACCACAGTCATTTAAGCTGTGGTATTTTCATTTTATGGAGACCAATATATTGAGAAGAATATTTTTTGATAAACACCAACATTGGGAAGCTTTCAAA
>NZ_JAMAUK010000060.1:0-9488 GCF_023714395.1 Niallia sp. MER 6 | reverse complement strand
TCCCAATGTTGGTGTTTATCAAAAAATATTCTTCTCAATATATTGGTCTCCATAAAATGAAAATACCACAGCTTAAATGACTGTGGTAGACCCAAATTTTTATACTTTCTTATCTTTTAAAAAAAGCAGGCTGTCTTTAACGACAGCCCTGCCCTGCACATTATACAGTTAACTCTAACAAGTTCCCTTCCGAATCTTCTATAACACTTTCATAATAGCCGTCACCAGTAACCCGAGGACCGTTTACGTGACGGTAACCGTCATTTTTTAATCTGGCGGTCATATCATCCACTGCCTCCCTGCTTCCTAAAGAGATGGCAATATGAGCCCAGCCGAGTATTTCCTCGTTGCTCTTCTTATCAATACCTGCTTTGCGCATTATCTCTAATCTTGCACCTGAGTCAAATGAAAGAAAATAAGACTCGAATTCCTTTACTTTATTATGATACTTGCTTGATGACTTACCATTAAAATACTTTTCATAAAAAGCTTTCGTCGCTTCCAAATCATTGACCCAAATGGCCACATGCTCTATTCTCATTTCTGAATCACTCCGTTTTCTGTATCATAGTTCAATATATTTAATGATTCTTGCCGGATTTCCACCAACGACTGCATTGTCTGGAACATCCTTTGTAACAACCGCACCTGATGCAATAACAACATTATTCCCTACTGTCACTCCTGGATTAATAATCGCACTGCCGCCAATCCAGACATTGTTTCCAAATGTGATTGGTTTACCATATTCCTTGCCTGAATTTCTGTCTGTTGGATGGAGCGGATGTGTTGCTGTGTAGATTTGCACACCTGGAGCCAGCATGCAGTTGTCACCAAAACGGACTTCACACACATCAAGAATAGTGCAATCGAAATTGGCATAAAAGTTTTCTCCAACATAAGTGTTTCTTCCATAATCAAAACGGATATTAGGTTCCATATAAATGTTTTGTCCTGTTGCCCCAAGTAAGTCTTTTAACAATGCAGCCCGTTTTTCGCCCTCCGTTTCTATTGTTTGATTATATAGCCTTACCTTTTGTCTTGCTTCCTTACGCTCACTAGTTAGTACTGGATCTGCTGGATCATACATTTCTCCCGCAAGCATCTTTTCTTTTTCTGTTTTCATGACGAGTCCTACCTTTAATATGTTTTTATAAAGCAGTTTTTGTATTTCTTTTTAATAGTTGGTTCAATTTTTCAGAACATAACAGCATTGCCGCAGCAAAGATAATGATACAAATTGGAAAGATTCCAATTGTTAAAGAAGATGAAATAAACCCAACGAGCGGCGGCATGAAGGTTGTGCCAGTATAAGCTAATGCCATTTGGTAGCCCATGATCGTTTGTGAATGTCTCTTTCCAAAACGGGCAGGCGTTTCATGAAGCATACATGGGAAAATCGGTGCTAACCCTAAGCCTATAATGATAAAGCCTATTAGTGAAAACAGTGATGGCAGTGGTAACAATAATATGATTGCACCAAGCAAGGCAATTAATTGCCCTGAACGTATTAATGTTCGATTAGTCAATTTGAAGGTGATAAACCCTGTTAAAAACCTGCCCACAGTAATTCCTGCATAATATAAGGAAACCCATTGTGCGGCAGATGCGGCACTTAGTCCTTTCACGTTTACGAGAAAACTACTGCCCCATAGCCCTAATGTTGCTTCCACACCACAATAAAACAAGAACGTCGCCATAGCCAGTTTTACCCCTTTAACCTGTAAAGGCTTTAGCGCTTTTTCATCATCAACAGAAGCAGCTTCTAATAACTCTTCCTGTACAGATGTATTATGATTATTACCGACTCTTTTCCATAAAGGCAATGTGAACAAAAGAATGACTACTAATACAAATTGAATGGCAGAGATAACAAAATAGCCACTTCTCCACATATTTCCCTCTGAGATAAACTGAGCCATAATAATCGGGCCAAGAGTAGCCCCCACTCCCCAAAAGCAATGCAGCCAGCTCATATGATGGGCTTTATAATGAACAGCTACATAATCGTTCAAGCCTGTATCAACGGCCCCCGCTCCTAAACCAAGCGGGATAGCGCATACAATTAGCCAAACAACAGAGGGCGCAAAGCAAAATCCAAGCAAGGCAGCAGCTGTCATTAAAACACTGACAAATGTAACCTTGCCAGTTCCGAAACGTTTGAGCACCTTACCGCTGATTAAACTCGAGATAATTGTACCGCCCGCAATGACCATAAAAAGCAAGCCGGCAGTCTCAAGCGGTGCGCCAAGGTCTAATTGCATGACCGGCCATGCTGCCCCAAGCAGCGAATCCGGCAAGCCTAAGCTGATAAATGCCAAGTAAATAATGATTAATAGAAATAATGCCATAGTTAACCTCGCTCATCATTATTTTAGTAATTTATTTGCCGCTTCAAGGACTTTTTAAAACCATTTAATAAGTCTCCAGAAACTTATTAAACAACTTTAATAAGTTATGAAAATACTATAACATATAAAATTAGCCAATTCAATTACGATTATTAAATCCTCATTTTATAGTTATTTATATTACTATTCTAGATGATTAAATTTAATGTCTATTTTTAAGCAATCAATTCATTATTGTTACCTATACGATATTACTTTCATTATATCAGGGCTTTTTTAAAATATAGGATCCCTTTCTTTTCATATAAAAAAACAGCTGTAATCTGCAACTGAAATTTATTTTTAAATATACATTATTTTCTATTTCATGATAAGACGTTCATTTCTTAGTCCAGTTCTTTTTATTTCCGAATCAAAAATAATTTGGATCTTTGATTTTGCAAACCCCTCATCCCAATTATTCTTATATTTTTTAAAATGCTTGTAGTCTTGTTCTCTTAGCAGTTCTCCCAACCCAAATATGTCTGCATTAAAATCCTCTTTCATTTTTTCAATACTATCGGTTATTTCTTTTTCCATCAGAGTGTTAATTGCTTTTTCAAAGTCCTCAAAAGCATATGGCTTCTTAATATTAGTTAGGCATTGCGTCCCTAGGAGAAATCCCTCTGTTTTAACTTTTATTGTAAAGGTTGGTACCCCTTCCTTTTCTGCTGCAGTTACTTTTGTCAGCGAATTTGTAACACGATAGCCTATTTTTTTATCATCTTTCCCACACACAGCAGAAATAACGGTACTTTTAATATTATTTTGGACAAACAGCATATTTCTAACATCGTAGAAAGAGATATAACCAAGCAATTTACCACCTTTTATAATACCGAGAGAATCAACGTCTACTTTACTTTCAGGAGTTACACTTTTCATATTTTCAATATTGCCGCCTTTTTTCGGGTCTCCTCTAACCTTCATCGCTACAAGTACAGGCGTTTGTCCGTCAGAATTATAAATTCGAATAAAATCATTCAGCTTTAATTCAGGCACACCTCCCCAGTCTTTATACATGGATACGAGCTGTGTATAAACTTTTAAGGATGCACTTTTTTTGTACATGTTATTGACTTTTAATACATCGGCAGCATCGCCGCCTCTTGCGATAACTACTTCAAAATCATCGCGTATTTCCCGATTCCTATCCAAAAAATCCATAAATTCAAGCATGCCTTTTTCTGCTATTTCTTCACTAATCACTAACAGTCTCATATGGGAAAGTATAAAACTTTGTTCACTTGTAATATTAAATTTATGGGTAATCTCCGCAATCGTGTTACCTTCTAATGTCTGAACGTTTGCAGGAGCAAAGCCTTCCGCCGTACGAGGACTGACTTCTGAAGCTGCCGTAGTTTCAACAGTCAGTCTATATTTTTGATTATCACCCTTGTCCACCGCCATCCCTGTAACAATGGAAACATTCATCAATTCTTTCCGATCCCAACAACCGCTTAAAAGATTAACTAAAACAATCAATATTATTAATTTTGTGATTTTCAAAAAATCCCCTTCTTTAATCAGCGGCATTTTCGCTAGGAGTGAGACACTTCCATTTATTATGCTTTTATTTTGAATTTTTATCCGATACCACCAATTTACTTGCTATTAACAAATTAAAAAAGTAAACAAGGAAGCTGGACGGAGCTCCCTATGTTTTGCTATTTCCAGTTTAGTTAATTTCTGTCGGCTGACACTGGCGGCTGTTCTAACCACTCATGATCAATCATGATATTTGAACCGTCTTCAGAGAGCTTCAACACTTCCCCAATTAAACGCAGATAATCCGCAACTAAATCGCTTCTCTGACTTTCAGAAATAGATATTCCATAGTTGCCAATCCCAGCATAAACCATCAAACTAAAGTGGAACATCATGAGTTTATCCGAAAAAGGTGCTTCCATTGATTCTGTTATTTCGTGAACAGCAGACATGGGAGTCGGCAGTGAAGCCATTTCTAAATAACTGTCTAATACCTTCACATGCTTGATAGCAATTTCTTTCCCTCTTAAAAAATATTTACGAACCTTTTCATTTTTTGTAACTTGGCTAAAAGCCATCGCTAAGCATATTCCTGTATGATTTGTTTGGACATTAGCAAACAGATTGGTTACCTCAGTGCCAGATAGTACCCTCCTTCTGCCAAAACCTTCTAAAATAAAGGCTTGCTTATGTACGAACTCTAATTTTTCGGGATATGGAATAACAGGTGGACGAACTGCTATTCCTTTTTCTAATAACAGGCTAGTTATTTTATTATCAATTTCAATTGTCTCAGTTAGGCAAGCGGTAAAAAAAGTACGTATATCTTGACGGTAAGTGTTCTGCAATACTCTTCCATGTGTAGCTAGCCCGCCTTTAGACATATTTCTAAGATAAACTAAGTAAAAAGTATCTGAAAACAAGCGCTTAACATTTAAATTGACATCTTCCTCAGTAAATCCTTGGGGTATTTGAATTTTTTCCATTGAATATATCTGTCTAATAAATTCAACATGTTCTTCTGAGAGCTTCTTTGCATGAATAATAATTGATTTAATATCTTCATCTTCGATATGTTTAAGAAAATACTTAAAAACACAAATAGACATACTATCTGCAAGGAAGGTAGCCCATAAGTAGGACAATTCTGCAGCAGTTAATTTAATTCGGTCGTGATTTACTTCCATTTTACTCCTCCATCTTTATCCTTACTATTGGCCTTAATATTGTTCCCTTACTTTTCCTAAAAATATGTCCAAAAGTTAAAGTAAGCTGATTTTTTTGGATTTTTGACCAACGAATCTACATATAACAACTACTAATAGTCTGTAATAATTTATTCATTAATATTAAGCCGAATTTCCTCCAGCTCCTCTTGTATTTGCCCAATAAGGGAGATGACAGAACCTGCAGCTTGTATCCAGCTGCCAGCAACCCCTGTTTTACCTTGGTTTAAGTTATTTGTGTTTAACGCTTGCACACCACCTACAGCTTGTAACGAATTGCCGATTCCTTGCAGCAGATTACCGATAATATTCTCTGCCCTGCCCATTTCTGTTGAATCAAAGAATTCATCGGCAAGACCCACAAAGCTCCCTAAAGCTTGAAGCCAGTTACCAGTAATAATAAGTCTTTGCTCCGTTTCTGTATTAGAAGTTCCATAAAGGATCAGACCAGTAATGACTGTCGAATTACCAACAGCCTGGATTTCGTCCCCGATCTTTTCTAACGATACGGTTCCTTGACCATCAGCAGATAATGCACTCCCAGAAGCCTGCAGCACATTACCCACTAAGCGGAGTTCATAGTTTTGATTTTTGCTCAAATGAAAATCAGGAGTGCTCCCAATCGCAGCTTGGATCGTACCAATTGTAGAAAGAAGGGAACCGGTTATTTCTTTCCAATGACCGTTCATATAACACCATTCCAAATAAAGTAATTGATGTATCTTATTCGTCAGGCAGCTGTTTGGTTAGTGGAGTGATTCTAGTTAACGAGTGCAGAGCTTCGGACGTCCGTATTAGCAATATTGTTTATCCTTTTCATGTATGGGCCATAATGATTTTATAAACTAATTAGGAGGGATTTAAAAATATGAACAATCCTACTTTGAAAATAGCAATCGAGATAGATGACAAACAAAAGGAATATTTAGAAGTAATAAAAAATCAAATTAAAGAAAGACTGGTTGATTCTAATCAAGGCTATTTCAGCATAATTGATGAATCGAATGAAAATATATCTATAGCTTTTTCTCCTAATACTTATTCCATCCAAATGAATATGCTAGCATTAGAAAAATAATTTTGTGTCATCCAATAAAGCCTTCACATTACTGTGAAGGCTTTATTACCATATCGAGCTTATTTCATAGGCTCATTAAGAAGAGAGGGGAGCATTAAAAAAATTCATACAATCCATTTACATAAAAATCGTAAATATTTTCATCTATAATATTATCTCCATATCCTTTAAAAAATAGTTCTTTATCTCCTCTTTCATCAAAAATATTGGTTCTTGGCTGTACAGCTAAGGCTGCATCATATCTTGGATCGCCAAAATCCCCGCGTCCCCAATCAATGACACCAGTTATTTCGCCAGCAGACACTAATACATTATCAATCGTAAAATCTCCATGAATGAGCGTTGATACATAGCTTGTAGGTTTCGTTTTCTTCATTTTTTCTAATAACTCCTTATTTCCATCCACCTGATAATTTTCTAGGTAGAAGTCCGCCTCCTCTAGCATGCGGCTTAGCCAATGCGTGTTCCTTAGTTCACCAGGACATGGAGTGGCATGAATCTGAGCTAAAATTGCGCCAAAATTAGCCAATATTTTTCGCCTCTGCTCCTTATTTTCTTCTTTCGATAAAGCCGCTCTCACTGTTTCTCCCTCTATAAATTCAAGAAGAGCCCAGCATTCATTTAGCTTGGCTTGTTTTACATACTTTATCACTTTTGGAACAGGTAATGTTGTCTGATTACTTAAGCAGTTTAAAACAACTATTTCTTTGTCCAGCCATGAGCAATATAAGTCACCCTTTGCCCTTTTTAGCGCATAAGTTCCTTGTGTACTTTCAATTATTCCAACATCTGAGGTGCATCCCTGCCGAGGAAACTTAATTGATTTAATATTTTTAAGATAATCTGTTATAGCAGCTGGAATTTCCGTAGTTTTGATAGGCTGCATTCAAATCCCCCCCTATTTATTATGAAATAAATCCCCATAATTTATGGCTGTTTACAAATTTCACTTTTACTATTGATTGCATACAAGCTACATGATATTTTAATATTTATAATTATTCGAACCTTTAGGAGGCTAATAGTAATGAAATGTTATTTTGTCGATGCTTTTGCTGAAAAAGTATTTGAAGGAAATCCAGCTGCTGTGTGTATTTTAGAGAAATGGCCTTCTGATAATCTCATGCAGTTAATTGCCAAAGAAAATAATTTATCAGAAACTGCTTTTGCTGTAAAAACCGGTGAAAAATATCATTTAAGATGGTTCACACCAGGAGGAGAAATTGATTTGTGCGGCCATGCTACCCTTGCGACAGCTTTCGTTTTAGCCAATTTTTATACGAAAGAAGCAAAACAATGGATATTCCAAACACTAAGCGGTGATTTAACTGTATTAAAAAAAGGAGAATTATTTGAAATGGATTTTCCAAGCAGGATGCCAGCTAAAATAGACATCTCTAATAATATAATAAACGCACTAGGCGTTACTCCTGTTGTAGCCTATTTAGCGAGAGATCTTATGTTAGTTTTGGAAGATGAAAATAATGTGCTTCAAGCAACTCCTAGTTTCACTGCACTGAAGGAAATAGAAGACGGAGTCGGTGTCATCTTAACAGCTAAAAGCAATCAGTTTGATTTTGTCTCAAGAGCTTTTTTCCCGAAATTAAATGTTAACGAAGATCCTGTGTGCGGCTCTGCACATTGCCAGCTTATTCCCTACTGGTCAGAAAAATTAAACAAAACAGAAATGGTAGCAAGACATCTATCTGAGCGGGGCGGAACTTTATATTGCAAGCTGGATGGTGAGAGAGTCAGAATCAGCGGCTATGCTGTACTCTATTCTGTTGCAGAATTGCAATTAGGAGCAGACTATTAACAGGGGTGATATTCTATCACAGCATGCATAGTTAGCGCTGTACTGAAAGTTATATATTCATTTCCAAAAAACGGAAGCAGCATAAGCTGTAACTCAAATAACCAATGGACAATCTAATCGCTGATTGTTTTTTGGTTTTTTAAAGGAATTGTTGCTTTAATCACTCCATGCCTCAATCGTATTAACTCCTTTTCCAAAAAAGAATATTGATTTGGTTTGCTAAAAACACTGCTAACTTTTCTGTATACTTCCTATTCATCTACAATGGTTACCCAATAAGCATCACCACCGCCAGGAGCAGAAGCTTCAACTATCCCACTATAGTAAATTTTCACTTCTTGGCCTTGAGATAGATTTTTTATTACTTTATCAGGAATATAGGCTGGCATATCAAAAACAATCCCTTGGTATTCATACATCTTCCTTAATTCTCTTTTCGTTTTATTTGTGGTGTCTTCAGGGGAATATTCCTTAACCCATATGGAAGGGTGCCTATCTTGCTGATTATTTTGCTGAACTTCTAAAACGGTACCATGATAAATCGGGGTAACAGTGAAAAATAGCAAAACACCTATTGCTATTAGTCCTAATAACGCTGCTGCAATGATAAAAAAAAGTTTTCTTCGTTTTTTCAAAGTCACAGCACCTCCACCATTTTAAGCAGCGTCAATTCCAATTAATTAGAATCAACGCCGCGGCAGTGTCTAAAACATGCCCTTTATGTAAATTCATCCAAGAGGATCTTCTCCAAACCTGTTCCATAGTATTGGAAATAAACCCTCTAAATCTTCTTCTTCCCAATCAAACTCTATTTCTTTTGCAGGCTGTAAGTCCTTCTGATCAAGTGCTTCTAGAAACTCATCATAAATATTATCATTCCATTCTGTATCACCTGTTTTAATGAGACTATAAGCATCTAAGCCAGCAGAAAGCAATTCTTCATTTTGAGGGAAACCTTCTTCGTCAAGATTATCTTCGCTGATATACTCTGCTAGAAACTCAGGGTCTTTCAATACTTTATTGAACACTTCCTCTCCTTGTCCAATCAGCCATCCTCGAAAATAATCAAAAGCATCGTCAGAACATCCGCCCATTAATACATATGCCGCTCCCCATAGGCGAGATTGATAACTGCTATTCATCAGTGATTGGAAATGACATTCAAAATCTATCACTTCCTCTATTTTTTTCTGAGCTAGTTCCTCTATTAGCCATTCTGCTTGATCATCACCTGATTTAGACAATTCTATTAAGCTCCACAAGTCCTTCTGTTCCACTATAAAACCTCCATTATGTTTTATAAGTTTATGTTCGACATATTGTAAACGACTTCCTTCCACCATAAATTCAATATTGTTTAAGTTTGTTAAAGCCGATGTTAAAATCCTCAATATAGCCGGAATAAAATTCCCCATCTAAAATAGAACCATAGTTTGTTGAGAGGAGCTATGGTTCGTGAAGACAAGAGGGGAATTTTTTATGATTAAAGA
>NZ_JAMAUK010000005.1:0-280935 GCF_023714395.1 Niallia sp. MER 6 | reverse complement strand
CGGTCATAACTTAAAGCACTTTTCAAATACTCTTGTACAATTTTCAGTTTGAAATTCCCACTATATTTAGCCATAAAAAACACCCCAAAAGTTAGATTTCAACTCTAACTTTTGGGGTGCAGCACTTACTGCCAGACTATTTTCTGTCTATTATGATAATGCACCGATTTCGGTCATTTCCTTTATCTTAGCCAAGTCTTTAGCATATAGCTCAAAACTTTCTTTATCCATTTTATCCAATGATTCATTTACCTTAAACTGAAGATAGTTGCGTTTTAATTCCATATCGATAATGGAAACGATTTTTTCTTCGTTAATGAAATCCTCCAGCTCCTGGACAAACATATATACAGTATAATCATTGATCATTACAAGCATCAGCCAACCTAGAGAATCAACATATTTCTTCTCATCTGTAACAGTAATAATATCCCCTTTATGTAAATCAATAAAAAATGTATGGTCAGGTCTAGGACAAGTACATTCTACCATATATTGAAACGGCTTAGTTACCAAGAATTGATTTTGCATATAATTACACCTTCCTAGCTCTTTTTTATTATCTGTTTTTTTGGTTATTCTCATTGTAAATGAAAATGATTATCAGTGTCAATTTATTTAAACAAAAAAATTCTCCTTTTAAAAAGGCGACAAAAAATTAGCAGTGAAGATATAAAAAACCTGAGTCTGATTTATAATCAAACTCAGGAGGTAGTCAAGATAATGGATAGATAACTAAGCTAATCAATCTTTTCGCTGTTTTAATACTACAGGAAGTCTATTTGGGTAAAATTGATTATTAATTTCCCTTAAAATAGAAAGATCACATTTAGGTTTGCGGTTATACGTAAGTATCCCATTTATTTCTTGTTCCACATCTGTTAACTGTGTATAACAGTAACCCCATAACCCTTTCGATTGGTAGATAGCCTCCATAATGCGCCGATAATCCCGGATATATTCTTCTACCGTTTCAACCGAAGTATAGCCCCAGCCTTTTTGATCATCCACTTTAAAGCCTATTCCTCCAAACTCTGTCAGCATAATTGGTTCGCCTTGATGAGAATATCCATTTGCATAAACTTGCCACTTACCGTGTGCATATGATAATAGATTTTCAACAGAAGAGAGTGCTTCTTTAAAATAACGATACTTATCCTTTTCATCATGATTTCCATGATTATAATTGTGAATAGCACATATATCTGTAGTAGTAGCTTCCCAGCCATCATTAGAGATGACAAGCCTCGTACCATCAATAGCATGCAGCATATGATACATTGTTTTGGAGAATTGTTGCTGCTTTTTGTCAGCGTGAATATTAGGAACTCCCCAACTTTCATTTAACGGAACCCAGGTGACAATGGACGGGTGATTATAATCTCGTTCTACAATTTCCACCCATTCCTTCATAAGCCTCGTAGCCGCTTTTTCTGTATACACAGGAGCAGAAGCACACTCACCCCATACTAAGAACCCTAAAGTATCCGCATAATATAAGAACAAGGGATCTTCTGTTTTTTGGTGCTTACGACAACCATTAAATCCTATCTCTTTCGCTAATTCAATATCTCTTTTAAAATCACTTGCTGAAGGTGCTGTCAATAATCCTTCTGGCCAATAACCTTGGTCCAGGACTAACTTTTGATAGTATGGCTTATTATTTAAAAACACCATCCCATTTTCACTATGTACTTTTCTATATCCGAAATAAGATTTTATAGTATCAAGTACGTGACCAGCATCATTAACCAATTCTAGTTTTACATCAAAAAGGTTTGGATTTTCAGGTGTCCACGCAAAACCTGCATCATGGAAATTGGATCGAAATATTTTATTCTGCATGATATCAATTGCTCTTTTCACATTATGACTGTTTAACTTAATCTGATCCTCTGCAATCATGATATCTTTATAACTAATAGTGTAGTTTAAGAATCTATTTTCTTCTATTAAGTTCGTAAAATCACTGATAAGAAGATCTATCGATACCATGCCATGATCAAAATCAGAGGTGAACTTTACACTTTCAATATGTTCTTTATCAAGCTGCTCTATCCAGACTGTTTGCCAAATACCAGTAGAATTGGTGTACCAAATCCCCCTCGATTCCTTTTCCCAAAACTGTTTCCCACGAGGAATGGTTTCATCATCAAATGGATCATGCACAAAAACCGCGATTGTTTGTTTTCCCTTAACTAGCTTATCTGATATGTTAAAATGAAAGGACGTATGTCCCCCTTCGTGCTCTCCAACAAATTGCCCGTTCACATAAACTTTACAATAGTAATCCACTGCACCAAAGTGTAATAACGTCTCCTTATCATGTGGATGATCTAGTTCTATTTCTTTTTTATACCATATATATTCGTGAATTGTGCGGTCATTTATGCCGCTTAACTCCGATTGATAAACAAAAGGAACGTTTATTTCTCTAGTTAGTTTCTCCTGATTAGCATACTTTTCTTTCCAGCCTTCGTTCTTATCATCAAACTCGAATTGCCATTTGCCGTTTAAATTTATCCATTCAGATCGTACAAATTGAGGTCTTGGATACTCTGCTCTACTCATATTGCCTCCTACGGTTTCAGTCTTCTTGTATTTACTTCGCTTACTCTGCTGACAGATACTTTTGGCTTTCGATCAATAGTAAGCAGCCCATTTAGTTCCTGTTGTACATCTGTGAGCTGTGTATAACAATAGCCAACCACATAGTCTAAATCCTGAATCGCATAATGAATTTCTTCAAATCGTTTGAAAAACGCTTCCTCATCCTTCACTTGATTTCCATAACCCCAGCCTTCTTCTGTTTGGAAAGCAATCCCGCCAAATTCAGAAATAATGATCGGCTGACCTTTATAGGCATAATTTTCAGCAAACGGATAGAAATCTTTGTTGAATTGCATCTTATTTGATAAAACATGTTCTTTATTTTCATAGCGTTTCGTAAATGCTTTGCCGAATTCTTCATAATCATGAAGCGTAATAATATCAGAAATGGTATGCTCCCAGCCGTCGTTCGTTATCACAGGGCGCATTTGATCATAAGTTTTCGTCATATAATAAATACTTTCGGTAAATGCTTGTTGTTTCCTATTTACATGAATATCGTGAACTCCCCAAGATTCATTGAAAGGAACCCATGTAATAACACTAGGATGATTGTAGTTTTGCTTCACAATTTCCATCCATTCTTGTGAGAAGTTCTTAACTGCTACATCATTAAATGCATATGTAGAGCCCACTTCTACCCATACTAGCAACCCATATTTATCTGCTAAATATAAAAAGCGAGAATCCTCTACCTTTTGATGTTTTCTAACTCCGTTATATCCAAGCTCTAACACTTTTTGTATGTCTTCCTCTAAAGCTTCTGTACTCGGCGGCGTCATATCAGAATCCTGCCAGTAGCCTTGATCTAGAATAAGGCGTTGATATAATTCTCTATTATTAAGCAGTATCTTATTTCCTTCTATTGATATCTTTCTCATGCCAAAATAAGAATCCACTGTATCAAGTAATTCGTTGCCTTTATATAAATGAAGCTGAAGATCATACAAATGAGGGTTCTCTGGACTCCAAGGTTTCATGGTCCAAGGATCTTTTCTTTCCAGCACACTTCCCCGCAGTGAAGCAGAACCATCTATTATATTTGCAGTAAAAGAATTAATAAACCTTCCATCAAAAAGAATCTTTGCTTCTACAGTATATCCATCTGATTCAATCGGAAGATTTTTTGTATCTATTTCAATCTGAATTTCTTGTTCATCAAATAAAGGAGTGATTTTTGCATGCTCTATATAAATAGGAGAAACATATTCAAGCCAAACTGATTTCCATATCCCTGTTGTTTGTACATACCAGCATCCAAAGTTCTCCTCTCGCCACCTCTGCTTTCCTCTTGGCTGAGAACAGTCCTTTGAATCATACACTTTAACACTCAATTTATTTTCACCGATATGAACTTTCCCCTGTAAATTTACTGAAAATGCATGATAACCGCCTTGATGCTGTGCAGCAAGCTTACCATTTACATATATAAACGCCTCATAGTCTACTCCTTCAAAATGAAGAATAGGGTGTTTCTCTAAATCCTTTATATTAAATGTTCTTTCATACCAAACTATTTCATGATGTTCTGTTTGATGAATGCCACTTGCCTTTGTTTCATAAGTGAAAGGCACTTCAATCACCGTTCCCTTAGGAAACTTTTCATACCACTTATTTTTTTCGCCTTCTTTCTTATCGTCAAAGGCGAAATCCCATTTGCCATCTAAGGAAAACCATTCCTCTCTTCTAAACTGAGGATTAGGATGTAATTCATTCATTAGTTTATACCTCCAATATGTTGATTACTTTTCATCATTAACTTCTTGATAGACTTGTTTTTAGCCAACAGTATCATCCCAGCAGACATGTATAAGACAACACTGATGATATCCATAATGATGTAGCTCATAGCTCCACATACTAAAAACCACACTGCCACTTTTACATGAACTTGATCATCTTTAATATATTTTTTTGCACAGACCAAGTTAAACATGCCGACTCCGATAAGAATGGATCCAAATATTGCGATAAATATATAGATACTTCCAACAACTGATTCCAATGCTTTCATATAAGCAAAGCTCGTGTTTTCAATTAGATTTGCACCTTCTACTTTTTTCAAAGTTCCATACACTAAGATCGTAAATAAACCATCAATTATCTGCCAAATCCCAGCTATTCTCACTAAGTTTCTTTCCAATCTTCTGTTCATTAACCTTTCACTCCAGCAGATAGAGACATAGAATCTAAGAAATACTTTTGAGCAAATAAGTAAAGAATGAAGGTTGGAACAATCGCAACAATCGCTCCTGCCATTAATAAAGTAGGCTGCGCCTGATACATCCCTTGAAGCAATTGAAGCCCTGGTGTAATCGGCATTTTTTCCACATCATTAAACACGATTGATGGCCATAAAAAATCATTCCAAGAACCAGTAAAAGAGAATAAGGAAACGACTAACAGCACTGGTTTAATTAAAGGGAGAATTACCCTTGATAATATTTGAAAATCATTCGCACCATCCATTCTTGCTGCTTCATCAAACTCTGTTGGTATATTATTCATAAATTGTCTCACTAGGAAAATATTAAAAACGCCAGCAGCTCCAGGAACGATCATGGCGATTGGAGAATTAACCCACCCTAATAGATCAATAATTTTATAAAGGGGAATTAAATTTACTACTGCCGGAAACATCATCGTTGCCATTAAAAACGCAAACAATCCATGCTTTCCTCTAAAATTTAATCTACTAAAAGCAAAGGCAGAAAGTGTAACAACAAGTAATACTAATAAAGTGTGAGAAATGGAGATAAATAAGGAATTCGTAAACCAGCGCACTAACGGCGTACTTGCATTATCTACTAAAAGAGAGGTGTAATTGGATAGCACCCATTCGATTGGTAGAAATTTAAACCCAACAGATTGTAGTTCAATTTCCGATTTAAAAGAAGTTACGATTCCCCATACTAAAGGTATAACCCAAATAACTGACATCGCGAGCAAAAAGATAAATGCAATGATTTTTGGAAATGGATTAACTCTCTTTCCACTCATTTCAAACCCTCCTTCACTTTAATTCTTCCTTTCTCTTAAGAAAAAGAACTGCAAGGATGCAACAACCATTATGCACACGCCTAGAATAACTGCCATTGCTGATGAAATTCCTGCGATAGATTGGCCTGAACCAAATGCATTTTGCTGAATATCCATTAAGAGAACCCTTGTCGAGTCAGTCGGCCCTCCACCTGTAAGCATTAGCGGCTGTCCATATACATTAAAGTGTGCAATAGTAGTAATTACTACGGTATAAAGAATTTGTCCTCTTATACTAGGAAGTGTGATTTTAATGAATTTCTGAAATGGTGATGCTCCATCAATATCTGCAGCTTCATATAAATCTTTAGCAATGCCATTTAATGCTGCTTGATAAATAATCATATTGCCGCCGATAGACCACCAAACAGTTAAAATTACTAATGCAATCCATGCATAGGGTTGTGTTCCTGTCCATACCGTTTCTAAATTCAGGATATTATTTATTGGGCCATATGTGACGTTGAACATTAAAGTCCAAATAATCACGACCGCAGAAATCGCGAATAAAGATGGTAAATAAAAAAGTGATTGAAAGAACTTCCATAAAGCAGGTTTAGTATTTAAAGCTGCTGCAAGGCATAATGGCACAAGGATACAAAACGGTACAACAAAAAGCACGAATAAAAACGTATTCTTCAAGCCTGTATGTAGCTGTTCATAAAAGATAGAATCAGATTGCAGTAATATTTCCTTATAATTATCAAGGCCAATAAACGTAGGGGAACTTATTAAATCCCATTCTGTAAAAGATATATAGATACCAAAGAAAACAGGAATCAAGAAAAAGACAGCAAATATTAGCAAATGAGGTGTTAAGAAAATCCATGGTGTAACAGACACTTTTTTGGACCTCTTATTTTTGACTTGCTTCACTTGTTTTGTAGCAGGAACAGTTTCCATCGCTCCACTCCCCCTTTTTTTCTATGTTTGAATAGAAAAAACATACTAAACTCGCAATATCAATAGTTAAAGCTTACCTTCTGCTGTATACAAAAGGTAAGCTTCTACCTTCTATTTTCTCCAAATCATTTATTCGATTTATCTTTTTCAACCTTCGCAGATACTTCTTTTTGCATTTGCGTAAGCGCTTTATCAACATCCAGCTTTCCAAAAACTACATCGCCTGCTTGAGCATCAAGCGCTTCTGAAACATAGCCATTGTACTTATAATCAAAAATTTTCAAAGTTGCTTGTTGCTCTGGTGTAGATAAGAAAAATGCTTGCGGCATCTGTTTATACTCTTCCTCTTCTAACAGTGATAACGTGGCAGGATTTTGCCCGGACTTCGCCCATTCCATTGAATTGTCTCTAACCCAATTTAAGAACTTCATGACACCTTTTGCTTTTTCATCACTGCGTGATTCATCTTTAAACATGACAAATTGATGGGAGGAAGACCAGTTAACTGTTTTTGACAAGTCATCAGATACCTGCGGTGCATTAGTTAGTCCCCAATTTATCTTGCTTTGCTTCACTTGGTTTTGCATCCAAATTCCTTCAGGCAAAAAGACTACTTTTCCTGTTAAAAACATTTGCGTAGGATCTTCCCCATCCTTTGTTGTATATCCTGTCTTCACTAATTCCTTCCACAAGTTAAACGTATCTTGAGCTGCTTGATTATCTAACGTCGGTTGTATACCATCCTCTGTTAGAACCCCACCGTTTTGTGCATACAGGGATAAAAAGTTCGGTTTTAACCAAGAGACACCGATAGATGCAATCTTATCTTTTTTTGAAACTTCGCCTACTTGCTCTATTTCAGCAAATGTCACAATATTGTCGTCTAACGCTGTCGGCAAATACTTATTCACTAGGTCTTTATTGTAATAAAGTCCAAACGTATGTATATCTAGCGGTATACTATATCGTTCAGATTCGATTTCTCCAATATTCCAAGCTTCTTGCACATAATTTTCTGCTTTAATCTCTGGGTAATCTGTTAATAAATCATTATAAGAGGTTAACATATCATTGTCTTTAAACTGCTTAATACGCTCTGCATGAACAATTGTTAAATCAGGTATATTCTTTTCGGAGTTCACAATAGTTGGAATTTTTGTATACATATCTGTTTCTTTAAGAGAGATATTCTTAATCTTATACTCTGGATTTGTCTTGTTGTATTCATCTACCATTGCTTGCATGTTTTTCCCATCAGGCCCTGTAAACGGATTCCAAAAGGTGATTTCATTTTTAGCGCTACTACTTGCACCTGAACTACTACAACCTGCCATAAGTCCAATTGCTAAACCTAACACACCTAAAAGCTTCCACCGTTTTTTTGAAGTACCCATCCGATTTCCTCCCCATTTGATTAATTTATATATTTAACCAAATAGTTAAATATATAAATATGTTCGTCTTACATTTTTAATTTAACAACAAAAGAAAGCGTTGTCAATGTTATTTTATCAGCTGTTATAGAGTTTTCTGTTGAGGTTAAACATGTGTAATGTTACAATAAAAGTACAAGCAACTATTTAATCTTTTGGTTAAGGAGATGAGCATTTATGCAAATTCAGGTTTCTAAAGATTACTTCCATGTTTATCAAGCTCTCGCTAGTGAAACGCGCATCGAGATTATCGAACTATTAGCGGTTAACCAAGCTAATATTTCAGATTTAGCTAAACAATTAAATATAAGTCCAGCTATCGTTACACGCCATGTGCAGAAGCTAGAAGAAGCTGGGATTGTAAAATCAATTAGAACTGCTGGTAAGTCAGGGTTACAAAAAATAGTGGAGCTCGCAGTAGATAATATTGACATACATTTTCCTAAGAAAATATTTAAAGAATATTCCCTGCATTTAACCGATTTAAAAATTGGCCATTATACGGATTTCCAAGCAAAACCAACATGTGGAATTGCATCAGAAACGGAAATAATCGGCAAGCCAGATGACCCTAAATATTTTATGGATACAAAAAGGGTTGATACACAGCTCCTATGGTTGTCAGAAGGATTTGTAGAATATAAAATCCCAAATCTCCTAGGTCCTAACCAAATACCAGAAATGGTAGAAATCAGCATGGAATTAGCTTCCGAATTCCCTTTATCTAACAATGTTTGGCCAAGTGATATTACTTTTTATTTAAACGGTGTAAAACTTGGTACTTATACAGTCCCAGGAAACTTTTCAGATGTGCGAGGTCGATATACCCCAAGTTGGTGGAATGATAAATTCAGTCAGTATGGCCTGCTGAAAACAATTCGCATCAATAAAATCGATACAGGTATTGATGGAGAGGCTTTATCTAGTGTAACTATCGATGACATCCAATTAGATCAATCACCATTTTTAACACTTAAAGTTGCAGTCGAACAAGATTCAGAAAAAGTAGGAGGGCTCACTCTTTTCGGGGAGCACTTCGGAAACCATAAGCAAAATATTCGAGTGGGAATCTATTATTTAGAAAAAGAAGTACAAACTTTAAAAATCCCTTAAGCGTAAATGTGTAGACTGTTTTAATAAGAGGTCTAATCCTTAGTAAGGAGAAAGAATGATTTTTAGAGGCGTGTCACAGTGATGTTACACTTCTAAAACTGCCTTGAAACAAAAAAAGCACCTTTAGGTAGACTTTTTCAAGAGCCTGCTAAAGGTGCTTTTTCCCTTTATTACATAGTACTTGTTTCCAATATCGGTTCCTTTTTTGATACTTTTACAGTAGTCTTATTATTGCGTTTTGCTATTTGTTCCTTAAAGAAGCTCATCATAGTAGACACAATTAGCACAGATAATATACTGTATAAGCCTCTCACAACCCCAATACTGTACATGCCAATAAGAATAACTACCGTGTCAAAAATAAAGTTTGTTTTTCCCATATTCCAGTTAAACTGCTTCTGCAGTGTAATGGAGAGAATTTGTGCTCCTCCTAGGGATGAGCCATTCATAAATAGAACAACAACACCTGCTCCAATAATGATTCCTCCGACAACTGAACCGATGAGCGGATGAAAAGTTAGAGGCGGGAAATACGCAGAAATCAGGGATGATAATACAGTGACTGTTGTTACTGCCAAAATCGTTGAAAATGTAAATTGTTTGCCCATTTTTTTATAGGACAACACATAAAACGGAATATTTATGACCGTGAACAAAACCGCAAACGAAATGGGCATTAAATAAGAGGCACTTAAGCTTAAGCCTGCCGTTCCGCCCGTCACAAGGGAAGAGCTTTTGAGCACATACAAGCCTAATGATGTAAAGAAACAGCCGGCAATCATGATTAATATTTTTTTCAAACAAAACACTCCTAATATGATAAAATATTGAGTTGGGTATGAGAGAGGATGGCGAAATCGCCAAAATTCACAGGTAAATTTGGTGGTTATGTTACATATTTAATGATAGAATAAGAAGGAGCATTTTTACATATCAAAAAGCATATATTAAACAAAATTAACCTTAAAAATGAAGCGAATAATCTATATATAATTTCAATTTGCAAAGGAGTTAAAAATGGATAAGGTAGACGTGCAATTATTAAAATTATTGCAGGAGGATGGAAGAATAACGGTAAGCGATCTTTCTAAACAGCTTTCTTTAAGCCGGCCAAGCGTATCAGAACGCCTCCTCCGCCTGCAAGAAAGAGGAATTATTCTTGAATTCACAGCAAGAGTCTCTCCTGCAAAGCTTGGCAGGGAAACACTTCTGTTCATTCAAATAAGTGAACTGAAGGAAGATCCCCATAAGTTTGAGGAGTTTATTAAGACAGAAGCGGATATATTGGAATGTCACCGTGTGACTGGACCGATTAGTTATACAATAAAGGCTGCTGTATCTGGAATTGATGGCATGCGGATATTGGTCGACCGGTTAATACCGTTTGGCACCATCAATACTTCGGTTGTACTGGCATCACCTGTTCCATACAGACATCTGCTGCCAAAGGAAGACAAGGAATAAAAAAAGAAGCTCATGTTAGGCAAATGCCTTCATGAGCTTCTTTTTTAGCCAATCTCTTTAAGAAGAGGAATCAGCTCCAGCAAATCTTGAATTTCATATGTTGGATGAACCGTTTCTGGCGTTTTCTCTTCTCTGTTAATCCAAACCGACTTCATTCCAACTCTTGATGCGCCAAGAATATCTGTATTAAGATTATCCCCGACCATAATGCAGTCACTGACATCTAGACCAAGCAAGGAAACGGCATGCTCAAAAATAGCAGGATCTGGTTTACCTTTACCGAAATCACCTGAAATAACAATTTCGTCAAAATATGGTGCAATTTCAGGCGTAATTGTTAATTTCGTGTTTTGCAGCCCTGGCGAACCATTTGTTAAAAGCAGCAGCTTGTACTTTCCTTTAAGCTCATCGAGCACTGCAAATGTTTCTTCGTATACGAAAGGAGATTCTTTGCGAAAAGCAGGAAATTGTTCTGCTAAATATGCTCCGAATTCCTTATCATCAATTCCCATCGCCAAAAGTCCATTCGTCCAAGCGTCTTTACGATACATCGGAACAATAGCCTTCATTTTTTGGAATGATTCATGCTGATCCGCAAACTCTCCCCATAGTCCTTCAAACGGATTGATGCCAATCATCTGTGTAAACGCATATGTTTCATATGCTTGATATAAGCTTTGCGCTTCTTTTCGGACTGCTTCTTCTAGGCTGGAAGCTGCAATTTGGTATTTGTCTTCAGCAAGCTTGCATGTTTTTTCAAATGCTTCTTTAACACTGCGTTTATCCCAAAGGAGTGTATCATCTAAATCAAACAATATTGCTTTCACTTTTTCCAATCCCCATTCCATATGTACTAATAATCAATGCTAAATATTAGATTACTAGGTAAAGACATTTAAGTAAACAGTGATTTGATAAAGAAATTTTGCTTTGTTAATCAATAACTATTTTGAAAAACTATTTAAGCTTTTTAATAAACACAACTTTTAAATAATTGCTTTCCTTTAAATGACGAATATTCGCAAAGTCCTCCGGTAAGCCAAATTCCTCTAGAATCGTATAACGATCTTTTTGTTTTCCGAAAGCTTCGTGGATAAATTGTTTAAACTTCTTCATATCAAAGGTGCTGCAGTTTGTCGAAGCAACGATAACACCTGATTGTTTCGTAATACTGATTGCCTCTTTCAAAAGATTAGCATAATCCTTCGCTGCACTGAAAGTATGCTTTTTGCTTCGCGCAAAGCTTGGCGGGTCAAGGATGACCATATCAAATGCGAGCTGCTTCTTTACGGCATACTTGAAATAGTGAAAAACATCTTCTACTACAATCTTCTGGTCTGTTAGACTGATATCATTGTATTCAAAGTTCAGTGAGGTTTTGGCTCTGCTTCTATTTGCTAAGTCAACACTTGTTGTGGATTTGCTTCCACCAATGGCTGCTGCCACAGAAAACGCACCTGTATAGGAGAACGTGTTCAGCACATCCTTGCCTTGTGCATACTTGTCGCGAATTGTTTTCCGAACTTCACGCTGGTCAAGAAAAATCCCCGTCATTGCCCCTTCATTAAGGTCTACAGCAAAGTTCATGCCGCTTTCTTTCACCATAATCGGGAACTCTCCTGGTTCTCCGAATGTAAAATCATCGCCTTCAACATATGTACCGTTCGTATCAAACCGTTTCTTCTCATAAATGCCTTTAAACTCAACATGCGTATCGAGTGCTTTAATAATCCACTCCTTATATTCGTAAATCCCTTTGCTGTACCATTGAATCAGCAAGTATTGATCATATTTGTCGACAGTAAAACCGCCGATGCCGTCTCCTTCCCCATTAAACAGGCGAAAAGCAGTCGTTTCATTATCATGATATAATGCTGCTCTTCGATTATTTGCTGCTTTAATTTTCCCTTCAAAAAAAGAATAATCAATCGCTTCCTGAGGATTAGTTGTGAGGATCCAGCCGATCCCTTTATTTTGAATGGCATAATAGCCTCTGCCAATAAATTTTCCTGCATTATTTTTCACATCGATAACTTGGCCCTCATGTAATCCTTTTATTCCACGAAGAGAATCTTTGTACAAGAGCGGGCTGCCATTGCGAATGCTTTTTTCAAATGCTTCTTCTATTGTTACTTGCTTTACTGTCATGATTTTCACCTTTTATCTTCCTGCAAAATAGTCAATCCTTATTATAGCGTATCGTTTGGGAAAAAACGAATCAGCCAATAAGAAAAGCTGCCTGTTGTTCACAAGCAGCTTGTTAGTCAAATTTATTTAGGCAGGATAATCTCATCAATAATCCCATACTCTTTCGCTTCAAGTGCAGACATGAAATAGTCCCGCTCTGTGTCATGAGCTATTTTTTGGACATCTTGCCCTGTTCTGTCTGCCATGATCGTATTTATTTGCTCGCGCAGTTTCAGAATCCTTTTCGCTGTAATTTCAATTTCTGTCGCTTGCCCGCGCGCACCACCCAAAGGCTGATGAATCATAATTTCACTGTTCGGCAATGCATATCTTTTCCCTTTCGTACCTGCAAGCAGCAGCAATGCACCAAACGAAGCAGCCATACCTGTGCAGATGGTACGCACATCTGGCTTAATATATTGCATCGTATCGAATATAGCAAAGCCTGCTGTAGTGGAACCGCCTGGTGAGTTAATATAGAGGGAAATGTCTTTATCAGGGTCTTCTGCAGCTAAAAACAAGAGCTGTGCGACAATATTATTGGCAACATGGTCATTAATTTCATCTCCGAGCATGATGATGCGGTCCTTCAAAAGTCTTGAATATATGTCATAGGAGCGTTCTCCCCCGCTTGACTGTTCAATCACATATGGAATAGCGTTCATTTTTTTGCCCCTTTCTTCATTTGCTATGCTGCCATTTGCAGAATCGGCCCAGCATTATGCCGTTTTGAACTCGAATGATGAAGCTTTTGAGCTGTCAAAATTTCTTTAATCAAAATATCGGGATTTTGCCGTTTTAGCGCTTCATAATAAAGGCTGCTCGCATCTTTAACGTCATTACCTTCTCCGCTATGCTGCTTGTGCATTTGGTTTCTGGCTCGAAACAAGATCGACTTTATTGCCGTTTCTGTCATTTGCAATACTTCTGCTGCTTCTTTAATACGATAGCCAAAGCCTTCAATCAGCAAAAAAACCGCTGCTTGCTTATTAGTAAGCTTTTCAGCTACATGCTCAGCAAGCATCATCTTTTCAGCAGCAGATTCATTCTGCACTGCTTCCGTTTTCATGGCGTGGTTTTGCTCCAGCTTTCTTTTCCGAAGTGTATCAATCCAGTGATTTTGAACAATTTTCTTTAATAATGCTGGCGTTATATCACGATCACTGTATGATTCAATTGCCTTTATGAAGGCATCATGAATAATATCTTCCTTTTCCCATTTATTCATCGAAAGGTATTGGCAATACTTATTTAAGCTGTCGTAATGCTTTTGCAGATTGCTGTTTTGCCATTTTTTTAAGTGTTGCTTGCTCAAACTTAATCCCCCCTTTTTTCAGGTGTCATACTTTGAACGATTAAGCAGGCAAAAAAGATACGGGGCAAAAAAATTCTTTTTTGCAAAGCTTATTTCTTCTATATATTATACCGATGTATAACGATTCTTGCTAAAACAGGGTATTTTTAACAGCATGAAATATTGTATGATAATAAGAAAACAATCGCTATTATGGAAAGTGAGCAATGGACATGCACCTTAATGACTATCTCCAGGGAAGGTTTCGAACCCTCGCATTGGTACCTAGTATTTATCATCAATGGGATATTGGCATTCACTTTACCCTTGGAGAAAATATCTATCCATTAAAAGAAAATGGTGACATGAATCTGGAAGGATTTCAGGTAATCTATCAGCAAATATTTGATATTTTTAATGACTTATTCGAGCAGGACGATGGTTTATTTCTTGTCACAAATATCTATAAACGAACAAAAGAAAAAGCTACAAATAAATTGAAGGTATTTCAACCATACGTTAAAGACAAGGATGCTTTATACCGCATCCATGTAAAAACATTTCCATATCCATTTGAACTAGAGGAAGCTGAACAATTTGAGATGCAACAGTTTTCACTATACTGTAAACAGAGCGACTTACATTTAGCTGGATTGCTAAAGGGAGCTTGTAATGAGGATTTTCCGCTGCAGCCTAGATTCGGAGGATACGACACTGGTTATCCAGATGTCTTCTTTGTGAATATCACAAAAGATATTATATTCTTTATCTATGATGATCGTGGCTGTGAAGTAATAGCACTGGATGCCGAACGGCTTCGTCCGCTGTATGAAAAGTATGATGATTGGATTGAAGATACTGATAGAAGTAAGATGGAGCAAACATTTACATAAAAAAATTCTGCTTTCCTTTATAGGAAAGCAGAATTTTCAAATCGATTTTGTTGTTCCGTAGCGAAATCCTAAAATCGATACTGGATAGAACAGAATCGTGAAAACAATACAAACGGCTGTAAATTCATTTGTCAGCAGCGGGGCAAAAACAGCTGGTGGAATGATGCGCAAGACGACCATCATCATCAGGAATAGATTAGGCATAAGCGCTATGTAAAAGGTTCGTTTAAACAGTTTTTTTCCACCAAGACCAAACTCTTTCCCAACTTCAAACCTTAGTAACAGCCAATAAAATAAATACAAAAATATTATTAAAAACGGAATGCTTGTCAGGAAAAACCACAGCTGTTTCACGGTTGGGCTTGGAATAGAATGATAAAAAACGGTTAAAATTAAGCCTGCTGCAAAAAAGATAAAGTTGCCGAAAAAGAAAATCCACTTTGTTCTGGAAGCAGTTATCGTTCTCTCCTCACTAAACAATGCTGCCATATCTTTTGGCTTGCCGATTCTTGCGATAACTTGCTCCATCGCTTCTGCTTCACTGATTCCAAGACTTGAAATCTCTGCGATTAAGTCTGTTAAATGCTGTTATTATTCAAGCAGGATGTCCTCCACTCGTTCATGATTTTCTAAGCATGCACGGAGGATATCCAAATACTCCTGTTTGGAAGAAATCATAACCCTCTTCTCCCAATTACCTTATCAATTGTCTGCACAAAGCTTTTCCATTCCTTCGTTTTTTGCTCGAGTATTTCTAGGCCTGTCTCTGTTATGCGATAATATTTCCGGGCAGGTCCCTTTTCAGAGTCCTTCCAGAAAGATTCCACATATGCCTGCTTTTCCAGCTTATGAAGCGCTGGATATAATGTACCTTCTTTCACCTGTAAGGAATAATCACTGCGGCTTTCCATTTCCTTCACAAGCTCATAGCCGTACATTTCTTTTTCCGCTAATAACTGCAGCAGAATCAACGACGTACTTCCCTTCACCAGCTCCCGGTTGAACATTTCTTTCACCTACCTAGAATAATAATGTACTGTATATTCTATATCTTTCCATAAAAACTTGCAATGAATTTTATGTAAAAAACCCGTAAATTAGCGGTTTTCAAAAGAAATTATTATATAACCAAAACTGGAATATTTTTTCACTTTCTTGGCATTATAAATATGTTACTTCCTTAACTTCGGGAGGGTTCAAGACAAATGGGAAAAACACATAAAAAAGAAGGAAAACTACATTTAATTATCCGGTATATCATGCTAATGATCGGTGCGAGCCTCGCTGCGGCAGCGATTGAATTATTTCTTATCCCAAATACAATTATCGATGGGGGTATTATCGGCATCTCCCTAATCATTAATTATATGACCAATTTCAGCTTCGGAATCTTGGTGCTAATTATCAATATTCCATTCTTGTTCGCCGGCTATAAATATATTGGCAAGAACTTTTGCATCTCCTCGTTGTTCGCTATTATCATGCTAGCTGTAGTCGAATCAGCGTTGCATCATGTTCAGCCATTTACAACAGAGCCCCTTCTTGCCACGGTTTTTGGGGGACTGCTGCTCGGCACAGGAGTTGGACTCGTGATTCGCAATTCCGGCGCCTTAGACGGCACAGAAATACTCGGCATTCTTTTATCCAAAAAGATGCCCTTTTCTGTCGGCGAGTTCGTCATGTTCCTAAACGTGTTTGTGTTCACATGGGCCGGCTTCGTGCTTGAATGGGAACAAGCCATGTTTTCCATCCTTACCTACTATATCGCCAGCAAAGCAATTGATGCTGTCATTCAAGGATTTGACGACACGAAAGCAGCAATGGTCATCACAAACGAATACGAAGAAATAGCCGCAGCATTGTCAGACCGCCTTGGCAGAGGTGTGACAAAACTAAAAGGCAAAGGCGGCTATCTCGATCAAGAAAAAGAAGTGCTCTATGTCGTGTTCACCCGCCTTGAAATTGCCAAATTTAAAAGCATCGTTTTGGAAATTGATTCAAATGCCTTTATTACGATTATGGATACACAGGAGGCGCATGGAGGGAAATTTAAGAACGCGATACATTAAGACAGCCTTGTTGGTGGATTAGGCTGTCTAAAAAAACAAAACCTTGATGGAATAAATATCCAATCAAGGTTTTGTTCATCTATAAAACTACTAAACAATAAACAACACAATCGGCAGTGTGACAATACTAGCTAATGTACTAAACAGCGTTGCTGTTGACACAAAATCCGGTTCTGTTCCATATTGGAGAGCATACATCGTTGTATTGGCGGCTGACGGCATTGCAGCTAATACAATCATCACTTGTTTAAGCATATCATCAACTGGGAGTACTAATGTCATGCCCCATGCAATCAATGGTGATACGATAAGCCTTAAGGTTAAGGCAAAGGATAATGGCTTGACTTGGATTTTTTTGACGGATATTTTTGCTAGTGTCATCCCTAAAACGAGCATGACTGTTGGGATAGCTGCATCTCCTACCATCTTAATGGCATCAAGCATGGTTGCAGATAGTGGGATATTTAGAAAATGAAAAATCACACCGAGGAGTGCGCCATACATAATCGGCACTTTCAGGACTTTCTTCCATGTATCATTTGCGCCTTCATTGTCTGCTGATCCTTTTGCGGCATAATAAACGCCGATTGTTGCCATAATCAGCTGCTGAATTACCATCAGGATAACGGCGTAATGAAGGGCTGGCTCTCCAAATGCGAACAAGACAAGTGGAGTGCCATAGTTTCCATTATTCATGAAGGCAGATGACAGGATCATCCCGCATGTTTTTTTAACGTCATACCCTCTTAGCTTTGCGACAAAATAAATGATGCCAATGATGCCGAATACGAGTGCTAATGCGTAAATGGCCATCATGAGATAGTCTAAATTAAAGGTTGTTTCGTAAAAAACACTAAATGATAATAACGGTGTCATTAAGTAGACCGTCATTGTTGTAATCGACTTTGTATTTATATGAAGAATTTTTTCACCGACAAAGCCGACAGCAAAAATAAAAAATATTGGCAACAGGACTGTTACAAACTGCATTGGTATTCGCTTCCTATCTTATGAAATAAACGTATTAGTTTCTGATTTGGCCGTTTCCATATATATAGTATTTCGACGAGGTCAAAGCTTTTAGTCCCATTGGTCCTCTTGCATGGAGCTTTTGTGTGCTAATACCGATTTCTGCACCATATCCAAATTCAAATCCGTCTGTAAAGCGTGTGCTTGCATTATGATAAACAGCAGCTGCATCTACACTGGATAAGAAAATTTCTGCATTTTCACTGCTTTCAGTAATAATTGCCTCAGAATGCTTCGTGCCGTACTTATTGATATGTGTGATCGCTTCTGTTACATCATCAACAATTTTCACACTGATTTTCAAGGCGGAATATTCCGTATACCAATCCTCTTCCGTTGCTAAAATGGCATCAGCCCAGTCATTTGTAACCGTACTGTCTCCGTAGATTTCCACACCATGGTCTGCTAATGTTTGCAGCAATTCTTGGCCGTATTGCTTATACCAGTTTTGGTGAATTAAGATTGTTTCCAAAGCATTGCAGACAGATGGACGCTGTGTTTTGCCGTTAAGACTGATGGAAAGTGCCATTTGTTTATCCGCATTTTCGTCGATAAATAAATGACAGTTTCCAGCGCCTGTCTCAATGACAGGTACAGATGCCTCTTTAACTACTGTATCAATCAGGTTTTTCCCGCCTCTTGGAATAAGAACATCCAAGTATTCTGTTAAATGGAACAGTTCTTTTGCTGTTTCTCTGCTAGTATCTTCAATAAGCAGGACTGCATTTTCAGGAAGAGCTGACTTCTTTAACGCATCATGAATAGAACGCACTAAAGCAATATTGGAGCTCGCTGCAGAAGAACTGCCTCTAAGCAGGATGGCATTGCCTGTTTTTATCGACAGTGTTGCTGCATCTACGGTCACATTTGGTCTTGCTTCATAAATCATGCCCATCACACCGATTGGCACTGTTTTTTTGCGGATAAGCAAGCCATTTTCTTTTTGGATTTCTTCCAGTGTTGCCCCAATTGGATCTTCAAGTTCAATGAGCTGTCTTATCGCCAGCGCCATGTCTTCTATCCTTTTTCCATTAAGCATAATTCTGTCCAAAACAGATGCTGACAATCCTGCCTTTTCTCCGTTGATTAAGTCTGTTTTGTTTTGCTCAATAATATAGGCTTGATCTGCCAAAAGCTGATCTGCAATAAGCGCAAGCGCCTCATTTTTATCCTTAGTCGTAAATTTCCACAGCTCCCTGCTTGCCTGCTGCGCTAACTGCCCTTTCGTTTGCACTTCTCCCATTTGTACGACCCCCTTTAGATTTTCACCCAGCTATTGCGGTGGATAACTTCTTGCAGCTGTCCCTCTTGTTTAGGTAGATTTCCTGCCAGTATTTCATGGAGTTCTTGTGAGCCGTAAAGAACTTCCCCTTTACCGATCAATCCTGATGTGCCAATCACTTCGACAACATCACCTTTTTCGAATAATCCTTCAATTTCATAAATGCCTGCCGGAAGCAAGCTGCTTCCCTTTTGCAGCAAAGCTAGTTCTGCCCCTTCATCCACATATACTTTTCCTTCTACTTTGGAATGGAGGGCAATCCATTGTCTATTGCTGGTAATGGCACTTAATCCTTCCGAACCAATATAGGTCCCATCTCCGTTGCCTTCAAGGATGGTTAAAAGCTTATCTTCTCCGCTCCCGCTGCCGATGAACACTTGTACGCCTAGACTAAGAGCTGTCTCTGCAGCAATCAGCTTCGATTTCATCCCGCCAGTTCCTACTTTTGAGCCGCTGCCTTTCGCTCCTTCTAAAAATTCTGGTGTTACTTTTTCAATATAATCAAGACGTTTAGCATTTGGATTGTCTTTCGGATTGCTGTCGTAGAGCCCATTAATATCTGTCAAAATTATCAGCTGTTCTGCGTGGATTAACCCGCTTACAAGTGCTGAGAGCATATCATTGTCACCGAATGTAAGCTCTTCAACTGACACTGTATCATTTTCATTGATAATCGGCAGGATACCTCTTTCCAAAAGCTCTGACAAGGTGGAGTAAGCATTGCGGTAACGCTCCTTCTTGCTGAAATCATTTCTTGTCAGCAAGATTTGAGCAGGTACGATACCGTATTCTTTTAAGCTCTCTGTGTAGTGCTGAATCAGCAGACCTTGACCGACTGCAGCAGCAGCTTGTTTTCCTTTTAGCGTCACTGGACGCGACGGGTATCCTAGCTGCTTGAATCCAGCTGCAACTGCACCAGAGGAAACAAGTATTACTTCCTTGCCTACTTTTTTTAACGCTGCAATACTTGCGATATGATCCTTTAGTTTAAGCTGATCAATTTCTCCCTTTGAGTTGGTGAGCGAACTGCTGCCGATTTTCACCACTATTCTTTTTCTGTCCAAAACGATTACCTCCAACATCCCGTATCATTTATCTGTTTGACTGTAATAAAAAAAAGCCCTTTTCATCCTATAAAAAGGACGAAAAGGGCTTTTCCGTGGTACCACCTTAATTGGACAAAAGACAATGCTCTTATCCCACTTTGTCTGATAACGCCAGATAACACGCCTAGTTTTCTAGGACTCGAAAGGCAGGTTCTGCGGCATGTCGTCATGGAGCCTTTCAGCTTATAAGCTCCACTCTCTTTTACGAATGGTTATCGCATACTATTCCTTTCTCTTCGTTCGCTTCTTCTTTTTTATTTATTATAGCAGTTATTTTTTTTGTTTCAACATAATTTCTGCAGTTTATTTTTCTAATACTGGCTCTTGCTCAGCCTGTAATACCCATTTGCGAATAGCATACGCCACGCCATTTTCGTCATTTGTTTTTGTTGTAGCATTAGCCGTTTCTTTCACGATATCTTGTGCATTGCCCATCGCCACACCAATGCCTGCCTCTTTAATCATGCTGATGTCGTTCAAGCTGTCTCCGACTGCCATCACTTCAGCCATTGTAATGTCAAGTCGTTCACAAACCGTTTTTAGCCCTTTGGCCTTGTTGATGCCTAAAGCGTTCACTTCAATATTAACAAGCGATGAATTGCTTATTTCAAAAATATTTCTTGCCTGCAGTTCTTTCAACACTTCATTTCTAATGGCATCATCGTCAATATGGTAGCCGAACTTCAGCCATTCGATTGCGTCAATATCCTCAGGCATTTCGTTATTCCAAAGCTTGCCGCAGCTGATGGCCCAAGTTTTCGTACCATGTTTTTGCGCAAGCTCCCAAAGCCAGCGCATTTGCTCTGCTTCAACTAAATTCCGTTCAATTAAATTGCCTTGCCAATCCCATATTTCACTGCCGTTTACTGTAACTAAATATGTTTTAAGAAACAGACTTTCCGCATGATCTTTGCATGTTGCGATTGATCTGCCTGTGCTTAAGACAACATGAATGCCGGCATCTTGTGCCTCTTTGATTGCTATGCGGTTTTCCTCAGGTATTTCGCCGTTGCTGTTCAATAATGTGCCGTCCATATCAAGGGCGATCAGCTTTATTGCTTTGTTTTGTTCATTGGTCATTTTTGTTGGTCCTCCAAATCTAGTTTCTTAGAAGTGATAGCCAAAATCATGACTGTCATTCATTACGATCATTGTTGTTACCATTCCATACAATAGTATACATATACCTGCCTAATAAGTAAAAAAATTTCAATAATTAACAAAACTTTAATAATCAATTGAAATGATGCGCTTCTTTAGCTAATTTTAGTTTTTTAATATTGCGGGAAAATATACTATGCAATACCATGCCAATAATCACAATTCCAATTCCAAGCAGGGAAACTGGACTCGGCAAACCTGCAGAAAGAAACACCATTTCTCCAATTAATGCAAATAGCACTTCAAATGACTGTGTTGCTTCAACAGCACCAAGCTTCTGCATATTATCCTTTGCTAAATCTGTAGCTGCAAAAAAGAGAATCGTCGCAACAACACCTGAAAATAAAGCTACAATTCCGGATTGGTATACTTGCATAACAGACGGTAAACCTGCAGTCATCCATCCATAAACAGACAGAATAAGCCAAAACGGCAGGCTAGCAATCGTCATGCCAAGCACTCGCTGAAAAACATCAAAGCGGCCACCTGCAACCTCCATCATTTTCCGATTGCCAAGGGGGTATGCAAAGGATGCAATGAGTATTGATATGAGACAAAGCAGTGCTTGGGACAGGGATAAGCTCCTTGCAAACTCAACCTGCATAAATACGATTCCAACAATTATTAAAAGGGAAAAGCCTAAGCTTTTAATGGGGATTTTTCTTCTTGCATGGACAATAGTTCCGTCACTTGCGGCTATTTGCTCCATAAACAACGGTGCAAGCAGTGTTCCTGAAATAATCGTCAGCTGCCATGTTCCTGCAATTAACCAGCCTGGCCCATAGGCGGATGCAAAACAAATAAACGAATAGAAAATCCCAAATCCGACAGAACTCCACAATATCCATTTGAGAGCATTATTACGAAGCTCCAGCAAAATCGGCTTTAAATTCCCTCTAATTAATACAATAATCACTAAAAAGGGAACCATAAAAAAGTAGCGCAGGGATGCACTCCATACCCAGCTTCCCCCATTCATCTCCATCGCTTTATTCAAAACAAACGTAAAAGCAAAAAAGAAGGCAGACGCAATGCCTAACATTATCGGTCGCATAAAACAGGCACCTCCATAAAAAATTACTTATAACCAATATATCGCATATTAAATACTAACTTCAATTGCTATTTTTGCAAAAAAAAGAAGATGCCTTCTAAAAAGGCATCTAAAAAGTTAACGCTGGTATTGAACACGATGAAGATTAGCGAAAATACCGCCTTTTTCAATCAGTTCATCATGTCCTCCTTCCTCTTCAATCCCGTTTTCGGTAACAACAACAATGCGGTCAGCATTGCGGATTGTTGCGAGTCTGTGAGCAATCACTAATGTTGTACGGTTTTTCGCAAGTTCATTTAATGATGCTTGAATAATTTGCTCTGTTTCTGTATCAAGGGCAGAGGTGGCTTCATCGAGAATAAGTATTGGCGGATTTTTCAAGAACATTCTCGCAATCGCCAGCCTTTGCTTTTGTCCTCCCGACAGCTTCAAGCCCCGCTCTCCTATTTGTGTGTCATAGCCGTCTGGAAGCTTGCGGATTAAATCTTCCAAGTGAGCTCTTTTTACTGCTTCATGTATTTCTTCGTCTGTTGCATCTAGTTTTCCGTATGCGATATTTTCTTTTAATGTACCTGTGAACAGGAACACATCCTGCTGAACGATCCCAATTTGAGAACGCAAGGAATGCTTTGTCATATCACGGATATCCATGCCGTCAATTTTAATGGCTCCGCCGTTCACATCATAAAACCTTGGCACTAATGAACAAATTGTCGTTTTCCCTGCACCGGACGGACCAACAAATGCAACTGTTTCGCCCGCTTTAATGTTCAGACTGATTTGGTCTAAAACAGTTCTGTTATCATAGCCGAATGTCACATTATTAAATTGAATGTCCCCACGCAATGCAGGCACTTCCACTGCATCTTTGCGGTCTTGAATTTCAGGCTCTGAATCAAGCAGATCCAAGAAACGTCTAAATCCAGCCATACCTTTCGGATACAGCTCCAGCAATGCACTGATTTTATCTATTGGCTTTTGCAAAATGTTAACATACAGAATAAATGCAACTAGCTCACCGTTTGTCAGCTGGCCATTAAATGTCAGCCATGCTCCATAAACCAATACTACTAACGTGAAAAAGCGCATTAGCATATAAACAGAAGATGAAGTTAAAGACATTACTTTGTATGCAACGATTTTCGCTTTTCTGAAACGTTTATTATTAACAGAAAAACGCTCCATTTCATAGTCTTCGTTCGTGAAGGATTGGACAACACGCACACCGGATACACTGTCTTCAACGCGGGCATTAACATCGGCAATATCGCCGTACATATGCCTCCATGCTTTATTCATGCTCTTATTGCAGTATGTGATCAGCCAGACGAGCACAGGCACGATGAAAATGACGATTAACGCAAGCTTCACATTAATGGTCAGCATAATCCAGAAGGCGCCGACAAATGTCATGATTGCTATAAACAAATCTTCAGGACCATGGTGGGCAAGCTCGCCGATATCAAACAAGTCATTTGTAATTCGGCTCATAACATGACCTGTTTTTGTATTGTCAAAGAATTTAAAGCTTTGCTTTTGGACATGATTGAACAGCTGTGCACGCATATCTGTTTCAATATTAATTCCAAGCTTATGTCCCCAGTAGTTAACAATATATTGCAAATAAGTGCTTATTAAATATAATGCCAGCAAGCCGCAGCTTACAGAGACGATGGTACTCCAATTTCCCTCAGGAAGGAGCTTATCGATAAACCAAGTAACAGCCATTGGGAAGGCAAGTTCCAAAATTGCCACAATGACAGCGCTCGAGAAATCAAGAATGAATAATTTCTTATGCGGTAAATAATAAGTGAAAAAACGCTTTATCATCATATGCTCCTTTTATATAATTTTAACAGTTCTATTTGAGAATCATTATTGATTATAGATGTTTACTCCTATTTATTCAAGGAAAATATTTTCATTATCGAAATAGTCACAATTTATTTTCAAAAAGCTGGAATCGGTATAAAAATAGTAAATTTTCAGTATTTTTTGAATTGTTAAAGGATTTATCATTTATTTAAGCGAACTAAGTATATACTAAAAAAATGAAGATGCGAAACGAAGACTTCAAATCTGGCAGAAGGAGAGTGTGAGAGGATTGGATTATCATTTATTGACATTTGTCACAGTTGCTGAAAAGAAGAACTTTACTCGAGCTGCCGAAGAGCTCCATATTACACAATCTGCTGTAACGCTTTCCATAAAAGCTTTGGAAAAGAAGTATGAAGTGAAATTCTTCGATCGTACGAACAAATACGTTCGGCTTACTCGTGCTGGTGAAATATTGTATTATCATGCCAAGCGTATCCTAAAAGAGTATGAACAGGCGGAAGGCCTTATTGATGACATAACGAAGGTTGTGAGCGGTCCTCTCTTAATTGGGTCTAGTTATACATTCGGTGAGTATTTACTGCCCAGATATATTTCTGATTTTATGAAAGTACACCAATTAATTGAACCGAAAGTCTCCATCAGCAATTCTAGCAGCATCATGAAGCAAGTTCTTGATGGCAGTCTTGATATTGGCATAATTGATGGGGAAGTCAAAAGTCACCCTCACCTGCATATCACTCCCTTTGAACAGGATGAACTGGTAATTATCGTAGGCACTGATCATCCTTTAGCAAGCTTTCGTACGATTGATCTGGAAAGCCTGTACGGTGAAACATGGATCTTACGGGAAGAAGGTTCCGGAACGAGAGAGGTTATTGACAAACTGTTTGAAAAGCATGCCTTTTCTCCCCTTATTTTGAGATCGTTTGGCAGCACGCAAATTATTAAAGAGTCTGTTGAAGCAGGGATTGGCATTTCGATTGTTTCTAAGTTTTCGATTCAAAAAGAACTTCATATGAAAACAATCCATTCCATCCGGCTTAAAAATGAACAGATTAACCGAAACTTCTCCTATGTCATCCCAAAAACAGATATCCACACTCGCTCTGTTGAATTGTTTACCCAATTCTTAAAATCCAAAAATGGGTTCTCACTTGAAGCAATTTCTTATAAATAACAAGGGAAAAGAAGGCTTCTGCAGTAGAAGCCTTCTTTTTTAGCTTATTCTGGCAAATCATACTCCATTCTTTTTGCTGTTATGGCTTTTTCATCTGCTCCTAATAATCTTTCCACAAGATGGAATGCCATCGTTATCCCTGCAGAAATGCCGCCTGAAGAGACAATTCTGCCTTCATCAACAAATTTAACGCCTCTAACCACTTCCACTTTGGGGAAGGTTTCTGCGAAATTATCGTAGGAAGCCCAATGTGTCGTCGCCTTTTTCCCATCCAAAAGCCCTGCTTTTGCAAGCAGCAAGGCACCTGTACAAACAGAAGCCACAAGCTCTGCCGTTTTATTTTGCTGTTTTATCCATTCCATCAATTTCTCATTATGTATTTCTGTCAGCCTTGCTCCCGGTCCGCCAGGGATGATGATTATATCAAATGCTGGGGCATTTTCGAAGGAATAGCTAGGCAACACTTGCAATCCGTTCCTCGCAGCAATCAGCTCTCCTGTTTCTGAAACTGTTTCTACCTTAAATGGTTTCCTATCATCACGATCCTTAAAGGAGGCTACTGACAGCACTTCAAAAGGTCCTGCAAAATCAAGCACTTCCACATCATCAAATAACAGTATTCCTACACTTCTTGTTTTCATCCCTGCAACTCCTTTTCTCTCAACTACTCGAAAGATAGAAAATCATATGCTGTTCATCAAAGTATTGTCCATCCACCTTTAATGCGTTCTTTTCCAATCCAAAAACAGTGAAGCCGAATGATTCGTATAAGGCAATTGCACCTGCATTTGTGGAAACGACAGCCAGCAGCAATTGCTCAATATCATACCTTTTTGCTAGAGTAATTACCTCTGTCAAAAGCCGTTTGCCAATCCCCTTGTTCCGAAAATCATCTTCTATAAAAAATGACAGCACACTTGCCTTATGCTTAATTTTTTTATAGGTTTCCTTTTGAAGGGTGATGCTGCCAACAAGGCGTTCATCCATAAATGCACCTATAGTAACCCTTGTTGGGTCCTTTAAGAGAGCTGTAATCCTCTTAATGGGATAGAGGCGTTTTTGTTCTTCTTCCACGGTTAATAAAAAGGCATCTGGATGCTGCTTTAATGTTGTTAACCGCAAATTCCAGTAATCTTTTGCGTCCTTTGGTTTAAGCACCCTTACCTGCAAAACGAATCCCCCCTTTCTTATGTTGTCATATGATTTTTGTTCAGGAAAAAATTTTTGCTAGGTTTCTAACTTAATAATTCCATATTTCTTATATGCTTTCCTTCTATACGATGAATTTTCTGATAAATTTATGGTACGATAGTAAAAAATTAATTTCAGAGGAGTTTTGCTTCATGTTTATTGTTCAGTCAACCTTTCCAGTCCCAGATGAAAAGGCGCTTGAAGTCATTGAAATCTATAAAAACCGTTCCCGATTAGTAGACAAAAACCATGGATTTATCCGCTTCCTTCTGCTCCAAAATGAAAAAAACAAAGGAGAAATTACCGTACATATGGAATGGGAAACGAAGGAGGATTACTTAAAATGGGTCAGGAGCACAGAGTTTAAGGATATTCACGAGCTTGAGAAAAAATACCCAGATAAGGAATTAGCCTCGGTTATTCCTACTGTTAAACAATTTGCAGTCGTTGCTGAATAAACTTCTACATTAGAACACAAAAAACCGGCTGACATAATGGCAGCCGGTTTTTTTAACTAGTTAAGACTAGATTCTTCCTGCGATATACGCTTAATACGATTCCAATTAATAGAGAATTTAAAACGGTTGGTGTTAATCCATAGCTAATAAAGGGCAGTGACATGTAAATAACCGGGACTAATCCTAATATCATGCCAATATTATAGATAAATTGTACAGATAGCAAGGAACATACACCCAAAATTAACAGTTTGCCAAATTTATCTTTTATTTGGGTAGACAGAACAATCATTCTCCACACCAACAGCAATATTATCACAAATACAAGACTAGCAACGATCCAGCCATAATAATAGGTGATATTGGCTAAAACCAAGTCTGTGGACATTTCAACTTGATTAAACTGTACACTTGAATTTCCAAACCAGCCACCTGATGAACGGATATCTTTTAGCAATAAGTATATATAGCCTTCATTCTCTGCGTAGTTCTCAGGGTGTAAAAATGACAGTATTCGTCTTTTTAGGTCAGCACCAGCGCTAACAAAAAATATAATGATAAAGGTAAGCAGTAGACCTAAAGAAACACCAATGGATGGATATAATGTTTTGTTATTAACTGAACTAACAACTATTAAAGTAAGCACCAACAAGGAATATAGAAAGATATCTGTTAAGTTAGCCAGTCCTACGAATAATAAAAATGACAGCAAATAAATACTTATTACAACCATTCTCTTCGGTTTATCTTTAGATAGATAGATTGCCCAAAACACTAAGAATACAGGCAAAAGACTTGCACCGCTTATTGTAAAAGACAGGAAGCGGATAACGAAAAGTCCGTTAACCGTCGTACTTGGGAAAAAGTTTAAAGCGAGCAGTAACACGAAACCTGTAATAAGAATCAGCCACCCAAAATTCTTTATCTTGCGGTAATCAAACAGCATTACCGAAAGCGCAATGAAAATTCCTAATATAATAAACATTATTTGATTGCTAACTACTGAAAAATCAGCTTGTATATGAAGTAACGGTAGGATTCCTATTAGAATAATAGTGGTAAATAAACAAAATAGTTTCCAATCAAATAAAGGTCGATAAAGCTTATTAAAGTATGAACCAAGTTCAATCGGGCTGCCCATCTGCTTGATAGCTTGTTGTTCCGCTTCTTTTTCAGTTGCCCCCTTTCCTATTAATTCTGATTGGGACATTTTCAAATGATAACTCAGCTCTTTGCGGACAGCTTCTTTCGCATCTTTTGATTTTATATATTGCATTACTTCTAATAAAAAAGATTCCTTAAGATTAGTCATCTTATTACCACTCCAATATTTCTTTTAAGCAGTAAGCTTTACTACTTTCTTTTTCGAGGTTTTTTAGCAGCTTTAAGCCTTTTGTGTTAAGTTGATAATATTTAACATCAGGTTCATTCCAATAAGTACGCAAGTAACCTTTATGCTCAAATTTATGTAAAAACATGTAGAGATAGCCCTCTTCTGTTTCAAACTTTCCCATTCCTCTTGCACGGAGAAGTCTGCTTAATGCAAAACCAGTTCGTTTTTCTTTTAATAATTGAAATATTGCTAAAATGACCTCTTCTTCTGAATTGGTTGAAAGCTGATTTACTTTTCGTCTAATACTTCCTTTATGCTGTTCTGTAAACTGAATATCTCGTAACACTGTTTTTTTCATCGCATTTCTTAAATTCTTTAATCGATCATCCATTTTCATCCCTCCAAGCTTATCTTTAACAGTTCTTTAGCTCGTTTTAACCTTGTCTTAATCGTATTTTGATTCACATCTATGAGGCCAGAGATTTCTTTAATCGATAATTCCTCAAAATAATATAAATAAATTACTTCCCTATATTTGTCCGGCAAATGAAACACTGCTTTAACTAACTCTTGATCTTCATCTTTCTGGATAACTTGGTTTTCCACCTCTTTCTCAGCGCTTGGAATATGCCGTACTTCTTCTTCTGAAAAAACAATATGCTTATGATGCCAACTCCTTAAATAATCTTTACAATGATTAATAGCAATTCTCCAAATCCATGATTTTAAGGAGGATCTTTTTTGATATTGATCTAACTTTTGATAACATTTCACAAATATTTCTTGCGTTAAATCTTCTGCAATCTCCCTCCTGCCTACATATGAATAGGCAAGATGCAATAATGACTGGCCATATTCATCCATAAGTTGATTCAATAGCTTTTCTCTATTTTGGATACTCAAATCTCCATTGATACTTTCTTCCAATGCACACTGCTCCCTTCCACCCATTAGACGATTCTCACTTAAAGGAAGTTTTTGTTTAGTATAAAAAAATGCGATACTCTAAAAAAACTATGTTACCAATGGTTTGGTCGATTTAATTCATGGTATAGGATATATAATGCACATCACTTGCAAAACGTAATGATTTCGATTATCATGAGTAAGTAGTAAAAAATATGAGGTGATAATATGAAAGCAAATATACATCCAAATTATGAAAAAGTCGTATTTATGGATACGAACAGCGGCTTCAAATTTCTGACAGGTTCGACGAAAAAATCCAATGAGACTATTAAATGGGAGGATGGCAATACTTATCCTCTTATTAAAGTAGAGACTAGTTCAGATTCACATCCATTTTACACAGGTAAGCAGAAATTTGCAGATAAAGGCGGAAGAGTGGATCGCTTCCTGAAAAAGTACAATATGAAAGAAAACAATTAATGGAAATTGTTAATGGCTCTTTGGTAAATCGTAATAGTTACGATAATTCTTTACTACTGATTAGTATCTGCTTAAATAGCAAAGGTTGCCTATAATGAGAAATGAAAAGTGGATGGAGATACTTGAAAGGAATTTCGTCAACACACTGCCACCGTTTAAGAAAGCAGTTTACCAATATATTGTAGATAAGGAAGAGTCTTTAGCACAGAAAGCTGATTCAAAAACACAGTTTCTATCACTTCTTAAAGAGCAGCTGCCGCATCAAGAGGCAGCCGCTCACTTTAAGATGACATTAACGGAAGTAATCAGCTTAATGCACGAAACGGAAGATGAGATTAGTGAGGTTTTAGAAAGCAAAGCAAAAAAATATCAGTGGATTGACTGTACAGATGAAGTGAACGGCAATGGATTCAAGAAAACGGGCAATAGCCAATATTTTCTTTGTCTCTCTTAGAGCCCTCACTTATATTAGTAAGCTGAAACCAGAAATTTATATTTCTGGTTTTTTTATTCGTTGCTCCATACTAAATCTAGCAAATCATCCACTTCCTTCATTTTATTTACGTTTGGATTTTTTATAAGTTGACCATTTACCATTACCATCGTTATATTTGATAAAGTTTTGATATTTTCTAATGGATTATGGTCCATTACAATTAAATCTGCTCGTTTTCCCATTTCAATCGTTCCAGTTAGATGATCTATGCCGAGAATTTCTGCATTTGTTTTTGTTGCCTTTTCAATTACCTGCAGTGAATCGAGCGACGTTTTTCGCATAAGATGGTCCAGCTCGCGCCACATATCATAGTGTGTCACAAATGGCATTGCTGCATCTGTACCAATCCCCATTTTTATCCCATGTTCTACCGCCTGCCTTACACTTGCTAGCATCGAATCGTAAACAAGCCGAGAGTTTTCTTGCACTGTTTCGCTCACTTTCGTCAGACTCAAATCCAATTTTGCGCTAGGATAACCAGCCTGCAAAGTAGGAATTAACGCTGTGTAACCCTTTAAGGCTCTAGGATTACATTTATACAGACTGATAATTTCCTCATCCATCTCCGCTCCATGTTCTATCGTATCAACCCCTCCCTTTAGTGCAACTCTTACTCCTTCCGTACTTTCCACATGTGCGGCAACACGTATGCCGATTTTATGAGCTTCCTCACATATGGCGGCAACTTCGTCCTCTGTCATTTGTAACCGGCCAGCTTCCCCGACCATTTTTGCATCTGTAACACCGCCGGTGACACAGATTTTAATTAAATCCACCCCATGTTTAACATTTATTCTCACATTTCTTCTCGCCTCCCACGGAGAATCGCCGACTAAGGCTAAATAAGGTGCGCCGTGACCGCCTGTTACACTTAGGAAGTAGCCTGCTGTAAGTAGGTTCGGACCTACGAACTTGTGCGCATGAATCTCCTCCCTCAGCTCCACATCTTTATAAAAGAATTCACCTACGCTGCGCATCGTCGTTACACCAGAATGCAAGGCGGTTATGGCATTTTTTTTCATCCGTTTTTTTAAGATTCTTCTTCCTATCGATGTATCCAAAAGATGGTGAAACGCAAAATTTAAAAGCTTTTCACTTACTGACAATGTAAAAGGCTTTCCGTCTGCAAACAGATGTACATGGGCGTTGATAAGGCCAGGCATTACATAGTTCCCTGTTAAGTCTATGCTCTCATAATGACTTGGAACAACGAGATTGCTTGTCTTTTCGATTTGATGAATTCTCCCTTGTTCGTTTACTAATATGGTCATATTTGTATCTGCAAATTTTTTCCCATCACCATAGATTATATGGCAATTATGTAAGGCATATCCTGTCTTCATGAGTGCTTCCTCCCATTTTTCAAAAATGAATAGTTTATTCATTTTTAGTTTTTAAAATAGTGATTCACCTTAAACTAAGTGAATCACTTTAGTGTACAGTATTATTCATTTAAGCTTTTGAGTCCATGCAGCCTGTATATGCTAAGCACCTCAAATATCTGCTGTCTGCTTTCTATGCTCATCTCTCTCTTTAATAAGTCTAAAATCATGTTGACGAAACTATTAGCGAGAATATTCAATAAAATAAAATTATCCTCACTGTTTATTTCATATCTTTTGTACGTACTCTTAACGTACGGCATTTTAGTTTCCATCATTAAATCAATCAGCTCGTTTTTGGCATTGCTGTATTCCGTTCCTTGATTTTTTTCAAAAATAATCACAATCTGCTGATGATATTGGGTTAATAGATTAATCTGCTTTTGAAAAATATCTGTCCTTTTCTCCGTCCTCGCCTCATCAAACAATGTCTGGTTATCAAAATGAATGCTTTCAACTAACACCTTTTGCAAATAATCGACTAAGGATGGTGGAACGACCGAATAAAACAAATCGTTTTTATTTTTGAAATACGTATAAATATTTCCGACTGAAATTTGAATTTCTTCAGCGATATCGCTCATTTTTGCATTCAAAAATCCTTTGTTAAAAAACACTTTCAAGGCGGCAGCTTCGATTTGTTTTTTTACTTCCTCTTTTTTTGACTGGATAATAACCACCTCTTAATAATGAATGGTGTATTCACTATTAATTTAGTTTAATTCTTGGTTGCTGTCAAATAATTGTAACTGGATGTAGAAAATCAAAAAGAGATCTTTTCCTCAAACTCACTTTTCATAACGATTATGGGTTGTGATAATCCAAATCTCATTAAAGAATCTAAAAATGAAGCAAGAGAATCAAGTGAATCGGTCCTTACTTTTAGTAAATAGTTGGCTTCCCCACTGACACGATATAAATCTACTACTTCAGGCGCCACTTCACAGTATGTGATAAAATCAGCGCACTTGCTCGTTTTAAACATGATGAACGTTAAGATATTTTTATTAATTTTAGAAGGTTCAAACTTTGCTTTATAACCAGCTATTACCCCTTGCTCTTCAAGCTTATTAATTCTTTCTTTGACAGCTGGCTGCGTCATGGATATAACTCTGCCGATTTCAGAGACAGGTATCCTTGCGTTTTCAAATAATAAATTCATAATTTTATAATCTGTTTCATCCAGTTTTACTGTATTTTTCATGGTTAGTTCCCCTTCTTTATTTTATAAAGTAATTACGGCAATATGTCTTTAAAATCACAAGCCAAATGAGTTTTCTTTTTATAATTATATATTTAGTTTTCTGATAATTCCAATAAAATATAAGTATGCTTTAAATAATAATTCACATTAATGGGGCGTGATTATATATGAAGAATTTACAAGACAAAATAGCTTTAGTAACAGGTGCCAGCCGTGGAATTGGCCGTGCAATCGCCAAAAGGTTAGCAGATGACGGGGCCATCGTTGCTGTTCATTATGGAAGCAATCAAAAGGCTGCTGATGCTACGGTTAAGGAAATTATCGCTGCAGGCGGTGATGCTTTCTCCATTCCAGCTGATTTACAGTCTTTGCACGGAGTAAAAAAACTGCTGCAGCAATTAGATGAAAAGCTGTTAGAAAAAACTAGCTCCGTCTCATTTGATATATTAGTAAATAATGCAGGTATTGGAACGCAAGGAACCATTGAAAATACAACAGAAGAAATCTTCGATGAAATCATAGATATTAATATTAAAGCACCTTTTTTCCTCATACAGAATGCCATACCAAGACTAAGAGAAAAGGGACGCATCATTAACATTTCATCTGCAGAAGTACGGATTGGTTTAACAGGGTCGATTGCCTATGGTTTGAGTAAAGGAGCGCTTAACACGATGACACTTCCATTAGCAAAACACCTTGGTGAACGTGATATAACAGTTAATACTATTATGCCTGGGTATACAAAGACAGATATCAATTCCAAGCTGCTGGATAATCCGGAGATTAAAAAGTTCGCCACTGAATCCTCCGTATTCCACCGCTTAGGTAAAGTGGAAGATATTGCAGACGTTGTTTCATTTCTTGCTTCCTCTGACAGCCGTTGGATAACTGGCCAAATTATAGATGCTTCTGGAGGATTTAGTCTATAATTCCCCCCTACCTCTAGTTAACTGTTTGTTATATCGGTATATCTATTCCGATTAACTAGTAAAACTTCGACTTTATTTATCGGAATTTTCCTCCTATAATCTATAGAGACACAACTAAATAGATAGATAGGATGAACATAATGATTTTACTGGGAGCAATAGTTAATGGAGTAGGTATCATGATTGGTGCACTACTTGGCAGTGTCCTTCGCCGTATACCTAACAATATGAAGGACGCTGTTATGAATATAATGGGTTTGTCTATTGTCGTATTAGGAATTCAAATGGCACTTAAAACGGCGAATTTTACGATTGTGATTTTGAGCCTTTCGTTAGGTGCAATTATTGGTGAATTATTAGCGATAGAAGATAAAATAAGCAAGCTTGGACAATGGATAGAAGCAAAGGTTGGTTCTGACAAGCAGGGAAGCATCTCACAAGGCTTTGTTACAGGTACGTTAATATTTGCAATTGGAGCAATGGGGATTATTGGAGCTCTCGACAGCGGGATTCGCGGCAATCATGATGTTTTATTTACAAAATCGATTATTGATTCATTTATCGCACTTATATTGACTTCCACTTTAGGAATCGGCGTTCTTTTTTCAGCTGTTCCTGTTATTATTTATGAAGGGCTAATTGCTGTTTTTGCAACCCAGATTGATCGTGTGATTCCGCAGCAATTAATGGATCAATTTATTTTGGAAATGTCAGCTACCGGCGGGGTTATGATTATGACGATTGGCTTAAATTTAATAGGGCTGACCAAATTTAAAGTGGCAAATCTTCTGCCTGGAATTCTCGTAGTTTTATTGCTTGTTTCCATTATGTATGGTTATAATATTTATTTTTAATCGCTTTTGAAATCAAACAGGCAGAAAGTATTTTCTGCCTGTTTTTCATATGGATGAATTTTGCTTCTTAAACAGAAACCCTCTTGCTGGCTGCTATTAAGCTTCTAATTCCTTCTAAATCATTTTTCTCAAATAACTCAATAATTTTGCTGCCGACAATAACGCCGTCACAATATTGCGTCATGTCTTTCACATGCTGTGGGGTGGAGATGCCAAAGCCTGCCAACACTGGAATAGGGCTGACTTCTTTCACTTTAAGCAGATGCTCTCCTAGCTGTTCTTGAAAGACTGTTCTTGCCCCAGTGATTCCTGTTACGGTGACTGCATATAAAAAGCCATTGCCTTTTTTGGCTATCTGTGCAATTCTATCTAATGAACTTGTTAATGTTACAAGTCGGATGATTTCGATGTGATGCTTGTCAGCAGCAGCTTGCACTAGGCCTTCTTCTTCAATTGGCATATCTGGCACGATTATGCCGTTAACGCCTGACTCTTCGCATGATTGAAAGAAATCCTCAATGCCATAGGCAATGATTGGATTTAAATACGTCATAAAAACAATCGGGATGGTTGTCGTTTCCCGGAAGGAAGTTAATGTTTGAAACACTTTCTTCAATGTTGTTCCTGCTTGAAGTGCCCGAATTCCGGCAGCTTGAATGATCGGTCCGTCTGCAACAGGGTCGGAAAACGGAATCCCAAGCTCGATTGCTGTTGCTCCGCTGCTTTCAAGAAATTTAATTTTTTCCTCTAATGTGTCTAGGCCGCCATCGCCTGCCATAATATATGGAACAAAGGCTTTGTCGCCATTCTTTTCAACTTGTGCAAAACGCTCTGCAATTGTCACCATCTTATTGATTCACTCCCATTCTGTCCATTACTGTATTAACATCTTTATCGCCTCTGCCAGATAAGCAAACGACTATCGCTTCCTCTTCGTTCATTTTAGGTGCATGCTTCAAGCAATAAGCAATTGCATGAGAGCTTTCTAATGCAGGAATAATTCCTTCTAGTCTGCACAGCAGCTGCAATGCTTCAAACGCTTCATCATCTGTGACCGATTCATAATTCACTCTGCCGATATCATTTAAATAGCTGTGTTCTGGTCCAACGCCAGGATAATCAAGTCCTGCCGAAATGCTGTGCGCTTCTTGAATTTGTCCATCCTCGTCCTGCAATAAATACATATAAGAACCGTGAAGCACTCCGGGTTTGCCTTTCGTTAAGGATGCAGCGTGTTTATCTGTATCTAGTCCGTGTCCTGATGCTTCTACACCATAAAGAGCAACATCTTCATCCTCAATAAATGGATAGAACATGCCCATCGCATTGCTGCCGCCGCCGATACATGCAATCACTGCTTCTGGGAGTCTTCCTTCCTTTTCCAAAAACTGTGCCTTCGTCTCTGTTCCGATGACGCTTTGGAAATCACGGACCATCATTGGAAATGGATGTGGTCCCATAACAGATCCAAGTATATAGTGGGTGTCCATTACATTAGTAACCCAATATCTTAGTGCCTCATTACATGCATCCTTCAATGTCGCACTTCCAGAGGTAACACTTTCGACCTTTGCTCCAAGAAGCTCCATCCGGAATACATTCAGTTTCTGTCTTCTAATATCCTCTTCGCCCATAAATATCGTACATTCTAAACCGAGCAGCGCACAGGCAGTAGCTGTTGCAACACCATGCTGGCCTGCTCCAGTTTCGGCAACGACCTTTGTTTTACCCATGCGTTTTGCCAAAAGCGCCTGGCCGATAGCATTATTGATTTTATGTGCTCCTGTGTGGTTCAAATCTTCTCTTTTTAAGTAAATTTTCGCTCCGTTTAAATGCTTTGTAAGTCTTTCAGCATAATAAAGGGGTGTTTCTCTGCCAACATAATCCTTCAGCAAATAATTTAATTCCTCTTGGAATGCCGGGTCTTTTTTTGCCTCGATATAAGCATTTTCCAATTCAACAACTGCTGTCATTAATGTTTCTGGAACATATCTTCCTCCATAAATACCGAAATGTCCTGTGCTGTCTGGATATGAATAGTTAACTGTCATGATTGTCGCTCCTCCTATTTGTTTACTGCTTGAAGTGCTTCCTGTAAAAATCCTTCAATCTTCTGCAAATCCTTTTTCCCATCTGTTTCTACACCGCTTGATACATCGAGCATAAAGGGATCGACCATTGTCTTCGCCTGGTTTACATTGTCTTTATGTAAGCCTCCTGCAAGAATGACTTTTTTGCCTTTAAAGTCATAGTTTTTTACGATATTCCAATCAAACGCTTTGCCATTTCCGCCAAAGTACCTCTCCCGCGCACTATCCAACAGGATATAATCAGACTGAAAATCCGCAATTATTTCCAAATCGCTTTCTTCCTTTATGCTGAACGCCTTTATTACTGGCAATTCAAAGGAAGATGCATATTCACTCGATTCATCTCCATGAAGCTGAATGACATTAATGCCTGAAATCCGGACAATTTCATCGATTCTTTCTCTTGTTTCATTGACGAACACCCCAACTTTCCAGATGTCATCAGGAAGCTTATCGATAATCGTTCTGGCTGTTTCCGGCTCGATTTTCCGTTTGCTGTCTGCAAAGACAAATCCGATAGCTTTCGCTCCATTTTGAACGGCGCAAAGTGCTTCTTCTTCTGCTCTTATCCCGCATATTTTGACATTCATACATGGTCACTTCCTTATATTTGGACTTTCATGCTTGCTAATGTTTCTTTTAGATTAGCAGCTTTCATAAAGGTTTCCCCGACTAGTATTGCATTTGCACCTGCAGCAACAACTCTGTTTATATCCTCCTGTGAGGCAATTCCGCTTTCGCTCACTAAGTATCTGCCAGATTCCTTAATAGTTGGCGCCAAACGTTCCGTAACTTCTAAGGAGACGTGGAATGTTTTTAAGTCTCTGTTATTAACACCGATCAGCTGACAGTCCGTTTGAAGGGCACGCTCAAGCTCCTCTTCATTATGAACCTCCATCAGCACCTCCAAGCCGCTTGCAACTGCATACTTGGAAAGGCGGTTCAGCTTCTCATCATCAAGGGCTGCTGCAATTAACAACACAAGACTTGCGCCCTTTGCTTTAGCAAAATCTATTTGAATTTCATCAATGATAAAGTCTTTGCATAAGACAGGGATAGGAACTGCAGAGCTGACACGCTCCAAGTCCTCATAGCTGCCTTTGAAGAACGGACCGTCTGTTAAAACAGACATACAATCAGCACCGTATTGCGCATATTTTAAGCCTTGCTCTTTTGGATCAACACCAATATTGATATCTCCTTTTGAAGGGGAAGCTCTTTTAAACTCAGCAATAATCGCAAGCTGATCCGTGTTTGCCAGTCTTTCCATAAATGATTTTCTCGCCATTGTAGGATTTTTTTGTATTACAGCTTTTTGCTGCTTAAGCTCCTCAACAACTGCTAGCTTTTTGGCGATGATTTTATCTAGAATGGTTTCCATTTTATATCCCTGCTTTCTCATATAATGAACTGTTCGTTACTAACTGTTCGAGTTTTGAAAGAGCTGCCCCACTGTCAATACTGTGTCTGGCAAGCTCGATTCCCTCTTCGATGCTCATTGCCTTTCCTGCAGCGAAAATACCTATTCCTGCGTTTAACAAAACAGTGTCTTTATATGCACCTTTTTCCCCGTTGAGCACTTTAAGCATGATCTCTGCATTTTCCTTTGCGTCTCCGCCGCGGATTGCTTCATTGTTGTACACAGGCAGATTCACTTCCTCCGGTCGCAGAATTACCTTTCGAATCTTTCCTTCTTCTAAAATAACGAGTTCATTGTCTCCTTGCAGGGATGCTTCATCCATTCCGCCAGCCCCGTTAAGGACAACGGCTCTTTTCCGTCCTAATTTTTTCAAGCTTTCAGCAAAAACCTCTGTGTAATCTCTTCTGTATATGCCAAGCACCTGTGTTTCCAGCTCAATAGGATTCGTTAAAGGACCAATTAAGTTGAAAATTGTCGGAATGCCCAACTCTCTTCTCACTTTCATGATTCTGCCCATTTTCGGCTGTACATGCTGTGCAAATAAGAAGGTAATGCCGATATTTTTTAGCTGCTGTTCATTCTGCTCTGGTGTGACATTTAAATGGATGCCTAAATGCTCCAAAACATCTGCACTGCCAGTCTTGCTTGAAACACTTCTATTGCCATGCTTTGCAACTGGAATGCCTGCTCCTGCTAACACGAAAGCAGATGTGCTGCTGATGTTAAAGCTATGAGAGCCATCGCCACCTGTTCCGCAATTATCGATACAGCCACCTACATTTTCGAATTTTAATGTCTGTTCTCTGACTGCTCTAACTAAACCAACGATTTCGTCAACCGTTTCGCCTTTTAGCTTTAACGCCGTTATAAATGCTGCCAATTGACTGTCTGTAACGCTATCTGTAAAAAAGGTTCTCGAGACGTCAAGCATTTCCGCTTCTGTCAGTGATTCATGATTCATTAATCTTTGTAAATAACTCTTCATCTCAATACTCCCTTTCTTGTTTCTGTAATAAAGTTGGCAAGAAGCTGCTTGCCTGTGTCTGTTCCAACTGATTCTGGATGAAACTGAAATCCGTATACTGGGTAGTGCTTATGTTTAATTGCCATTATTTCTTGATCGTCATGAGATACTGCTAACACTTCAAAGTTTCTTGGCAATGTGTCTTTTTGTATAACAAGTGAATGATAACGCATCACTTCAATCGGGCTAATTAATCCGGCAAACAGCGGGTCATTATTTACATCTGCCAAATAAGAGGTTTTCCCATGCATAATATTTTCTGCTCTTACGACCTTAGCCCCAAAAGCTGAGCCAATCCCTTGATGACCGAGGCAAATTCCTAAAATCGGAAACTGTTGATGTAATTTCTGTATTACTTCAATCATAATGCCGGCATTTTCAGGGCGGCCTGGACCTGGAGAGAGTACAATACTAGCAGGGTTCAGCTTCTGTATATCCTCCACTGTCAGCTCATCATTGCGAACAACCTTCACTTCTTCGCCTAATTCTCCTAGATATTGATACAGGTTATACGTAAATGAATCATAATTATCGATTAATAAAATCATGATAGTCCCTCCAAAAATACCTTTAATTTATGGATTGTCTCTTCGTACTCTTTTTCAGGGACGGAGTCATATACGATGCCAGCACCTGCTTGTATATAGGCTTTATCATCCTTAATAATCATCGTCCTTATAGCCAGTGCAAAATCCATGTTGCCATTTTGGGAGAAATAGCCGACTGCCCCAGAATAAATTCCTCTTTTGACCCCTTCAAGCTCATTGATAATTTGCATTGCTCTAATCTTCGGGGCACCAGAAACTGTCCCTGCAGGCAAGCATGATATGAGTGCATCTACGCTTGACTGGTTATCCTTGATTTGGCCGCTCACCTCTGAAACGATATGCATCACATGCTTGTATTTTTCAACCTTCATATATTTCTCTACTTTAATGCTTCCGAAATGACTGACCTTGCCGACATCATTTCTTGCTAAGTCTACAAGCATTTTATGTTCAGCCAATTCCTTCTCGTCTTGCAGTAAATCTGCTTCAAGCTCTATATCCTCCTCCGGTGTAGCTCCTCTAGGTCTTGTTCCGGCGATTGGATTTGTAATAACTGTTCCATCGCTCGCCTTTATCAAACTTTCAGGTGAGCTGCCGACGATAGCATAATCAACAAAATCGAGATAGTACATATAAGGTGATTGATTTTTCACTCGCAGCTTTCTGTAATAAGAAAAGCTCGAACCTTTAATATCTGCTGACATCCGCTGAGAAGGTACGACTTGAAAGATGTCTCCTTCTGCAATATATTGCTTCGCCTTGTTTACTTTTTCTACAAATTCCTCTTTAGTGACAGTTGCTTTAAAAGCAGACAGCTGAACATCTTCTGTACTTTCTGTATACTGTGACTGAATTTCCTGCTTTCTTGTTTCGAGCCTGTTCTTCAACTGCTCTTCTGTCGTTTCGTCTGTTAAAGGAGATGCAACCAAATAAACAGTTTGTTCTAAATGGTCAAAAATTACGAAATCTTCAAAAAACATTAAATGCACGTCTGGCAGCTTTAGCTCATCCTTCGCCTCCGGACCAATATTTTCGTACTGCCTAATATTGTCGTAGCCGACATAGCCGACCGCTCCAGCATTTATCGGCAGTCCATATGGCAATTGAAGGTCTTGAACTGGAAGGAGTTTTTTGACAAGATCCAAGGCTTTTTCATCCACTGTTTCTACGCTGTCTTTTCGTTTCACTGTTGTAACTGGCCCATTGCCAATAAGTTCAAAAACAGGATCGCTGCCTATAATCGAAAACCGGCCTGATGCTTCATGCTTTAAGGAACTTTCTAACAGGAACTTTTTTTCTCCAGTTAATTTTTGATAAATACTGATTGGTGTGAGCGTATCGCCTTCCAATTTTTCGATAATCACCATTTGGCTGCCTGTCGTTTTCATTTCTTTACCTCCGTCTATGTGTCCTCTAAAAAATCCAATAAAAAAGTCCCCTATTATTACAGACATAAAAGCTGCAATAATAGAGGACGATTAGTTAAACCGCGGTACCACCTCAGTTAGAGTGAAAAACACTCTCTCTTTTCGAATACAAATAATATTCTATCCTGTTAACGGTGGAAACCGGCAAGCCCTACTAATTTGTTCAAACCCGCACTCTTAAGTCCATTCAGCTAACTGTTTGGATCGGTTTTCACCAAACCACCGACTCTCTTTACCAGACATATTAGCTTACTACTCTTAATCATTGATTTTAGTATGAAATTATTTTTTTGAACGCAAAAAGGGTCTCTCTCCTGTAAAAAAAGGACGAGAGACCCGTGGTGCCACCTTCATTAGCTTTGTTAAAAAGCTCACTCTAAGAAATCATGCACTCAAAGATTCTTTGGCGCATATTTCGGTCTCTTGTAACGATGAGACATTTCGCTAAAGCCTACCTCTTGAATATCAAGTTTCGGTTTAGAAGCTCAGAAGTCCATTCACTATTGTGTAACACTGATTCTCACCAACCATCAGCTCTCTTAAGTTCCAGTCAATAGTTACTACTCTTCGTCATCACTCAAATTTATGTTAAACCAATCATAAAATACGCCGATCTTTATGTCAAGGAATTTTACATAATTTTTATTTCTGCAATGCTTTTTGGAAACGGTTCGTCCAGTCAGCGGCAAGATCTTCAAGCTGCAGCATCCGCTCTACTTCTTTTTTATTATTCCGGTCAAGGAGCATTACTTTCGTAGCATCCCATACAGAAATTTCCTCTTGTTTACGTTCAAGCAATATTAGAGGCGAAGACGATGAAACGGTTCCTTCTTTTAGAACCTTCAGAAAATAGCCTGTGTAGCATGTTTCTACTATCTGACCTAAAAATGTCGGAATGTCATTGTACTTGGATATCGTACTGCACGGAATTCTTCCTTGCGTGACTTGGATAACAGCATCGCCAACTGAAAAAACATCACCAATATATGTATTCTTTTCAAGCATGCCTGTGCCGCAAATATTTTCCCCGAAAACTGGCGGTTTTAATACAGTGTTAAACTTTTTTTCCCAATTTTGATAATGCTCATATGAATAAAAGCATACAGCCCTGTCTCTGCCACCGTGAAATTCTTCGTTAGCAACACCATCGCCGTCAAAGCCGTCGAATGATAAAAAACATTCTTCTAAAACCGTTTTACCAATGGCAGTTGAGACATCTCTGCCGTTCCAATCATAATTCTTTGGCTTGCCCACACTTAAACAGATTATTTCTCCCTTCATCTTATCCTCCCAAGTGTTTTTTAATTATTATAACGCTAATCCTTTTATGCGAACAGAGCTTTACATAACTTGCGTTCACAGTATTTCCTAAAAATCTCAAGTGTAAATAAAATCGTACAAGTACATATTATTAGTAGTCAGCACTATTTAAATCAAGGAGAATTTAAATGGATCACATAAATGAGGAAAAAGGCTTTTTCAGTTTTAGTGATGAACATAAAAAAAAGGATAAAGCAAACAAAGATACAGCTAATAAGGGTAAAGATGTAAAAGTTACAAAAATGTCTGTTTTGTCTATTTCTTCCATACCATTAGTAATGACGCTTGGAAATAGTATGCTGATACCAGTATTGCCAAATATCGAGAGTCAACTTGGCATCTCGTCTTTTCAGGTGAGCATGATTATTACTGTTTATAGTATTTTGGCGATATTGCTCATTCCTGTAGCCGGTTATTTATCCGACCATATCGGCAGAAAGAAAGTCATTATTCCAAGCCTAATCATTGCCGGAATTGGAGGAGCGATTTGCGGCTTTGCAGCATGGAAAATAGAGAACTCTTATTGGATTATTCTTGCAGGCAGGGCATTGCAAGGCATAGGAGCCGCAGGAGCATTCCCGATTGTATTGCCTCTTGTTGGTGACATGTTTAAAAAAGAAGAGGAAATAAGCAGCACATTAGGTGTGATTGAAACAGCCAATACTCTAGGTAAGGTGCTGAGCCCTGTGCTTGGTGCAATCATAGCCGGAATTGTCTGGTTTATGCCATTTTGGGCCATACCTGTATTTTGTCTCATTTCCATCCTTCTCATCATGATTTTTGTTAAAGTGCCTGGAGGTCCAAGTGAACCGCCGCCTTTCAGGGTGTTTATCCAACATACGAGAAAAGTAATGAAAAAAGACAAAAAATGGCTTTATGCTATTTTTTTAATTGGTGTTATCATCATGTTCGTCCTTTTTGCGGAACAGTTTTACCTATCAGACATACTTGAAAAAAAATATCATATAAAAAACATAAAAAAAGGGATGTACTTGGCGATACCACTTGGAGCACTTTGTCTGACTTCATTCATTACAGGAAAGAAAATTAAAAAAGACCAAAATTTGATGAAGTGGATTACTTTCACAGGCATCGTGTTCATTATTATTGGGACAGTTGCCCTCAGCTTTAATGATAATTTATGGTATATCATCTCCGTACTAACTATTTCAGGAATTGGAATTGGCGCAAGTCTTCCCCCATTAGATGCCCTCATTACAGAAGGGATTGAAAAGGAAGAACGCGGCACCATCACAAGCCTGTACAGCTCGATGCGCTTTATTGGTGTCGCAGCAGGGCCTCCGATTATGGCATTGTTAAGCAAGGAAATGGAAAGTCTTCAATTTTATATTTTAGCAGGCGTTGCCTTAATCGCTGCACTTGCTGTGTTATTCCGAATAAAAGCAAAAGGAAATGCCCATTAAATCGGCACTTCTTTTGCTTTTAATATCGTTTTGCTACAAAAAAGGAACCTGCTAAAACTGCAGGTTCCTCCCTAAATTAATTATTATTTTTTCTCTGCGACTGGCTTCTTCAAAATACCTAGAAGGATTGCTCCTACAACAGCACCGATAATTACTGCCAACAAGTATAGCAGCCAGCTGCCATCCACAAGACCGAATACGAAAATACCGCCGTGTGGTGCTCGTAAACCGATGTTGAACAGCATTGATAATCCACCTGTGATTGCTGCACCGATTGCAACAGATGGGATTACACGCAGCGGATCAGCTGCTGCAAATGGAATTGCACCTTCTGTGATAAAGGAAAGACCCATAATGTAGTTCGTTGTACCAGCATCTTTTTCTTGCTTTGTAAACTTATTTTTGAAAATAGTTGATGCTAATGCAATTGCAAGCGGCGGAACCATTCCACCAGCCATTATTGCTGCCATCGGCTCATAAACACCGTTAGCAATTAGACCTGTTCCGAATACATATGCAGACTTATTGATAGGACCACCCATGTCAATAGCCATCATTGCACCAAGGATAATACCAAGCAGTACAGCGTTAGCTGTGCCTAGTCCTGATAACCAGTTTGTAATAGCCGTGTTTAGATCGCCAACTGGACCGATTACAACATAATGCATGATTAAACCTGTAATTAAAATACCAAGCAGTGGGAATAATAGAATTGTTTTAATACCTTCAAGAGATCTTGGCAATACTTCCAGTGCCTTCTTAATTCCGATAACTACATAACCTGCAAGGAAACCTGCGATCAAGCCGCCTAAGAAGCCTGCACCGCCATTTGCTGCCATAAGACCAGCAACCATACCTGGAGCGAAACCTGGGCGATCAGCAATGCTCATTGCAATAAAGCCTGCTAGAACTGGAACTAGCAAGGAGAATGCATTGTCTCCGCCGATTAGCTTCAAGACTGCTGCAAAAGCATTATAGCTTGGGTCGGTTTCAACTGATGAGTTATAGCCAAACATAAAGCTGATAGCGATTAAGATACCGCCGCCGACTACGAATGGAAGCATGTTAGAAACACCATTCATCAAGTGTTTGTAAATACCTGCACCGCCTTTTTTGCTGCTTTCTTCAGCTTCTTTAGCACCAGAACCACCTTGATAAACAGGAGCTTCCTGCTTTAGCGCCTTGTCGATAAGCTCTGCCGGTCTTCTAATACCATCAGCAACTGGTGTTTCAATGACATGCTTGCCTTTAAAGCGCTCCATTTGCACCTTCGTGTCTGCTGCAACAATTACTGCTGTAGCGTTTTCAATTTCTTCTGCCGTGAGGACATTTTTCGCACCGCCTGAGCCGTTTGTTTCAACTTTAATATCAACACCTAGCTCTGCTGCTTTTGATTTCAAAGAATCAGCTGCCATATACGTATGTGCAATTCCTGTTGGACATGCTGTAACAGCAACGATAAAGTTCTTTTTATCAGCAATGTTTTGCTCCTCTTGTTCCTCTTCCTCATCATAGCTGTCGATGATGTCCACTACATCTTGTTCTGTTGCAGCAGCAAGCAGCTTAGCTCTGACTTCTTCCTTCAATAGAATGGTAGAAAGTCTTGATAATGCTTCGAGATGGGTATTGTTTGCACCATCTGGAGCGGCAATCATAAAGAATAAATGTGCCGGCTGACCATCTAAAGATTCATAATCCAGTCCACTTACAGAACGGCCAAATGCAATCGCTGGTTTTTTAACAGCACTCGTTTTCGCATGAGGAATCGCGATTCCTTCACCGATACCTGTTGTGCTTTGCTCTTCTCTTTTTAAGATTGCTGCTTTATATTCTTCTTTATTTGCTAACTTTCCTGCTGTGTCTAATTTTGCCACCAATTGATCGATAGCTTCTATTTTTTGTGTTCCTTCTATATTTAAAAGGATAGTATCACGCGTCAGCAATTCTGTTATTCTCATCTGTAACGCTCCTTTTCGCTGATAATGTTAATTGAGCTTACAGCTTATGCATCCATCTGGATACACAAGCTGTAATCATTACTTCAGTATTACTTGCTCAAGCAAGCTTTCGACTTTCTCTTTCGTGCATAAACCGATAGAGAAGGCTGTTGCGCTGCCCGAAGCAATACTGTATCGGAATGATTCTTTTAAATCTTGTGTCTCATTGTATTTAGCAAGGAAACCGGCAACCATGCTGTCTCCTGCTCCGACTGAGCTTTTGACTTCGCCTTTTGGCACAGTGCTAATAATTGTTTCGTGCTGGTTAATCAATACTGCACCATCTCCGGCAAGGGAAACAATAACATTTTGTGCGCCAAGCTCTAGCAGTTTCTTCCCATATGGGATAACATCCTCTGCTGTTGTAATGGTTGTATTAAATAAATCTCCAAGCTCATGATGGTTCGGCTTGATTAAGAATGGATTATACGGAAGCACCTTCTTCAAAAGGTCTCCTTCTGCATCCACTACAAAAGATACATCGTTCTCAGAGCAGATTTTTACGAGCTCTTCATATGTGTTTGCTGGAAGTGTAGACGGTATGCTGCCTGCTAGCACTAACATATCTTCCGATGTCAGCTTGCTGATTTTTTCTTTCAGTTCTGCTAATTTCTCTTCAGAAATTGCCGGGCCTGCTGCATTCAATTCTGTTTCATCTGCAGCCTTCACCTTCACATTAATTCTCGTATCTTCTTCTACTTCCACAAAGTCAGTGTCAATCGCTTCTTGTTTAAGCTGATCTTTTATATAGCTGCCAGTGAATCCGCCGACAAAACCAAGTGCTTTGCTTTGTACACCCATCCTTTGCAGTACTTTGGAAACATTGATGCCTTTTCCTCCTGCAAACTTGCTCGTGCGCTCTGTTCTGTTCAATTCTCCTAAATTCACTTCGCTAAGTTCAATGATATAGTCAACAGATGGGTTCAATGTCAACGTATAAATCATGCTGTCACAACCTTTATACTAGTTTTTTTGCTGTACATCTCTAAAATCTCGCCATCATTACCGTTTGTAATGATAGATGCTTCATGGATGTCGGCAATCTTTGAAAAATACACTTCAGAAAATTTTGTGTCATCTGCTAGGAAAAACGCTTCTCTTGAAAGCTCAATCGCCTTGCTCTTAACCATTGCTTCCTCTTGATCAGGAGTAGTATATCCAAATTCAGGATGAATACCGTTTGTTCCCATGAAGCATTTATCAAAGCGGTACTGGTTTAAGCTTAATAGTGCACCTCTGCCTACAAGTGCGTTTGTTCTTTCCTTTACATATCCTCCGATTAGATAGGTTTGGATTCCTGAGGAAAGAAGTTCCTTCATATGCATCAGACCATTTGTCACCACGACTATTTTCTTTGTTTGCAAAAAAGGAATCATCTCCGTAACAGTGGAACCAGCATCCAAATAGATACTTTCGCCTTCTTCGACAAGATTTGCAGCATATGCTGCAATCATTTTCTTTTCTTGAAGGTTTTTGGCTGATTTTTCATCCATGCTCGGTTCGTTCATTTTTCCTTGCAGTCGTGCTGCGCCACCATGAACTCTTTTTAAAAATCCTTCTTGCTCTAATTGTGTCAAGTCTCTTCTGATTGTGCTTTCAGAAGTTTCCGTCGCGTCTACTAAATCCTGTATTTTAACAATGTTTTGTTGTTTTAATAATTGCAAAATCAGTGAATGTCTTTCTGGTGTTAACAACTGCCCACATCCTTTCTTTTAATGAACTGGGTTTGTTGTCGATAGACTAATAATACTGTAACCGATTTCAGATTTCAAGCATTTTCTTTCAAAAACATTCAAAAAAAATCATATCTTGATAGTTTTTGAACGTTTTATTATTTTTTATAATATTTGCAGATTTCCGATTATACGCTCGAACGGTGTCGAAACTTGTAATCTCATTGCAACATTCTACAGTTTCTCCTATAATTAATAACAAGATTCACCAAATTTCTTAAAGAGGAAAACTATATGAAAAAACTTTCTTATTATTATCTGGAGTTCATTAAAATCTTAGCGACAATCGTTATCCTGTTTGCATTATTTGGAACGATAAATGATGTCATCATTCAACTGATTAGTGGAACGTCTTTTCCTGACACATCCATGTTCCAAGGAAAAAGCTATTTACTGCTACTTTTCATAGCACAGTTTATTGGTTTTGCGATTATTACAGTTGTCCTATATGTAAATATCATTTCATTTGTTGGATTTAACCAACAAAAGGGACGTAGAAAATTTCCGAAAACTTGGGTACAAAAACTGATTATCATTGCACTCCTTTTAATTTTCGCTTTTTATATTGTGCTTCTGTTCCATTAAGAAGTAAATATTTGCGCTAAATTGCTGAATATGATACTATCAAATCAAGATATAGGTAATTCTATTAAAAAATTATCTATATATAGTGATATCCTTCTTAATTATCCAATCTTTCCGCTTCCGATGAAGCGGTCTTTTTTTGTAAAAAAAAGGACCGAGTCTTCTTTTACAAAGATTCGGTCCTTTTTCTTTCCTTATATTCTGCTTTCGTTATCGCGTAATAAAGACTCGTAACAGTCATCTCTTCAAAAGCCTTCAGTTGTTCCATTTTTTTATACCTGTAAGTAAAACCGCATTTTTCCTGAACCCGCCCAGACCTGTCATTGAAATCAAACCGGCCGCACCAAATCACATCTGCATCCAACTGATTAAAGCCATGCTCAAGGATTAATTGAACCGCCTCCGGCATAATTCCTAATCCCCAATAATCAGGGTGGAGCGCAAACCCAATTTCCAGCTCTTTCAATCCGGAGCTCTTCTCTCCTTTATATGAATGCAAACCAATACTGCCAATCACCTTGTTTATGTCAGGCAACAAAATCGCATAAACTTCTGCTTTCATTAAAAACAACCGAATAATCTGCTTGCTTTCTTCTTCTGTTCTATGGGGCTTCCAGCCAGCGTTTGGGCCAACTTCTTCTCTTTGCGCATATTCGAAAAGATCGCTTGCATCCGCCAGACTCCAGCTCCGCAACAGCAGTCTGCTGCTTTTTAGCATGTGTTCCCACTCTTTTCTTGTATGTTGTTTAAAAATTTATCTTCTAGCTAGCATTTCATAAATATCCTGCAATGTAACACAGCCTAAGTCCTGCGCTTTTTTTAAATAGCGCGTCCAAAGCTGCGCAGTCAATCTCGCATCCCCAAGAGCATGATGCCGGTTATTTGCCGGGATGCCATTTAAAGAGCACCAATCCTCCAGACTGACAATTGTTTTATTTGGTTCAACAATTTTAAACAAAAAAGCAGTATCAACAACACGGTGTTTAAATGGTGTCTTGAATTGCTTCCAGCACGCAGACTGCATAAAGTTCTTTTCATGTGACGAATGATGAGCGACAAGTGTATCATTTTCAGCAAACGCAAAAAACTTTACGAGCGCCTCTGATAACAAGGGCGCTTCTTTTGTGTCCTCATTTCGTATTCCTGTTAGTAACGAAATTTCTTCAGGAATAGGACCATTCGTATTTACCAATGTGTAAAATTCTTCCTCTGTCACTGTACAGCCCTTTACTTTAACAGCACCAATCGAAATAATCTGGTCGCCCTTATCTGGGAAAAAACCGGTTGTTTCTATATCAAAAACTACTGTCTCAATGTCCTTCAACGCCAACTGGGAAGCAATTTCGATTTTCAATTCCTTTTGAAGCTGTCTCATAAATGCATGCTGCTGGGAATTTAATGCCCCTGTTCCTTGATTAAACACATTAGAATTCATCTTGCCATATAAGTCTCTCATATATTGAAAAAAAGATTCCACACCCACATTTTCACCCTTTTTCAATTAGCCTTTTCACTTGCTGATATAGCTTGATTCCTTTTCTCAGCAAATGCTTTACCTCTGTTCTTTCTTCCTTTGTCAATTGGTTAATATTTAAGAAATGGACATCACTGTAGTCCTTATCATCCTGAAATGAAGCTGTGCGATAGGTGAGAATCCGCCGAAAATAGCGCTCATATTCTACCATTAACGGTTCATAGACACCGATCTTCTTCAAATCTGCCATCCTGCCTAATGTAGAGGTAGCGATAACTCCCTCTTTTATCGCAAGCAGCCTAATTGAATTAACATAAGGCAAATACAGCGTATTCTTCATATGCAGTGAGCCGCGATGCACTCCTGTCCGCTCCACAAAAAACTGGCCAAAAATGCCGACTCCTTTTTTAATTCTCATCACATTATTTAAAAATCTGACAAGCAAGGCAGGATGCTGTTCCCTGTACGCATGGATAACGGATCTTAGCTCGTTTACAAACTCTTTGTTGCCGATAAGTTCTCTACTGTCATAAAAAATCTGCAAATAACGAATTGATTCCCAATTCTCCATTTCCATCCATTTGTTCAGCTGTTCTTGCCATTCTGCAAAGGATTTACACCAAATAGGATTGCTGCTCATAACATTGCCTTCACAATAAGGATAGCCGACCGTGTTTAGTGCATCACTCACCATCTTACCGAGAGCTAAAAAGTATTCTTGCACAAAAGGAGCATCCTTTTGAAAAATCATCCCATGATCTTGATCACTAATGACACCTTGCTCCTTCCTGCCTGCACTTCCTGTTACAAACCAGGCAAAATCACAAGGCGGTTTTCCATGCTCTTTTATAAACTCCTCATAAACAGCACCAAATGTTTCTGTTAAGATTAAATCATGCTGGTTGTTAAGGGTTTCATTCGTTAAACGATGAAGTTTCTTAAAACCTTCCTTCTCTCTCTTTAACTCTAATAATCTTCCATTATATGAGCACATCCACGCACTTCCTTGCACATATATAGTTAATAATATTTTAGCATATTTTTTAAAAAATGAAGCTTATAAGAAAGGAGAAGCCTCACTTTTAAAAGTGAGGCTTGCTTTATGTCATGTATTAGACGCTTTTTGACTCATCCTTTGGCAAGAACACTTCTGGATAACCGTATGTTCCATGCTCACTGATGTCTAGACCCATAATCTCCTCTTCTTCTGTTACGCGCAGTCCACTGATCTTTTTAATTACAAACAAGATAGCAAAGCTGACAACGAATGCGAATAATGCACATGTTACAACACCTAACGCCTGAACACCTAACTGATGGAAGCCGCCGCCGTAGAATAAACCTGGCTGCCCAACAGTAGCTAACTCTTTCGTTGCGAACAACCCAGTTGACAATGTTCCCCACACCCCTGCAGTACCATGAACAGATAGTGCAAAAATCGGATCATCAATTCTTCTGTTCTCAAAGAATCGAACACTGTAGAAAACAAGAATTCCAGCAATTAAACCAATTACAACCGCACCCCAAGTATCAACGAACGCACATGATGCAGTGATTGCAACAAGCCCAGCTAATGCTCCATTAAGCGTTGTTGTAATATCTGATTTTCCTAGGACAATCCAAGAGATTAACAATGCAGAAACCGCTCCGGCAGCTGCAGCTAAGTTTGTATTCAAAGCAACAAACCCGAAGAATCCATCTGCAACAGAAACTGTGCTTCCAGCGTTAAACCCGAACCAGCCGACCCAGAGAATAAGTACACTCAATGCCGTATACACTTGGTTATGACCGAAAATCGGATTAGCAGAACCATCAGCATTGTATTTACCGATACGAGGCTTTAAGAGAATAGTAGCAGCAAATGCAGCCATCGCACCTGTTAAATGCACAACCGTTGATCCAGCGAAATCCTGCTTCCCGTGTTCAGCAAGCCAGCCGCCGCCCCAAATCCAGTGCGCAATGACCGGATATACAATGGCAGAGAATAGAACGGAGAAAATCAAGTAAACTGATAATTTAGCACGTTCTGCAAAACCGCCAAGTGCAATTGTTAAGGAGATTCCGGCAAATGCAAGCTGGAATACGAAGAATACTGAAGTCTGCAGCGCAGCATCCGGAATTTGTTCACCAGAGTAGAAGAACTCTGACATTCCAACAAAAAAGTTTGCATTTCCTCCAAAAATAAAGCCATAACCGACAGCCCAGAAAACTAATGAAGAAATTCCGAATGTGAAGATTGTTTTGCCGGCAATATGACCAGCATTTTTCATTCTTGTGGAACCCGCTTCCAATAATATAAATCCGCCAATCATAAAAATAACTAAAATTGCACCAACCATCGTCCACAAGCTGTTCATCAAAAATTCTAAATTATCCATTAAGTCATTTTCCCCCTTTTTGTGATTTAGTTTACATGAAGTGTCATATAATCTAACACTTGATAAACCTTATTTTACCGATATAAAAAATTCTGTCAATATTTTTTATAAATTTAATTTTCTAAAAACTTAAATTATTTTAACTAAGCTTCTCTTTCCCTATCTCTAATACGCTTTCCAGATATTTATGTATAAAACTTACTGCATAGATGAAGATTCAACAAACTGTTAACAGATGGTATTCCATGCTATCCCAATCACCAACTTACGTAACAAAAGTTGACATAAACAAAAAAAGCCAGCCTTTTCAGGCCAGCTTTAAAAATTATTAGCAAATCAATGTTGCACCAACAATGATTAATAGTATAAACAATACAACGATCAACGCAAAGCCGCCACCATAACCGCCGCAGCCTCCGCCGTAACCATATCCGCCATATCCGTAACCGTACATAGAACATCTCCCTTTCTGATTTCGTATTTGCAGCTTTTTTCGTGTTTCCTTTGCTGCTTGCTACAAAATCATCTTATGCGGTAAATGTCTATTTGGCTGGGTGTTTGCCTTAATTTTCGCTAAAAACCTTGTTTTTTTCAGAGTGATTCGATACTGCTGCCAATACACGCTCTGTTTGGAGCTGTGGATTGTTTGATGCGCTGATTTCGGAAATAAGTGCGACACCGTCGCCGCCTGCTTCCATTACTGGTGTGGCATTAGCCGCGGTTATCCCGCCAATTCCAACAATGGGTATGTCGGTATTTTGTCTCCTTACATCCTTAATTAATATTGTACCACGCACTTCTTTTGCATCTTTTTTTGTATTCGTTGGGTAAATGGGGCCAATCCCTATATAATCAGCACCTGCTAATATTGCTGCCTCTACTTCCGCGAGACTGTGTGCAGACACACCAAGAATTTTATCACCGATTTTTTCTCTGACAGAATGTGCCGTTTCATCATCCTGACCAATATGCACACCGTCTGCATTTAGTTCTACTGCTAAATCTACATCATCGTTAACAATGAATGGAACTTTATAAGATTTACAAAGCTGCTGAAGCTTTTTGGCAAGCTCCTTTTTAGCAGAACCAACGAGGGCATTCTCTCCTTTTTCACGGAACTGGAACATAGTGATGCCCCCTTTCAGCGCTTGTGTAAGCACTTCTTCTGGAGGCAGCTTGCTGTTATTACTGCCCATAATAAAATAAAGCTTCATCAGCTGCTTCATTTCCTGCACTGTGTATTTCTCCATGACCTTTCTCCCTTTCCCTACTGTAATGATGATGCACGCATCTTTGCATAAGCCCAATGATTAGTTGGGCCATGCCCTTGGCCTATGTTCAAATCATGCTTTATTGCTAAATAAACAAATTCCTTGGCCGTCTCAAATGATTGGCGAACAGACAGCCCGTTTGCCAGAGATGCTGCCATTGCTGCTGCAAAGGTGCAGCCTGTTCCGTGCGTGTTCTTCGTATTCAGTCTTTTTGAGTCAAGAGTAAAAAAGACACTGCCATCATAAAGCAAATCAACAAGGTTATCCCCATCACCGTGACCGCCCTTTATTACAACATGCTTAGCACCCATGCTATGAAGCAAAACAGCAGCTTCCTTCCTTTCGTCCATACTGCGAATCGACAAGCCTGTCAGAACTTCGGCCTCAGGGATATTCGGTGTAATGACTGTTGCTAATGGGATAAGATGCTCCTTCAAGGCGGTAACTGCAGCATTTTGCAGCAAGCTCGCTCCCCCCTTTGCAATCATAACAGGATCTACTACAATGTTCTTCCATTCATATTGCCTGATTTTTGCTGCAACAAGCTCGATAATACCACTGTCAAAGAGCATACCCGTCTTAATAGCATCTGTGCCGATATCTGTGGCGACTGCGTCAATCTGTTTTTCAATTGATTCCAAAGACATAGGATAAACAGCAGCTACTCCTAAAGTGTTTTGTGCTGTTACTGCTGTAATGGCTGACATGCCGTACACACCGAGCTCCTGAAATGTCTTTAAATCTGCCTGAATACCTGCACCGCCTCCAGAATCTGAGCCGGCAATTGTCAAGGCTATTCTTTGCTTCATATCACTCACCTGCTTGCATTGTTATTTTTTTATAGTTCCTAACATCCTCTTCAGCAATGCTGTATAACGCATCTAAAAACGCTGTCTGAAAGCTGCCCGGGCCAATTTCCGGCTTATTATCTACAACTTTTTCAGCGGCAATCCCATAAACAGCCAGACCGCTAGCTGCTGCAAGGAGCACGTCTTGTTCCACAGCGATAAACGCAGCCAAAACAGACGATAGCAGGCAGCCTGCGCCAGTCACTTTTGTCATGATAGGATGACCATTGCCAACATAATAAATATCCTGCCCGTTTGTCACAACATCCTTCTCTCCTGTAATACATACAGGTGCACCGATTTTTTGCGAGGCTTTAACAGCGATTGCTGCATGATCATCTAAGGAAGAAACAGAATCCACTCCTCTTATTTCTGCTGCCATTCCGGCAACATTTGCAACCTCGGCAGCATTCCCCCTCAATAACGTTATATTAACCTCTTGCAAAATACGCTGAATGGAAGTGGTGCGAAAAGCCGTTGCACCAGCTCCAACTGGATCTAGAATTACTGGTGTATTAGCAGCGTTCGCTGCTTTTCCGGCAATAATCATGCTTGTTACATTGTCAGCATTTAATGTACCGATATTTAACACGAGAGCATCTGCTACTGATGCCATATCTGCAACCTCTTCTTTCGCATAAGCCATCACAGGAGAAGCGCCAATTGCCAGCAATCCATTTGCAGTGAAATTGGTGACAACTACATTCGTGATATTATGGATAAGCGGCGTTTTCTCTCTTAATCTGGTAAGAAGCTCTTCTGCTGTTGGGTTGTGTTTTACTGATGTCATTTTTTCTTCCCTGCCTTCTAGTATTATTTCCAAACAAAAAAGCTCATGTTTAAAGTAACTCGGAAAATGTCGTTAGACCTTCGGGAGTTTACAAAAACATAAGCTTAAAAACGAAAAAACACTTTGCCTAAACAAAGTGTCTATTATTATGTACACTCCCTGCGCTGGCATTATCCAACAGGTTCATACGGTCGATGACAGTTAGTCATCCTCTCAGCCTGATTCCACAAGCTCCCGATAAATATTTTATTACTATTATCTTATAAGAACAGTGAAAATTTTGCAAGATTATCAAACTAGAAGAGATATAAATACTCATCCTTTGGCGCCTCATCAGCTTTGATGCTGTCCACTTTAATGGTCGGCATGGCACCGCCGTCGATTTCTTGTTTTACAACCGTTCCTTTTATTTCATACCAGCCATTTGTTTCTGCGGATTTAAGATTGCCATTAAGCATATAGCCATACACTGACAAATCGACAATACAATGTGTCATGACATATCTTGCAATCACTGCCTCATTTTCTGCAAATCCATCTTCTCTGTAAATAAAACCTTTCATCACAATCTGTGTTCCTTCCACATCATCCAGCTGATTATTTAGCACATCCATTACTTGGAAATAATTCTCATCATCGACCTCAATATACTTCTTGTCATTTAGAACAGCTGCAAGCTCTATCGCTGAATCCGTTCCTTCTGCAAGCTTCGTTGTATTTCCTTCATGAGCTGTAAGCTTGGCCAAGGCATCATCATGCAAGGAATAGTCGCTTAACGAAAAAAACAGTACAAGAGGACTTAAGAAAAAGAGATACGATAAAGTGAGCTTCCACGGCGGAACATTTTCATCACATACATCACAGTCACAATCTGCTCCTTTTAAGTTACTGTTTAACAGGCGAAAAAAGCCGAGCAAAAACAATAGGCCCATCGATATAAGCAAAAAGGGAAGCATCTTAGGTGCAACAAAGGCAGTAAGCATATTTTTCACATACAGCTTAAATATAATGAGACTAAACCCGATCATAATAATTCCTTGCATTTCATTTGAAAGCTGCCACATCGGACTCCAACGTAATCTCATTTTTCATTCCTCCTTTATGACAGTTTTTGGACAATGCAACTCACATAAAATGACCTGCGATTATGGACAATGCAAAAACAATAACGGAAACGACTAAAATAAAGACTGCCACAAATTTAAATTTAAAGGATGCAAGCATAACAAGCGTGTTTTTAAAATCAAGGATTGGTCCAAATACAAGGAAGCCAAGAATCGCCTCTGGTTGGAATGTCTTCGTAAAGGAGACCGCCACAAACGCATCTGCTTCCGAGCATAATGACAGAATATAAGCTAAAGCCATCATAACAGCTGTTCCTTTAAAAACATTTTCCCCAGCCAGTCCATATAAAGTCTCTTGCAAGTATACTTGGGCTATGGCAGCAAACAACGCACCAATAATAAAATATTTAGCGACCGCAAAAAACTCAAAGCATGTGTGATGAAGAATTCCCTTCCATCTAGAATCTCCTTTATTCACATTTACAGGTACATTGCCGACTAAATCTTCCTTATGCATTTTTAAAACATTCTTTTTGGAGAAATAGGCATGCATGATAAAACCGACAATAACAGCGGCAACAATACAAACAATAAACCTTCCATAGACAATCGGCATATTTAAACGGAAAGCATAAAAGGTGCTTCCAAATACGATAAAGTTTAAAATCGGCGCACACATCAGTAAAACGACACCTACATGGACCGGGACCCCTTTTTGAATAAGTCTCCGGACTACAGGAATGATGGCACATTCACAAACAGGAGTAATACATGCTGCAAGTACACCTACAAAAATTGCAGCAATTGGATTTTTAGGAATAATTTTGGCTATCATCGCTTCTGAAACATAAATATTGATAACCGAGGAAGCAATAGCACCAAGCAGGAGAAAAGGCAGGGCTTCTAGGAAAATCGCCAGAAAAACGATAAATATAGACTGAACATCCTCCGTTAGCAGTTGTTGGACAACTGGTAGAGTTGAGACATCTCCGAAGAAAAATAAATACATCAGGAACAGGAATAAGGCAAAGACAATAAAATCTTTTATACTAGTAGGAATGGACATATCTATCTCCTTTAAAAAATTGATATACCTGCTTGTCTATCTTTCTATCATCTACTCTATGCTTATCCTTCTTCTATTATGTCTTTCCTTCCAAAAAGAAATGTCTGCAAGGAACCCTTGCAGACATTTCTTTATATATGAATTTCTTCTTTTTGCAAATCATTGCCTATCAGCACAATTTCTCCTGCAGCTGCAGGCCGCCTTTTGCCAAGATTTTCCCATTCCATTAAACCTGAAGCATATTGGAAATGATACCATTGATTATCTTCCTTGTTTTGCACAATTCCTTTTGCTCTGTAAAGACGCTCTTTATTCTGCTCTAATAATTCCGCAATTTCTTTTTTGGATGCCTGCTGTTTATACGTCAGTTTGACTGCCTTTATATGATGATGATGGTGATGTCCTCCCAAATCCTCTGCAGGAAGCGGAATGGCTGTATCGCTTCCATCTAAATAGAGAGTAACGCCATCTCCGTATGCTGTATGGATAATTGGTGCATGCTTATTGTATTTCCTGATAATTTTTTCTGCTTTTTCAACTGCTGTTTTTTCATTAACCTGATCCATTTTATTTAAAACTATTAAACTTCCTCTTTCAATCTGTTCCTTCTGCAGCTGTCTTACTTCCTTGGAACTCGAGAAGATGCTTGTATACTCTGCGACATGCATGCTGTCTACAACACAGATGCTTTCCTTTAACTTGAAATCGGCAGCAAACCGCTCCTCTTTAAAGGTGTCGATTATCTCTGACGGATTGGCCACGCCAGTCCCCTCAAGGAGAACGACCTCGATTTGCTGATCACGTGCCATTACGGCAACCTCATCTAAAGTCGTGCGCAAATCATCCTTAACAGAGCAGCATACACAGCCATTTAGCAGTTCAAACAGCGACTCACTTTCAAACAAATGCTTTTCTAAATTGGCATTTCCTAATTCATTAAGGATGATTGCATATTTTTTATTTATATTCTTGAAATGCTGCATACACTTTAAAAGAGTGCTCGTCTTCCCGCTGCCTAAAAAGCCATTAATTAAATAGACATCTGTTTTCATAAATTCCTCCTATAAGCACAAATCTTTTTCAAAATGTATGCAGCAGCAATCATTTTTAGTACTGGAGTTTTTTTACACAAAAAAAGCCCGACAATGGGCTTTCCTCTAGTAATTGTGTATACTAAAGCCTTTACATTTCTTTTAAGCTTTCAATATCTACTTCTGTTCTTTCTTCTATGCCGCCCACTAAGTGTACAATGGCCGTCTGATCTTCCTCTTTAATCTCATCAATCCAGATGGATACTCCGTTATATTGGACTTCGATTTCTGCAGGAGAAGATAAGATCTGTTTCGCTCTATTGATGTCCACTTTTTCCACCTACTTTCTTCATCAGAGATTGCCTGCTTAGCTAATTTTATGAACAAATGGTCCATTTGGTTCCAAAAATGGTCATATGCTCCTTTAACATTATGTGATTATTCGTTTTTTTCTATTCAATAAATTTCAATCACTAATTTCTTTATAAACGGTGCCATCGGTATCTGTAATCAGAATTTCAGATTCAATTTTATCTATGCCAATCACAATAAAAGGATTCTTTTCAAGCGAATTATTATAATTGGTGCGAATTTTTATTTCTGTTCGTCCATTACTGTTTTCCACATCCAATAATTCTATCGTGTTTCCTCTCATTTGCTCACCAAGTGTTAAAAATATCCCTTTGCTTCCTTCAAGGATATTAAACATCTTATAACCTCTTATAGATGGATTTCCCTCGATATTATGCAAATGTGTAAGCAGACCTTGACTCTCCACATTCCCTTTGTCGACAACCCAGTAGTTCACTTTATCAAAATAAGTGTACGCCGAAAATACGACTGCGTATAACAGTACAATTAAACAAAGAGTTTTTTTCCAAAAGGAACTCTTTCCTACAATAAAAAAAATAATCGCCATGGAAATGACCCCTATGCTCACTATTCCAAACGGCATTCCTTCAAATCCACCTATAAGAAGGATAGAAACAAGTAACAAGATAATCCCCCCACATAAAACGGACAAACTTCTTTTGACGTTAGGGATACCTTTTCCATACACATATGTAACCAAATAAATGATAATGCCAATAATAAAACCGATTAGTAATAAAGTTGATAACACATTTTCCCCTCCTAGTATAATAACGAACAGATATTTACATATTACACTTCCACTACGCTAAAATCCATAATTTGGACAAAATGTAATAATTAAGTTCACGCTACTGCGGAGAAAATTTTTAGCATAACTTGGAATAAAACATATACTTTTTTCCTAGTTTTTATGATAAAATCTTTTTGGAAAAGAGAGAAAAACTAGGGGGAAGAATATTGAAGAAACTTTTCAAAAAGATTTCATTTCTTATTGTATTAGCATTAGCAGCAAATCTTTTATTCCAGACTGACTTTACAAAAACAGCAAGTGCTGCCTCATCTTACACTTATTACATAAAGTCAACTGCAAATCTATACAGCAGTACAAAAAGCAACGCAAAAAAGCTGAAGTCTATCCCAGTTAACACGAAGCTGACTACAACCAGCGCGAAAAAAGACAAAATGTATAAAGTGAAATTCGACGGCAAAACAGGTTATGTGTATGCATCCAAGCTTTCAACAAAACTTACAAGTGTGACGCTTTACACAAAAGATAACGCCAATTTATATGACAACACATCTAAAAAACAGAAAAAGCTAATATCCATTCCTGTAAACGCTAAACTTGTCACACAATCGGTGATTGGCAGTAAAATGTATAAGGTAACGTATGAAGGAAAAACTGGTTATATTTATTCTTCTAAGCTTGCAGCAAAAAAAGTTAGCAAGGTGCCTTTCGGAAAAACTGTACGTGTTGGCAATTTTACAGTGAAGATAGACAAGCCGATTAACGAATATGGGGAGAGCTATCTATTCGATGGAAATAACAGTTATATCGCATTGCCTGTAACTATTACTAATTATGGAGCAAGGGATTATATTGGCTGGCTTTCTGAAGGTTATGTCAACAACAAATACTATGATGTATTTGATAATTGGTACTTTGCAGTTGATTATGAAGATGAAGAACTAGAAGGTTCCGAGATGCTTTCAAAAGGAAAAAGCTTAAGTGGTTATATCACTTTAAAAATGGCTAAAGGTAAAAATTTAGAGTTTATATATGCAGACAATTATTACGAAAATTTTATTACCTTCTATGGTAAAAACTAATTTTATCCCCCCTTCCTTTATGAGGAGGGTCTTTTTGGATACATTTACCTTTTCACAATATGTTTCACTTTCCTCCATACAGTGTAAATACAAACTAAGAACGAAATACACTAAAAGGAGGAATAGTCATGACAGCATTACAGAAAACAGCATTAGTTCTAACTATTATCGGAGCAATTAACTGGGGATTAATAGGATTCTTCCAATGGGATCTTGTAGCAGCTATTTTCGGCGGACAAGATGCAGCATTATCAAGAATTGTTTATGGACTTGTCGGAATCGCTGGTCTGATTAATATCGGTATGCTTTTCATGTCACCAAAGGAAAAGACATCTGATCAACATGTAAGAACAAACCACTAAAAAATGAGGCTGGCGCTGCCAGCCTTTTTTGTTTATTCCATCTCTTTAGCAATCCATGTTAATTTGTCTGCAGATACAGCCACCTCTTTAAAATCGCTGCCCATTTCATTGATGAGCTGTATGAAAGAAGCAAGTTTTTCATCTATCCTGTTGTTTTGCCCTTTTGTTTCACACATTGCTTCTAAAATATGCTGGAAGTGCTCAGCTGTTTCCTGCATACTTTTATTCCCTTTTGAGATTTCTTCCATGATTTTATCTAAAGAGCTTGTCAGTTTTTCTGTTTGTCCATTTGTATTTTGAATCAAGGTGGCCACATTGGCGACAGATTTCTTCGTATCATCAGAAAGTTTTCTCACTTCTCCAGCAACGACAGAAAAACCTAATCCATGTTCTCCGGCCTTTGCTGCTTCAATAGCTGCATTTAAAGACAAGAGATTGGTTTGTTCCGCAATTCCTTTCACAATATTAATAATTTCAGCCATTTGATTGGTGATAGACAGCAAGACATGCACATCTCCTGTAATTTCATTGACTTTATGGTGAATATTTTCCATTGTGGCTGCTTGCATGTTAATTTGCTGTTTGCCTTGTAATGCTCGCTCCTCTGCCAAATTGGATAAGTCTGCACCTTTTTTTGCGAATATAATCATGTCGTTAGACTGACCAACAAGGTCCTGAAACGATTGATTTGTTTCCTCAGAGATAGCAGCAAGATTTTCTGAAGCCTCTGCTACACTTTGGCGAATAAGCAGCTTTTCCTGTTCCCCTTCCGCTTTAATTCGGTCTGATTCTGCATCATAAGCCTCAAGAACTAATTGCTGTTCCAAGTTTAAAATTTTTGACACAGCCCTAATTAACGGCATATGCTCCTCTTTATTTGGGAAATTATCTTCAATCAACCCAAGCAAGGACAGCAGCAAATCTTGAAATGCACACATATACCATTTCGTCTGCAGTCCAATTTTGACATGAACATGAGCAATTCGTATCCGTTTCTCCAAAAACTCACGATTGATTTCACCGGCAAACATTTCACCTATATGTGTTCGCAGTGTTTTTTTTAAGCGCTCTATAGAGCTGTTATCTTGAATGATTCCAAGCAAAGACGGCTCATTTTCTAAATTTTTATAAAATCTGTCTACAATTCCCTCGATATTATTCAGCACATAGATATGCATCCTTTTAAGCTGGATTAAATCCTCTGCTGTTAAACCTATCATCTGAACTTGTTTGTATACCTCACTGTTTCTAGCAACCTTTAATTCCACATCCCCTAATGTGAATTGTTCAGCTGTTTCTCTTTTCGCTCTTTTTTTCGTTAAAAACAAAGACCCCACCCCTACTTTTTTCCTATATTACACTTAGAATACCATATGATTTCCAGAAGATAAATATCCGGTTATTAACAACTAATAGGTACAAATGTTCATTTTGTTCCTGTTTAAAATTCAAATCTACAAAAATAAACCAGCTTCAAAAAAAGGAAGCTGGTTATATTTTCATACTAAAGCGGATTCTGAATAAAACTGGTATTGACCTCTGCCGTTTTTCTTTGCTTCATATAGTGCTGTATCGGCCATATTCAACAGTGTTTCAATCGTTGACCCGTCATTAGGGTAAAGAGCAACACCCATGGAGGACGATGTTTTTAATACATGGTTCTCATCAATTGCCCAAGGCTCTTTTAAGCTTTCACATAATCTGGAAATGATTTTTTCTGCCTCTTCTTTACTATTCAGCCCTTCAATAGTAATAACAAATTCATCTCCGCCTACTCTAGCAATACTGTCTGTTAACCGCAAATTTTTCTCTATTCTTCTGACATACAGAGCAAGCAGCTTGTCTCCAATTTCATGACCGTATGTGTCATTAATTTGCTTAAAGAAATCAAGGTCAAGAAAGGCAAGGGCAAGCATTTTATTCGTTTGCTCGGACTCTGAAATAAGCCTTGGCAAGTTTTTCATTAAAGAGCGCCTGTTCGGAATTTTGGTGAGGTAGTCCTGATAAGCCATTTCCTCGAGCCTGTGTTCATACTCTTTTCGTTCCGAAATTTCTCTGGAAGCTAAAATGATATAATCAAGTTCCCCGTCGTCTCCTCTTACACAAGAGCCATTTGCTTCAAACCATCTGTATTGACTGGCGGCATCTATTAGTCTAAATTCAAATTTATAATCAACATGTCTCTTTTCCACTACACGATCAAGCCGTTCTTGCATTTGTTTTGCATCAAGTTTGTGGAGAAATGTAAATAAGCTTTCTCCCTTTAAAGGACAGCTGTCAAAGCCGAGAATTCTCTTAAAGGAAGGAGAAACATACTGAATGGAGCCTGCACTATCAACAAGCAAAATAATATCCTTCATCTTTTCCGTAATAACCCGAAATTTCCGTTCACTTGCATGCAGTAATTGCTCTGATTTCTTCCGGTCTGTAATATTGCGAGATACGATAATTAGGTGACTGCGCTGTCCTTCACCATCAAAAACAGGGGTTTTAATGACTTCCCACGTATTTTCCACACCATTTTGATCAACTAATGATTTTTCCATTTTAAGAGAGCTGCCTTTCTCCCAAGCCAATTCATCTGTTGCGTGATTACGAATAAATTTATCTCCCATTTCTGGTATAAGCTCGGCAAGCTCTACATCTGTTTTGCCTTGATAACAGACACCAGCTAGCCGGTATGATTCAATGACCTTCTTATTTGTGAGAATCCATTTGCCGGCACCGTCCTTTACGACAATAAATTCCTCTATTAAATCAATTAACAATCGAAGCTGGGGCTCTTGCAGTTTTAAAAAAGACAGATGCTGTGTGAAGTCCATAAAAATTTCCCCTTCTGTATCTCTACCAAATAGTTCTTTAGTACTAAACATTATATATTTGTCTATTATATGAGCGGAAAAACTGGATAGCAATCTTTATTTCCTTTGTAAATTAATCCAATTTAATACTGCTAGTGTATCCTGTTTCTTCTTATATTTATTATCGTCTAACTGCCTGCTTCTTGAAGCTCATTTACTGTTACGAATATATATCCATCCTTTGATAATGCATCAAGTATCCCTTCTGTTGTATTCCATTCCTCTCCAGTCTTGTCATACATCGGATGAAGAAGAATAATCGATCCTGGTGTGATATTTTCCTTCACATATTGTATCTTGTCTTTTGCTGACTGATAAAACTTGTCAGGCTCTAAATTCCAGGTGATCGTTTCCCTGTTATTTTTTTCAAGAAATATAGGTAACCCAATTAGTTTTTTTCCGTATGGAGGGCGAAAATCAATTTCCCCTTCAAAGCCTGTATCTCGAATTAAGCTATCTGTGCTTTCTATTTCTTCCTTTATATAGGAAGGCAACTTAAAAACCATCCTCTTGTGAGAGTATGTATGATTTCCAATTTGATGGCCTGCATCTGCAATCGCTTCTCCTAATTCCATGTTCTGTTCTAGTTCACTTCCTATTAAAAAAAAAAGTCGCCTTCGCATCATATTCCTCTAATAGCGGCAGAAGTGCTTCGACATTGTTTGTCGGTCCGTCATCAAATGTCAATGCCACTAGCTTTTCCTCCGTATCGATGTGATTTACGATACTCCCAACCAATTGAACAGTGCGTGAATTCATCAGTTTGTAGGCTCCATACACAACTAACAGAACTATTAGTACTAGAATTAAAACAAACGCAAGCTGATTTTTCCGCAATTCAATCACTCCTAATCGCCTAAATGACAAGCAATACTATACATTACCTATTCTTGACCAGCTCTGATAAATCCTCCAACCGAAAGGTCAAATTTATACACGAAATGTACAGACCTAAGTGGACATATTTCCCTTTTGTTCCCAGTTGAATAGAGTATTAGTACCAATTGTGAGGTGATAATGATTAACATTCTATATAATAAAGACTCCTTGCCGATAAACAGCTTAACTAAATGTCAAGAGAAGGCATTAGAAGCTTTTGAAGCGAAGATGACGGATGTGGATAAACCCTTCCCTTGCATACCTGCGGTTATTGGATTTAGAAAAAATCAATTGCGATACGGATTTATCGGCGATCCACGGGTAGAGAGCAGCAGTGTGGAGCTCGGAGAACTGCTGCTCTCTTATACAGAACAGTCCAGGTCATTCGGAAATTATACCTCTCTGATCATTTTCTTCGAAACACCTGATGAGTTAAAAACCGATTGCGGTGTAGAACAATATGAGGAGCTTTTTTGGCAGCAATTAAGCACGCTTGCTGCACTCGATAAAATGGAATGGCCAGAACATATTCCTAAAGACCCGCATCATTCGTTATGGGAGTTTTGCTTTCATGGCGAGCAGTACTTCATGTATTGCGCCACACCTGCCCACAAAATCGGCAAAGCAGATATTTTCCAACTATGATGTTTGCGATTACGCCAAGGTGGGTCTTGAAGGAATTCACTAAAAAACCAACTTTCGCTGAGCGGGTGAAAACAAAAATTCGGCAAAGACTTAAAAACTATGATAAAATCGGCATCCACCCTTCCTTAAACACATATGGAGAGACGGATAATCTAGAATGGAAGCAATACTTTCTCCGCGATGATGAAACAGCCCCCATGAAATGTCCCTACCATCGAATTTTAAAAGCATTACGGATAGAAGAAAAAGATAAGTAAAATTTATAACAGGTCTCTTCCTCTATGGAAAGTGACCTATTTCTGGTTAGCTGGATAGATTATTCCTACCTAAAGCCCTGTCCATTTTGCACTGAACTCTCTAACTAATTTTCAAAGCGAAATTATTGAACATTCATTTTCTTTTGTATACTCTGATATATATATAGATAGTCTCTACATAGAAGGTATAAATACGAAAGGTGAAGTTGTCTTACTCTTTAAAACTTAACGTTAACCACTGCGGTGCAAACTTTGTATTTCAATCTACTGACTAGACAGATAATTCGGAAAGGAGATTTTCATCCATGCAAACTATACAAAGGAACCAAGCATCGCTTATTTTATGGATTGTGGTGTTTTTTTGGTTCGCTCAATATGTATATATCCCTTATCAAACTACCTATCTACTGCTAGCCCATATTTCGAGTAATGTAGTAGGTGCTATTATCGGTGCATATGGAATTTCACAACTTGCCCTACGATTGCCAGTAGGTATTCTTGCTGATCTTAGCAGTAATCATAAGCTTTTTATTATTTTGGGAACATTTTTTGCTGGTACTGCTTCCTTTTTTCGAATTTTGTTACCAGATGAAACGGGCTTTTTAATTGCAAATATATTATCAGGGACAGCAAGTGCAACTTGGATTTCCTTTATGGTATTGTATATGAGCTTTTTTAATAAAGAAGCTCAGACTCGCGCAACGAGCAAGATCATTATGGCTAATAACACTGGGATATTACTAGCATTTGTCACTAGCACCTTCTTGTATGATACTGTCGGCATGATGGTGATTTGCGCCTTTAGCTTAGGAGCTGGCCTTATCGCATGTCTGCTTGCCTTTTTCCTTCGTACAACAAAACCGACCAATCAACCTAAAGTTTCTGTAATGGAGTTATTACAGGTATTAAAAGATAAGAACCTTTTACTTTATTCCTGTTTAGCATTAGTACAGCAAGGTGTGCAAATGGCTACAACCATGTCCTTTACAAATCAAGTTATCCAGGAATTGGGCGCCAAAAATATGGAAATTGGTTTTTCCTCTATCATCTATATGATTTCTGCTGTTTTTTTTGCTAAGCTTGCTTCAACGAAATTCCTTGAGCTGCTCACAAAAAAACAGTGGATCTATTCCAGTTTTTTATTACTTGGCATTTACTGTTTGCTAGTGCCGCAATCTAGTTCCGTTTTAATGGTTTGTTTTTTACAATTAATCCCTGGCATGGGTACGGGTATCTTATTTTCGCTGTTAACTTCTGAGGCGCTCCAATCTATTCCTCAGCAAAAACGCTCAACTGCAATGGGCTTCTTCCAGGCTGTCTATGCCGTTGGGATGACAACTTTCCCGATTATCAGCGGCAGTGTTTATGAGCATGTCTCTATGAAAGCAGCGTTTATATTTCTAGCTGGTACTTGTTTTATTCCCTTTATCATCTCCTTGGTTTTCTCTCGTAAGAAAGCTAGAAAATCACATAAGAGAAATGTGTCTTAGAAGGATAAAAGCTGTTGTTATTATGTATGAATACGTTAAGGTTTAGATAGCATAATCAAATAAGAAAGATTGAAAAAAGGAGGAAAAGGATGAATTTATATGATTATTTAGCAAGCATATTTGACGAGAAATGGGATAAAAACCGACTAGTGGATTATGTTGGTCAAGGACAGCATGAAGAAGTTAAAGATGTCTTAGACAAAGTTAAAACCTTAGAAGAATGGGGTCAATTTGCAGCACATGTTGCCACTGACAGAGGAATAAATATCACTGAAATGGAGTCTTATGATGTTGCTATTATTTTTATAGAGGAATTGCTGCAAGAAGATTAACTAAGTATAATCTATGAAAAATCTCTGCATAACTACTTAAACAGCAATGAATAGGCAGGAAAGAAGCGGTTCATCTTTTTTTGAACCGTTTCTTTGTTCGTATCCAAGATATGTCTTTTCCAACATAAAAATCTTGAATAATCAATGTAACTTGATCATCTGCTAACTAACTGTTTTGTTGCAATAGTTCATATATCTTCCGAGCGGTGTTGACATTTCTAACAGTAACCTGTTTATATAACTTTGAACCAACGATCTTTACCATTCCGCTTTTACTTATATTTTTCTTTTCTGCGGACCATAAAATGGCACCGGGAACATATACCACTCTGTCAATATCTGGTTTGATGACTAGGTTTTTTAGTACAGATTCATCATCGATTTCATCCCATAAAAACAATACATCACTTTTCATGTCTTTGTCATTTCTCCAAGTGTCTGGAATAGAATGAATGATTGCTTTGAAGTCATCAAAGCTGCATATTAATACATTAATTTTCAATCCGAAATCAGAGTGAATCGCTTCCTCCAAAATGCGTGATAAATCCGTTTTTGAAGTGCTTATCGATGAAAAAATGATATTTCCTGTATTGATATATGTGACCAGATCATTCATCCCTGCTTGTTCAAAAGTCTGTTTAAGCAGCTTCATGTCCATTTTATTTTTTCCACCAACATTTATCCCGCGAAGAAGAGCGATATATATCATAGTCATCTTCCTTTCGAATATTTACTTATTAACTCATTATATCTAAATGACTATACCGGTTAAACTTCTCTTTTGTTGTAAAAGCGAAAGTTTCTTTTGTAGAAGAAAGCCGAAATGCTCCTTTTCTATATAATAAAAAATGTCTAATCCCATATGCATCCTAGGTTTAGACATTTTCACAAATGTGTTGAATCCGCTTTCAAACAATGGCGCTCTTTAACATTCACAATTTAAATATAATTCTATCGCTTCTTTTCTTCTCTATTCCAACTTACGCCTTATCAGTTTACAGGGAACATAAGAATAGCACCGACACATAGTGCAAAGATACGAATTAGATACATAGGTACTGTAAATAACCAGAACTGTGGAAGCTTATATTTACCCATTCCTAAGATCATCGCAGGCATACCATCGACTGGCATATATCCGCCGTTCCATCCAGATACTACAACTGCAATTGCGGCCGCAGCAGGATTAAGTCCCAAACTAATGCTCGTTGCAATAGCGATAGGTGCAAAGATGTATACAGCACCCATATTTGAACCAGTAAAAGTAGCACAAGTACTAGTTAGAAGTGCGAAAATAAAGATAAGAAGGAATGGATGAATATCTGTACCCAATGAATTCGCCACAAAGTCACCAATCATTGCTGTAAATCCAGAGTTAGCCAAAGCGTCAGCAACGCCGATAACGCCAGCCATCATAAGAATTACAGGTGCACCCATATTATCGCGGACTTCCTTGAAGTCAAGCACGTTAATTATTAGTAAAAATGCTCCTGCAAGGCCAGGAATTACATAGGCGGCATTGCCCAACACGTTCATAAGCATCATACCAATTACACTTAGGATAAATGCTGCGATGGTACTGTATTCTTTCCATGAAGGCATCGTGACAATTTCTGTCGTAACCGCGACTTCACTATATCCAGAATCTTCTGTAATCGGATGATCTGGTAAAAGACGATAAGCAATCAAACTCCATGCTAAGAAACCAATAGCCAAAATAAAATTCACTACAGCAAATTTTGACATAGAAATCCCGCCAGTATAACCTGCTGTTTCCAGTACGCTTACCGTAACACCATATAAGAGAGCTACATTGAAAGGGAGTAAAGGATGGTTAGTAGCAAATCCTAAAGGCATCATCAGTTTGGACGTAGGCATTTTTTTATTATAAGGGATTGTAGCTATCAACGATAGAATTAGTACATAGTAACCAGTAGAACCGGTACCTGCTAAACTAGCCCCAAGCATAACTACTACTAGTAAAAAAGCATAGCTTTTATAACCGCCCTTATTCACTAATTTGAGCATAGAAGATTGAACCTTACTAATCAAGCTAGTCTTCATTAGTCCTGCCATAACAACCATAAAACCAGCAACCATGATAACGCTTGGATTTACGAAGCCGGCGAAAGCCTCCTGAACAGTAGACAAACCGGTGACTACTAGCAGAAGGGAGGCCAGGATTGGTGGTGCGCCGAAGGCAAATTTATCTGACATGATCATGACAATCATCAGAATCAAAATACCAAGGGCAAGAATCATTTCCATTGTCATTTTTTGTTTCTCCTCTCTTAAATAATGACAGTATGCTTATATTTCAAACTATCAAGGTCTCTAAGTCTGCCTTAAACAGCTGCTTATTTCTGCACACCAAATTCTGCTCGGTAATGCGAACATATTTCTCAAGGTTAAGATAGCTAGGCAGATGAAATGCACCATCAGATGTTTGCATCAAGTAATGCCATTCATGCTGGCGGTTATTCTCTGTCTTATCAGCATAAAGAGCTTAAACATCAACCTCAAATAGTCTGATTAGAGCAGTCTTGACCAAGTACCTTTTCCTATATTGGAAAAACAATAGCATGTAGAAACCTGCTAAGATGTTTAACAATCTTAGTCGGCGTTAAAGTCTTAAGCTCCTGTCAGGGAGTTACAGCGGTATTGATACTAACCTATTATGTTTACGCTTACAAACAAACGGAAAAAACATTCTCCTTTTATATCAGTCCCCTACTCTGTTCACTCATTAGGTAAGGGACTAATTTAAGCCTGTATAGAAAGGAAACTACCAATCTAACTTATTTCTCCCGATGTAGGATTGTAAACTCCTTCATTTTCCCGTTTTTCACCATAGATATCTTGAATTGAAAAACTGTTATATTTGACACATATTCTATTTTTATAAGCGTAGACTAAATGTAAAATCCCTTTTACATCTTGATAAATCGTAGGATATTCAAATTGTGAATTATTCGTTTTATTCTCTGCTCCGATGAAACCTTCTGCGTGTTCAATAATTCGACCGATAGGCCAAGTATTTCCGCCATCTTCAGACACAGACACGACTACTGGGTTTCTTAATCCAGGCCATGCTACTTTGCCTTTTTCAGGGTTTTGAGCTGAGTTTGCATTATAGGCAATTGCGATGGCATTGTTATCAAGTTTGATTGCACTTATACTTGAATTATTATTTGGTAAGATGGTTGGCTCAGGCACTGTCCAAGAATCTCCATAATCTGTTGATTCACTTCTATAAATATAATCAGCAAATCTACTTCTCATAAATGCCACTAAATGGCCATCTGCTAATTCTATAACATTAGCATGTACTCGTCCGTTACTGTCAGGCATGCGTACTTCTTTCCATGTTAATCCTTCATCATCTGATACTTGAAATACTGTAGGATCGTTTGTAAGTCCTAATTCTGAATCCTCACAAACCCATGTGCTGAATATCCATCTACCATTACTTAATACTTGAATAGCTTGTCGAGCAAATGTCCCTTGTTGGCTGAACAATACTTCTGGTTTTGTCCAATTTTCACCATTGTCGTATGTTTTCTGATATTTAATAATGGATGTAAACTGCATATTATCTTTATCTGGTTGGCGACCTTCCTGAGATGTATAGATTAACCATACTGATGAATCAGGTGCTTGGAAGAATGATGGGTTTTGCTCACTGCGAGTATCATCTTGCGAAATAATTTTCGGTTCCTTCCACTCTAGCGTATCATGATTAAATTTCGATAATACTATGGAAATATCAGGACTGCCTTCAAACGAACCTGCAAACCATGCACATAATAAATCTCCATTGTCTAGCTTAATAATAGTTGGTGCATGTGCTGTTGAAAAAGGCCCTGATGGAATGAGAGAAAAATCAATATTTGTATAAGCATCATGATATAATTTACCATTTGGAATGGACTCATTTATTACTAATTTATTATTACCCATACTAATCACCTTATCTTTTTAATTAAATTTCTATTTTAATATCCGCTCTTCTAGGATAAACAGTATTTGCTATGCAGGTACCCTTTAAAAGTTCTCTACCAGACTATTATCCACCATAAGTAAGGGGTTACATATTTACATACACTGTTCTATTGAATTTTGTATCGATACCATATGGGGAACTTAAAATTTCCTAGTTGCTAAAAATTAAAATAAAGCCATTTACTTGAGGAAATTACACTTTAAGTCCCCTTGTACTAATTAATAGGTATCAAATTCTTATTTGCAAACTTCTTTTGGCGACAATTCAGCGGCAGATTGGATGGCTGCGAGCATACTTCTTTCATCAGCTATATTTTTTCCAGCAATATCAAATGCAGTACCATGATCTACAGAGGTACGAATAACTCCGCCATTTAAACCAACCGTTATATTAACACCCTCTTCTAATCCTAATACTTTTATTGGCACATGGCCTTGATCATGATAACAGGCGACGACCAAATCAAAATCACCACGAACTGCACGGAAAAACACGGTATCAGCAGGGTGTGGACCGCTTACATTTATTCCCTCAGCACTTGCTTGCTCAATTCCCGAAACTAGTTTTTCTTCCTCTTCCCCTTCACCAAACAAGCCATTTTCACCTGCATGTGGATTGATACCGCAAACCGCAATTCTTGGATTTGTATAACCTGCACGTGTTAATGTTTCATGAGCAAGCTTTACTACTTTATACGTTCGTTCTGGTGTAATCGACTGAACTGCTTTAATCAGACCAACATGTGTGGTCAAATGAATCACTTTCAATTTAGGTGATGATAACATCATCGAATAATCCACCGTTTCCGTTAATTCTGCAAGAATTTCGGTATGTCCTGGATATAGATGTCCTCCCTTGTGAAGCGCTTCTTTATTTAATGGTGCGGTACAGATTGATTGTATCTCTTTATTCTTTGCCAATTCAACAGCTGTCTTTAAATATTGAAAGGCTGCATCTCCTGCTTGTGGCGACAATTCTCCAAAAGGCAAGTCAGCAGGTAGTAAATCCAGATCCATACAGTCAATTGTACCGAATTCAAATTTGCTATCAGTGACAGATGCAACTGCTGCTACAGTTAATGGTGCTTGAGTAATACGAATGGCTCTTTCAATCATTTTCGCGTCCCCAATCACAACTGGTCTGCATATTTCGTACACAGCTGGATGGCCTAATGCTTTCACGATAATCTCAGATCCCACTCCTGCGGCGTCGCCCATGGTAATCCCTATAATCGGCCTCATCATAATCCCTCCCATGAAGTTTATAAAGTGCTTTTAACATGACTTCCTTTGAGCCAAAGTTCCCAGCCTTTGTAACTATAAAAAATTCTTTATCAGTGGATACCCGGCCAAGCGGGATACCAGATTCTACTTCATCCAGTAATATAAATTCTTTTGCATTTAATTGTAGGAAAACTTGCTGAGCAGTATCTCCACCAGTTAAAAATAAATATTTTAAATCATGAATAGAGATGATTTCTGCTGCTAATTCACCTAATCTCATGGAAATAATATTGCTAATTTTAACAGCATCATATCCCAGTTGCTCGCCAATGTTACGGGTTTCATTCACATTATTCGAAGAGTATAAAACTACATTTTTCCCTTGAAATAAAGCCTCTTTAGCCTCAGACAGAATTCGCATTAATTCCATTGCCTTTAATTCTTCGTCCTGTAAGACTTTAGCCGAATTCATTTCCAGTCCAACCGTTTCCGAATTGTTCAAAAGATGCTGCAGCTGGATTCTGCCTGTTTCACTAACACTGCCAACAACTAAGAGAACAGGTTCAGTATGGATAGGCAGAGGAAGCGTTTTTTCGACTTGTTTCATCCCGTAAATCTCCGGTAAATAATTCATTAGACCAGCAGAACCAACCCAAACGACGGAGAAATCAGTCTGGTGAATCAATTCGACAAGTTTTTCCAAATCAGACTCTTGCGCAGAATCAACTGTAATATAAGAGATCTGATTGTTCTTACAGGAAACCAATTTTTCCATGATAGTGTCATGCCCTTGATGAATCTCTTGAAAGGTAATATGCTCTACCTTCCGCTTTGATTGATTTTCTATCAATCTTTTAATCTCTGAATCCCGGACAGGTGTTTTTGGATCCTTTGCCACCTCGGTATTCTCCAATTTAACAGAATTTAGATAATGAATCCCATTGATGACTTTACGCCCATTCACTGGAAAGGCAGGAGCAATGATCACGAAATCCGGGGAAAAAGAATCAAAGATGGCATTGATTTCCTCCCCAATATTCCCTCTCATGGTCGAATCAATCTTTTTATAGATTACGTCTACTGGATCTGATTTTATCGTGTCACATACCTTTTTCACGCTTTCATAAGCCTCATGCCCGGTAACAGAGCGGCTGTCTGTATTGTAAATAACTGCGTCATAGTCACTCATTTTTTCAGAATGTTCCTGCACCATTACGGACACCTTTAAACCGAAACGAATAAGCTGCCCTCCACAATCACTTGCTCCCGTTAAATCATCCGAAATAACTGATATTCTCATAATCTAGCATTATAGCAGCTGGCGATAAATCGCTTCAATATCTGCTACACTTAATTTTTTTGGATTATTATTTAACAAACGGGTGACTTGTGAAGCTGATACAGAAATTTCCGGCAATTCTTCCTCTTTAACACCATAGCTTTTAAGATCTTGAGGGATTTCTAACACATTGGTCCACTCAACGATTTTTTCGACAACTTTTTCTGCCACTTGGCTATTGGAAAGACCTTCAGTACTGATTCCCATAGGTTCAGCAACTAAAGCCAATCGGTCCGTTATTGCATCCATATTGTATTTCATGACATGTGGAAGGAGCATAGAATTTGCCACACCATGAGGAATTTTATATTTTCCGCCTAAAGGATAGGCCAAAGCATGTACGGCTGCTGTTCCTGCACTTGTTAAAGCCATCCCGCCATACATAGACCCTACCAGCATTTTTTCTCTTGCATCTATTGATTCTCCATTTTGATAAGCTTCCACAATGCTGGAAGAGATTAAACGGATTGACTCTAATGCAAACATATCACTGATTGGATTTGCCTTTGTTGAAATAAAGGATTCTAAAGAATGAGTAAAAGCATCCATTCCTGTTGCAGCCGTGATTGGCTTAGGTAATTTTAAAGTGAGCACAGGATCAAGGATAACTAGTGTCGGAAGTAAATACTTACTTACAATACCAACCTTTAATTCTTGGTCAGGTAGGGTAACGATTGCATTTGGTGTAACTTCAGCACCAGTTCCGGAAGTGGTTGGAATTAAAATTGTCGGAACTCCTGGATTCGCCACAAGGTCAGTCCCCAATAGCTGCTCAACGGATGCATCATTTGTTTTTAACACAGAGAGAATTTTTGTTGTATCAAGAACACTTCCCCCGCCAATACCAATTAATACATCATAATTATTACTTGCCGTTGCTTCAAAAACTTGTTCAATATTTTCTAATGTTGGTTCAGGTAAAATATTTGTATTAGTATCAACAGATATTCCTTTCTCTTTTAACGGATTGACTATTTGTTCAACAAAACCTAAATCCACCATCGGCGGCTGTGTAATAATCAGTGCTGATTTCACCTCTACTCCTAGTAGGTTTAATTTTTCTCCAAGCAACTGAAGTGAGTTTGGACCTGCGACAATATTTTGCGCAGTTTGAAATTGATAAATCGTTTGCATTTCCATCCACCTTTCTAATTTCATTATGATTGTGTTTTACTATCGTTATTTAACAATCGATTCTTTTCGTTGTTTATACCAATCCACCATTTCAGTGACTATTTCTAGCGCATCTCCTGATACTTCAGATACAGGCATTTTTGGTGGACCTACTGGAACACTGTAAAGTTCTACCGCTTTCTTTAATACAGAAGGCAAGGTACCATGTTTAAAGGTGTCACGAAGAGGCTGTAGCTTTTCTTGATTTTCCTTCGCCGCTTCTATATTTCCTTCTAACCATTTGTCGTAAATTGCAACTACTACATCCGGAACCATATTGGCTGTCGCAGCAACTGCTCCTTTTCCACCAGCTTGTAAGGTTTGGAGAATTAAAGAATCTGTACCAGCAAAAACCGAAAAATCTTCATCCTTTGTTGCATTAATGTAATTCTCAATGTTGGCAAAGTTGCCGCTGCTATCTTTGATTCCGACAATATTCGGTACTTTAGCTAGTCGTGAAACAGTTTCTGGCTCAAGATTAACCCCTGTTCTAGCCGGGATATTGTACAGTAGAATCGGCAAGGAAGTACTCTTTGCTACCTTTTCAAAGTGAACAGCCATTTCCGCTTGTGATGGCGATATAAAGAACGGAGTAATCACGGACAAAGCATCAGCGCCCAACTGCTCCATTTTTTGTGATAAATCAATCGTTTCCTCTGTACTATTACCGCCTGTACCAACGATTACAGGTACTCTTCCATTTGCTTCCTCAATGACAATTTTGGCAAATGTTAATTTTTCTTCCTTATTCAGCAGGTGAAATTCCCCGTTTGTCCCAAGAATGAAAAGCCCATGTACACCTGAATCAAGCAAATGGTTTGTTAATTGTCTTGTAACAGAATCGTTGACTTTTTGTTCTATCGTTAATGGAGTCAACATAGCTGGAATAATCCCTTTTAGCTCCATATCCTTCCACCTTCCAATTCAATTGTTTATTTTTTAAACAGTTATAAGAACGCTTACATGTTGAATTATAGATTATATTGTTTATTTTCACAATATTTATCTTAAATAAAATAATAAAAACATCAAAACTGTTTAATTTTGAAACAGTTTTGATGTTTTTATTTACAATTCCTTCAATTTTCGCCATAAAGTTGTTCGGTTAATGCCCAGCCTCTCAGCTGTTTTAGTTTGGTTCATACCTTCTTCCTGCCAAACCTGCCTGATAATTCTCTGTTCTATTTCCTCTAACGTACCTATTAGGTTTAGCTGAGCCATTTCCGTTTCTTTTAACTTTGTATTTAAAATATGACTTATATCTTCTTTTTCAATAAAAGGTCCATTTGCTAACAGCACCGTTTCATTTATCACTTGTTTCAATTGAGTTATGTTTCCTGGCCAGCTATAATTCTCTAATTCCTCAATAGCTTCATTCCGAATCCCTGCAATTTGTTTGCCGTATTTTGTATTCGTTTCATTAATAAAAATACGAGCGAGATGATCAATATCTTCTTTTCGCTTTGATAACGGCGGAAGAGTTAATGTCAGTCGGGCAAGCAAAAAATATAAATCACTTGAGAACGCACCAGTTTCAATCATGGTCAAAATACTCTCTCTTGATGATGCAATAATAGGCGACTTCAGGTTATGCTTTATAAGAAAAGACAATAGATCCTTTTGAATCGATAAAGAAATGGTATCGATATTTTTGAGAAAAATAGTTCCATTCTCATTGGAGGCAAGCAGACCTTCATCCTCCAACAACCATTTCCATTGTTCTTCATTTACAAGAGAACAATTTATTGTCAGCAGGGGTAAAGTATGTTTGGAACGATGGAAATGGATATAATGAGCTAATTTCCCCTTCCCTGTCCCTTTTTCACCGCTGATCCAGATCGATTCCTTTTTATCACTAAATTTTTCAGCTGATTGAATAATCTTTTTCATCTGGTTATTTTTTATAAAAGAAGATTTAATCGGGCTGGAATTCATCACTGAAGAAATAATGGTTATACCATCAGAAAGCTTTTTTTGAGTAGATGTCACTCTTTGTAACCGGAACAAAACTAGCGGAAGTTCAAATCCTTCCAATTCGGTCCCCTTTACCTTCCAAAAGACATTATCACTTTCAATTAGAGAGGAATATTCACCTTTTGAAATAACTTCTGTCACTGCCTCCTCGATTTCGACAGAAGCTTTAAAGGTTTTTTTAAATTGTTCAGTGAAACATGTATTAGAGTAGACACTATTAAACTTTGCATCAAACACAACAAAGCCATCTTCTTCTTGAAGAATTTGTTCGGCAATCGATAATTTTCTTCTTAGTATGGAAAAATAATGGTGTATTTTTTTTGCATTTTGAAAAGCCTTTAAGATGCTTTCTTTTCCAGACGTAATTAATACTCCATTTAATCCAAGATTTTCTGCTTCCTTCACAGTAATGGCATCACCAATAATGACTTCATATCCTTTTTTCAGCAACTGCTTTAACGTTGGCTGTACTTCCTCCTCCTTAGAAATAACAAACGGGGAAATATCCATTTCAAGTAGTTGGCAAACTGTTGCTGCTCCTTCCGATATCGGCGGAAAGCCAACAATTGCAGCCTTACCAGGATAGTCTTTTACAAGGGTTAACACTCGGAGCATGTCATATCCGGAAACTTCAATTTCAATAACAGGAATGGATACTTTCTTTTGGATGAGTTCTGCTGTCCCCCCGCGGCTGATAATAATATCAAACCCTTGTTCAGCTGCGCGGCTGGCAAGCTTAACTCCTTTCTCTAAATCTCCAACCTCTACATGTATCTCAAAATCTTGATTACGTCCTAATTCTATGATTAATTCTTTTAACCCCTCATAGGGGGCAATCGCCAAAACCTTCATTTAACATCACCTTCTGTTGCATTATTAAACAACCTTTATCTTTACTATACCAAAAATCAAGTTGAATTGTTTATTTATTAAATAATTTCTTAGAAATTTGCGTTGATTACTAGAAATTTTGCTCATAAACAAAATAGGCACTTTCTTGAGATATATTATCTCCAAAGAAAGTGCCTATTGTTAGTATCTAGTTATATTCAAGTTAACAAAGAATTTACATCTAAGTTTACTCTCTCCTTATTTATTTTAAAAAACTTATACATTTTCTTTTAGATATCTACTATAAGTTTTCTTACCAACAGTAAAAACAAAGATACAAAACATCACAACTACAATCACTGTAAGCATGAGATAAATATCACTATAAACAGCTGCCTGTTTTGCCAAGTTAAACATATTTAAGCTAAGAAAGCTGGTGCCTCTAGTAATAGACGTTCCCATTAAAGTCGTTGCAATGGAGCTTGCGATAAAGTTTGTCAGCATAAACAGCCCCATACCTACTCCAGTTTCCGCTTTTGGCAATACATGTGACACCATATTTGCAAGGGTCATTTGGAAGAATGACTGCGCTATATAGCCAAACACGAGAATTACCATAATGAAATAGGGAGATTTTCCGACAAGCCATATTAAATTAATAAAACAAACAAAATAGGCGGTTACTGCTATATATCCTAAAAAGGCTGCGCCCCTTTTATCGGCAAGCGATCCCCCTCTTTTGGATAACAGCGCTGTTAATGCGGCACCTGGAAACATTATAAGACCACTTGTAAAAGCATTAATATGATAAACATCTGAAAGAAATAGCGGCGTTAAGTACGGTAAAGCAAATCCAATACCAGAGCTTAGTGCAAATAAGACAAGAATTATTGTGTACTTTTTATTTTTAAATAATTCTCCTCTTATAAAAGGGTCCTTTGCTTTCCTAATTCTCCACATTAATAAAATAACGAATAGGATAACAAATAAGAAGTAAAACATTTGGTTTGACGAAATTCCTAGTAAAAGTAAAGTAACCATTCCCCCCAGAAGGATAGCTCCTACCCAATCTAATTTAATATCACTTCCTGATTGATTATCAAGCGTACTCCTAAATAAAGGGATAAAGACGATTGGCAGAATACATAAAGCAAACAGATAATGCCAATGGAAAGCAGTTGTTAAAACCCCTGAAATAATCGGGCCAATCGCAACCCCAAAAGATAAACCAGCTGATGTCATCCCTAACGCTCTGCCGCGTGTTTCTGGTGAAAAATAACGAGCTGGAATAATCATCGCAGACGCAGGAAACACAGATGCACCCATAGCTTGCATAACTCTTGAAATAATAATCAAGGGAAAGCTACTAGAGAGAAATCCTAATAAAGATCCTAGCGAAAAAAGTAATATCCCTATTGTTATCAAGTTCTTTAACTTATATTTATCAGCTAGTTTTCCGTAAGATACGGAGCCAAGGGCATAAACAATCATATAGCTTGTGACAATCCAACTTGATTGTGAGGAAGTCAGGAAAAGCTCCTTTGTTATTGCTGGCAAGGCAACATTAAACATAGTGGCACTCATGGATGAAAACACGAGCGAACATGCTAAAATAATCAGCAATTTCTTCTTTGCTTCTTCTGAAATTAATTGATAGGTATCCATTATCCACTCCTACTTTTCGATTCCTATCCTATTGCTCTTTTTTTAAGAAAACAACAGGATAGGAATGATGATTAATTATTTATACACAGGATTAAATTTTCTTGCTAAGTCTATATTTGAGGACATCTCAAAGATTGGGTAATCGTGTAAACGCATCTCTTCTTCGTAGTGAGATATCGCATTTTTCCATTCTTTATTCTGTTTTTCCATTTCTGCTATTTGCTCTGCTAGTATACTGGCATCTCTTAAAGCTAGGTTACAACCAGCTCCAAAGCTTGGCGGCATAGCGTGAATAGCATCACCGAGTAAAGTGACGCGGCTTGTTGGCCAAGGGTCTATCGGATTAATAGACCTAACAGATAAGAGGGAAACTGTCTCTGGTTGTAATCGTTCAACTAAGCCTTTTAAAACGGGATGCCAATTCTTCGTAAAATTTAGCATGATTTCATGATAAACCTTAGAATTAGACTGTCGAAGCTCTTCGTCCGTTAAGCTCAAGTGCCTTGCTGAAACATTTAAAGTTATCATTATGTAATCATCTACAGGTTCAAAGATTGAATGAGGTGCCAGTTCTTTGGCAGCCTCTATTACTGGTCGTCTGGCTTCATATGGACCAATTGCCATAAATATTCCCTTATCATCCATTACACTTGTAAAACCATCAAATAAAACCTCTGGCAGAATCTCCCTTAGCTCACTAGTTAAAGGTGACTTCGAGTAAAATGCTCTTGCACCAGTATCCACCGGTGAAACTCCAGGCAGCAATTGAGTTCGGACAGCTGAATTTATGCCATCAGCAGCAACAAGGATGTCTCCCCGCACCACTGTCCCATCTTCTAAATAGGCCCGCACTTCCTCTTCATCTTGATCAAACCCTACTATTCTCTTGTTAAAATAAACATCTTCTTCCAGACCACTAAGTAATATTTGACATAAAGTTTTTCTATTTACAGCAGTGTGCGGAAAATCTTTATCATTGGGAGCGCCAATATGAGGGCGAACTCCTACTTCATTTAACTGCTCATCAATCAAGACAGCCATTTCACGACGAGGATTTTTTCTAGATGTTTGTATATATAGTTGGTATAGATTTTCTGGCAAGCATTTTTTTAATGCTTCACCACCATCCATATTCATATGCAAGCGGTAACCAGATTTTGCTACATCATCTTCTCGTTCAAATACTGAAAATCGTATTCCAGCCTTCTTTAGCGCTTGGGCTAAACATAATCCCCCGATACCCCCACCAGCAATTAAAACATGTAATTTACTCAATCCATTTCCCTCCTTGTTTAAACACCTATCCAACACACTGTATGTTATAATTCAATGTGTATATTAATTTTACAAACTACTTCATCCAAATAAAACCATTAAAATGGGTAAAAATGTATTTTAAGCAACATATTTTTGCATACCGTTTTATAAATAGGGAAAATAATTCGAAAGTAGGAGTACGAATGGAAAAGGTAGATAGAAGAATTACAAAAACGAAGAAAGCTATTATTTGTGCATATCTTACCCTATTGCAAACAAAGGGAGCTGACTCTATTTCTGTAAGTGATATCACAAAAAAGGCGGATATTAATCGCGCCACATTTTATGCTCATTATAAAGATAAATTCGATTTACTAGAACAAAGTATAAAAGAGGTACTGGATGATCTAGAAAAGGCAATTGAAATACATAATGAAGCTAAAGAATCATTTAGTCTCAAAACATTAGAAGAGATATTCAAAGGAATCTTAACAAATATTTATAAACATAAAGATTTTTATACTGTTATGCTTGGAAAAAATGGTCCATTGATTTTTTCCGAAAAACTCCAAGAAATATTCTATGAAAAAACAGTAAAAGGTTTAACAACCGTTCATCCCGAGGGAGACATTGACTTATTAGTACCTCAACAAATCTATCTTAGTTATGTTACTTCTGCACAATTTGGTGTGACTAAGTATTGGATAAAAAATGATTATATGGAGACTCCTGTTTTTATGGCCCAACAACTTCTGTTGTTATATAAACTCGGCGGCGCTAGGATAGCAGAATATTCGGAGTAAATGGTAATATCATTGGCTGGGCAGAACATGCAATACTAAAAGCTTGATTACAAGACAGCAAACGTCTAATCAAAAATAGCGAAGGATTAGACGTTTATTACTAAAAAAACGCAAAAAAAGACCACTTCCTCTATGGAAAGTGATCTCTTCTTGATGATCCGAGAGGGATTCGAACCCCCGACCCCATCCCTGTCAAGGATGTATTCTCCCGCTGAACTATCGGATCTTAATATGTATGAATCTACTAATTTATCAGCTCTACTTGCTTGATGTATTTATAATAATGGAAGTTTGTCCGAACGTCAAGATAAACTTTATTTTATTGTAAAGTTTCCATAAAAAATTAGAAAAGGCAGCGATCCGCTGCCTTTTCTCCTTCTTTTACTTAGCTGCTTTTTTACGGAATTGATAAATGACAATCAATAGAATAAACCATACTGGTGTCACAAATAATGCGATTCTAGTATCCTCTGCAAAACCTAGGACAACTAAAATAAATGCCAAAAATGCTAGAATAACATAGTTAGCTGCTGGGTAAAGGGGCATTTTAAATGGGTTCCCTTTCGCCAATTCCGGCTTTCTTTTTCGATACAACATATGGCAAATGACGATGATTGCCCATATGAATAGGAAGCAAACAGTTGAAATACTCGTAATCAATGTAAATACATCTTCAGGCATAACATAGTTTAAGACAACAGCCACTAATATAACGACTAATGAAAAGTATAGTGCATTTGCTGGCACACGTCTTTTTGTCAGCTTAGTCATTGGTGCAGGTGCGTTTTCATTTTTTGCTAATGAGAATACCATTCTGCTTGTACTAAAGATGGCACTGTTACATGCTGAAGCTGCAGATGTAAGGACAACAAAGTTGACTACTCCGGCTGCTGCTGCAATTCCAACTGTCAAGAACACTTGAACAAACGGGCTTTCTGCTGGATTAATGGCATTCCAAGGATAAATCCCCATGATAACAAGCAATGCCCCAACATAGAATATCAAGATCCTGATTGGAATACTGTTGATTGCTTTCGGTAGAACTTCTTCTGGCTTTTCCGTTTCTCCAGCAGTCAATCCGACAAGCTCAATTCCAACAAAGGCAAATACAACCATTTGGAAGGATAGAATAAATCCATTCATACCGTTCGGGAACATGCCGCCATGACTCCATAAGTTAGAGAAACCTGATGGGCCGGCATCTGTTGTGATTCCTTTAAAGATCATAAATAAACCGACAACAATTAATGCGAGTATGGCAATTACCTTAACTAGCGCAAACCAAAACTCCATTTCTCCGAAAAGCTTAACTGTTGCTAAGTTCATACATAGAAGAATTACAAGCAATATTAAACCTGGCACCCATTGCGGTACAGTGGGAAACCAGTATTGTGTGTACAATCCGACTGCTGTTAAGTCTGCCATCGCGATTGTAATCCAGCAAAACCAATAGGTCCAGCCCGTTATAAATGCAGCCATGCTGCCAAGATAATCTTGTACAAAATCAACAAACGAATGATACTCCAAATTAGAAAGAAGCAATTCTCCTAAAGCTCTCATAATTAAAAAACAGATGATGCCTGTAATGATGTAGGCAAATAAAATAGATGGTCCTGCTAGGTGGATAGACTTCCCTGAACCAAGAAATAATCCTGTTCCGATTGCACCACCGATGGCAATCAGCTGAACATGTCTGTTCTTTAATCCTCTCGCTAATTTTTGTTCCTCCATGATTATTCTTCACACTCTCTTTCTCTGATGTTAGCAAACAACCACTTCTATATTACATGATTGTTTATACAAAACCATGTCCTATATATTCTATATGAACAGGAAAAAAACATTCTTTTTTGAAAATTTTTTTATGTATTATGCATAAAAGAAAAAGTATAGCATATAAATTTTAGGTTGCCTATTTCTTTTTCGGTAATTTTTTGCATGAAAAAGCATTGCCATATCGTGACAATGCTTTTTCATTTTGTTGGCAGCCTGGTAAAAAGAACTCAACCCTTTTGACTGCTCTTTTTATAGAGTAAAAGACTAATAACGAGTACATTTCCTGCTGCAATGGCCAAACTATAAATAAACAGGATAATCCCCTTGCCGATTAAATCTGGTACAATTTGATGCCAAATTGCCCCGCAAATGGTTAAAATAATGGTGCTTGCCAAGATTGATGCGGTGATTGCAGCTATAATCCCCTTCTTTTTAAGCATATTCTTGCCAATTCTCCAGGAGAAAAAAAATGCTGCAAAGATGAGCCCGTAAAATAGAAAATGTGAAATCAAATAACTGTCCAATGTATCACCTTCTTATCTCCTTTAATGTATCTTATTAGAGTTTAAAGCTTGCTATTCCTAAAAAAATCCAATAACCTGCTAATTACTTTCTAATATCATCACTGTGAGTAATTTGCTACAATAATCTTAAATATTAGCTCTTAGGATGTGTAGGAATGAATTGGAAGTTTCTATTGAAATGGATATATGACCGCCCGTTAGAGAAAGGTGCTTTTCTTGGCGATACTTATAAAATTGATAAATGTGTTGGTATGGGTGGATATGGAATCATTTACAAATGCACAAATATAAAAACTGGCCAACAATATGTAGCAAAACAATTGCGTCCAAGTAAAGCTTTGAAGTTAAAGGAGCGGCAGCGCTTCCTCTCTGAGATAGATTTACTAGCTAGTCTTCACCATAAGCAAATTCCCCGTTTGGTTGATACCATTCACTCAGACAAGGAAGCTTTTTATATAATGGAGTATGTAGAAGGCTTAAATATAGAAGATTTGCTTTTTTATCAAAAGCAGACCTTTTCCGAATTAGAAGCATTGAAGCTTATTGACAAGCTGTTAACAGTTGTTGATTATTTGCATAAGGAACATATATTTCATGATGATATCCGTCCACCTAATATTCTATTAAAAGGAGATAATCTGTATTTAATAGACTTTGGGCTTGCCAAAAAAGTCAGCGATTCAAAAGCAGCGCTTGAGCGAAAACAGGATGACTTTTACGATATTGGAGAATGCCTTCTTTTTTTACTGTACTCTACTTATACGGGTAAGCGGAAAAGAAAGGGAAGCTGGCTTGATGAGCTTGTCCTAAATGATGCCACTGTAGAGCTTTTAAAAAAGCTGCTTGGCATAGATGAGGGCTATCCGGATGTACCAAGTATACGGGAGGATCTTGACCGGACAATAAAGAAACTCTTGCTCCTTTAATAGAGCAAGAGTTTTTAGTTAGCTGCTGCTATAGCTTTTACGCTTGTAACGGTGGCTGCCGCCGTATCTGTCGTATTTTCTTCTGCCAGAACTGCTGCTGCTGCGATTGTATCTGCGGCGACTGCTGCTGTATCTTCTGTGTCTGTGACGATCACTGTGGCTTCCCGAAAATTCTTGGATTTTACGAATAAACTTTTTAAACAAAAGCTCACCCCTTTCTACACTTTAGTAACACCATCATATTGTATTTACATCATAAATACATGATATTAACAATATCTTTACATTACCTTAACTTTTAATTATTATTTCACTTTGATATCACCAGTTTTTACAAGTTCTGCTTCAATTTCCTTAAAAGAATCAAACGGGATAAAGTTTATTCCTTTTTCTGTAAGCAGGTCCTTCAGCACATCCCTTGCGAAAGTAATATCAGCAAATGCAGCCGGATGGGAATCTGGCTCACTGTCTCCAGCAAAGTAAACTTTGTCATATTGTCTTTTAAGCTTTTGAATAACGATGGACTTGTCAATTCCGTACCGTTCGGAATACTTCCAATCCTCTTTATTAATATTCAAGTGTATATTTCTATCCTTAAACACACCTTCATTAGAAAGAATAATCACCTGCTCTAATCTATACTTCTCCACAATATGCTTTATGTAATAATCTGTTCCCGCACTCAATATATAAAAGTCCCCTCCGCTTTGCTGGACGGCTTTCACAAATGCTGGTACATGCTCATCAATCGGGATACCGTGAACATCGCGAATGATTTGGTCCTCATCCTGGTGAATAGCGGAAAAAACAGTGCTTAAAAAATCAATATCCTTGATAGCCCCGTTTTTCCATTCCTTATAAAGTTCCTTACCCTCAGGAAAATACTGATCAATAACAATCCAATAAAAATCCTTTTTTGATATAGTTCCATCGAAATCAGATACAAAAGCCCATTTTTTTGTCATATTATATCCTACCCCTCTTATATTAGTGTGTTTGTCTCGATATATCCCAAAACCAATAGGTATTGGAATGTAATTTATTGAACTCCATGACTATCATTCTCCCATTTGTTTCAGCTCTTCTAAGTAAAAAACTGATGCGGCTTTTTTCGGCACCTGACTGTTTCCTTTTTAAATCCGGCAACTTTGCATATGCTTCTCTTCCTTAATCATAAAATTTCATATGCTGTTTATGCTCTTTATAATAATTTAATCTATCCTGTAATGTACCTGTATGAAATTCAAACTTATGACCATCTGGATCAATAAAATAGATGGAGTTTTTATCTTTTTCATCCCGCGGTCGACCAGACAGAATTGTTACATTTAACTCTGTTAGCTTTTTATACATCGTGTCCAATTCATCTTCTTCGATAGAAAAAGCGATATGGGTATAAGATGCTTCGATTTCTGTTCGGGGAATATCTTTTTCTACATTTAAAGCAATCCACATACCATTCAAGTCAAAATAGGCTGTCGTTCTGCCTTTGACGAGCAGTTTTGCATCAAACACATCTTGGTAAAAAGCAATTGACTTCTCTAAATCAGAGACAGAAAACAATAGATGATTAAGACTTTTTATAGCCATTTGTTAAATATATACCTCTTTCTTATGCCAATTATTTTGTCCAAGTCATTTTATTACGTGTTCTGCAGGTAAAACCCACTTAACATGTATTCTTTATCACTGTATCGAATACCTTTTTTTACGAATTCTATACAAAACAAAAAAGACATTTTTCAAAGCACAGATTGAAAAATGTCTTTTTTTTTTGTTGTTATCTTGCTAACCAGCCGCCATCAACTGCTAAAATATGGCCGTTCATATAGTCGGAAGCTTTGCTTGCCAAGAAAACGATAACGCCCATCAAATCTGCTGGATCTGCCCAGCGATTAGCAGGTATGCGCGATAAGATTTCCGCATTTCGCTTTTCATCAGCCCGAATTGGTGCTGTATTGGCTGTTTTGATATAGCCTGGAGCGATAGCATTAATCTGGATATTATATTCAGCCAGTTCATTAGCAAATGCTTTTGTAATACCAGCGACTCCATGCTTGCTTGCTGTGTAAGGCGGAACGAACTTTCCTCCTTGGAATGACAGCATGGACGCAACATTGATAATTTTTCCGCCGCCTTGCTCCTTCATGATTTTTGCTGCAGCCTGGCTCAAGAAGTAGACAGCGTTCAAGTTAATGTCCATAACTGCATCCCAATCTTCTTCAGAATACTCAAGCAGCGGGGCACGTCTTATTGTTCCTGCATTATTGACTAAAATATCAATTTTACCAAACGCTTCTTGACATGCTTCAATGGATGCCTTTGCTTGTGCTCTGTCAGTCAAGTCAGCTTTATGAAAAACTGCCTTTCTGCCTTCCTTCTCAAGCAGTTCCTTTGTTTCGTCCCAGTCATCGTTATGGGTAACAATGAATACATCAGCTCCTGCTTTTGCAAGAGCAACTGCATAGCCCTGTCCTAAACCTGTATTTCCGCCTGTTACAATAGCCACTTTTCCGTCCAGCTTAAAATAATCTAAAGAAAATTGATCAAATTGCGTCGTCATTATCATTTCCTCCTATTTTTCGCATCGTTTTGGTTTTATCAGCGCAAATCTTCCATTTTTACATGGTCCATATCCGTATACGTGATGTTTTCCCCGCACATTCCCCAAATAAATGTATAATTGTTTGTTGCTGTTCCAGTATGGATGGACCAGCTTGGCGAAATAGCTGCTTGCTCATTACTCATAACCAAATGTCTAGTTTCTGAAGGCTGCCCCATAAAATGGAACACACGAGTTTGCGGCTCCATATCGAAATACAGGTATACTTCCATTCTTCTTTCATGTGTATGGCATGGCATCGTGTTCCAGACACTTCCAGGTGACAACATCGTCAAGCCCATTTGCAGCTGGCAGCTTTCGCAAACATTAGGATGCACATATTGATAGATTCGACGTTCGTTAAGTGTTCCAGGCTCTCCCGCTTGCAGAGGCTCAATTTTATTAATATCAATTTTAACAGTTGGATATTGATGATGAGCAGGTGTTGAATTGATATAAAATTTTGCTGGATTTTCCGGATCATCTGAACGGAAAATTACTTCTCTAGTTCCTTTTCCGACATACAGACCATCTCTTTTTTGCATGTCATATACTTCTCCATCTAACGTGACAGAACCATTACCGCCAATATTTATGATACCAAGCTCACGGCGCTCTAAGAAATATTCGACTCCTAGTTCTTTATCGAGGGTTATAGTCAATTCTGATTGCGCTGGAGTTACCCCGCCAAAAATCATGCGGTCATTATGAGTATACGTTAGGCAAACTTGACCTGGTGTGAAGATAGTCTCAACGAGAAAATGGTTTCTCAAATCTTCCGTCGTATATTTTTTCATGTCCTCAGGGTGGATAGCATAACGAGTATCTAATTCTGTCATTTTCAATCGCTCCTTAAAATGTTTTTATGAATCAATACAAAAAAATGATATTAGCGGGAAATTCTTCCTGAGCCTGATTCTATGAATCTCTGAACTTCCTCTTTCGTAAATTGGCTGCAGTCGCCATGAACTGTGTGTTTTAAGGCAGATGCCGCAGCTGCGAATGTTACTGTCTTTTCATAATCCATTTTCTCTAGCAGTCCGTTTAAAATCCCTGCTGCAAATGCATCCCCGCCACCAACCCTGTCCACTATCGGCTGAATATCATGGACTTTCGACTGATATAGCGTCCCATTTGCATAAAGATTTCCTTGCAGTTCATTACTAGAGGCTGAAATATTGTTTCGGAAAGTGGACACCATTACCTCCAAATTCGGAAAAATTTCATTGATTTTCCGGTAATAATACACAAGTCTTTCCTCTTTTGACAGAGTATGATCAGCTTCCTTGATGCCGAGAAGAAAAACTGCGTCTAATTCTCCGCATGAACAAATATCCACATAAGGCAATATTGGCAGAATGGCTGTTGCGGCCTCTTCTTGACTCCATAGTGTTGCTCTGTAATTAAAATCGAAGCTGGTTTTAATTCCTTTCCTTTTGGCCGTTTTTAAAGCTTCCAAAGTTAATTCTCTTAAATCTTGTGACAGCGCCAATGTTATGCCAGAAACATGGAATAATGATGCACCGTCAAGGATTTCCTCGAAGATTAACTCACTAGCAGAAAGATTGGCAAAACTAGAATGCTTCCTGTCATAAGTTACCCGCGGACTTCGTTTGCCAATGCCTGCTTCCAAATAATATGTGCCTAACCGTTCACCGCCTTGCAGCAAATATGCTGTTGACACACCATTTGCCAAAAGATGCCGCTGAACTCCTCGTCCTAATGCATTATCTGGAACTTTGCTGACGAAATATGTATCATGCCCGTAGCCTGAGAGAGCAATAGCGACATTCGCTTCCCCGCCTCCATAATGCATCTGAAGTGTATCTGCAGAAGTTAAAAGTTCACCTGGACTTGTGGAAAGCCGCAGCATGATTTCTCCTAACGTGACAACCTTCGTCATTGTGCTTTTCCTCTTGCTTCTTTAACCTTTTCGACATACTGCCTTGCATAGGCGGTAACTTGCTCGAAATTGCCCTCTTTAGCTGGTGCTACCAAGTTGCCGCCTACACCAACAGCAGCACAGCCGTTTTCAATCCACTCATGAATATTTTCCAAGCTTACACCGCCTGTCGGCATAATATTCACATGCGGAAGGGGAGCTTTTACTGCCTTTACATAATCCGGTCCAAAAGCGCTGCCTGGAAACAGCTTGATGATGTCAGCACCATATTCAAGGGCCTGCTTCATTTCTGTTACTGTCATGCAGCCTGGCATATAAGGGATTTGATACAAGTTGCATAGTTTAGCAGTTTCCTTGTCAAAGCAAGGACTGACTATAAATTGCGCGCCAGCCATTATCGCTAATCTTGCCGTATGGCCATCCAAAACTGTTCCTGCACCAATCACTACGTCCTGGTTATTTCGGTAGCTTTCCACAAGCTCTCTAATCGCTTTTTCCGCATCCTTGACAGTAAATGTCACTTCTATTCCAGTAATTCCGCCGTCCACACATGCAATGGATGTCTGCACCGCTTCTTCAGGGGTATCAGCTCGGATAACAGCGACAACCCCACAATCTGTCAAAACACTTAAAGTATTCGCTTTATTCATCTTGCACCTCCGTCAATAATCTTGTATAATTTCTTATAAGGAAATCCGATTTATTATTTGGAAACACAAGTTCATTATAGCTGTATTTGAAAACGAATTCAAGAAAAAAGAAAACTTTGCCTGTTGAAATCTATTTATCCAATTGAGGGAGGAAAAGGAAAATGATGAATTTAGGTATTAGGGCTCATGATTTGAGCAGCCATTCATTGGAAGGGCTTGCAAAGGAAGCTTCAGCAAAAGGATTTTCTGCTGTGCAATTAGCATTAGCAAAATCATTTCCAGATTTACATATACAAAGAGGCAGCCTCTCATCTGGTCTTGGATCTCATATTAGCCGTGCTTTCTCACAATCCGGCATCCAAATTGCTGTTCTCGGATGCTATATTAATATGATTCATCCACTTCATGAAATTAGACACCAGGAATTAACAAGATTTAAAGAGCATCTCCGTTATGCAAGAGACTTTGGCTGCAGCATCGTCGGCACGGAAACAGGTAATGTTAACGAAGTGATAGAATACACAGAGGAAAACTTCACAGAAGAAGCGTTCCAAAAGGTTGCTGTCAGCGTTAAGGAACTTGTTGCTGAAGCCGAAAAATTTGGCGTAATTGTCGGCATAGAAGGTGGTATCAACCATCCCATTCATACCCCAAACTGCATGAGAAGATTGCTTGATATTATTTATTCCAATAATTTGCAGGTTATTTATGATCCAGTCAACTTCATCACTTTGGATAACTACAAAACCCAAGAAAAATTGTTCCAGGAATCAATAGAGCTATTCGGAGACCAAATTGCCATTGTCCACCTTAAGGATTTTATGATAGAAGACGGAAAAATAACCACCGTTCCTGTTGGAAAAGGGATGCTGGATTACGAAAAGCTGTTTTCGGTACTGAAGAAAAACAAGCCATATATGTATTATTTAATGGAGTCGACAGCTGATCCTCATATCGAGGAAAGTGCGAAATTCATCCGAAACGTGTACAATAGTATCAACTAATGCTTGGATAAGGGAAAAAACAGTCTTGTCTTTTTCCCTTCCAGCTTTGAAAAAGGAAGGAAGACAATGGAAAAACAACTTTATGGAACGGTTTTGCTGAAAGCAGACAAAATTTTGTCCTACTTAGCCGGCTGCCAAGAAGCACAAGCTTTATACACAATTGCAAAAGAAACAGAACTGACTAACTCGACTGCCTTAAAAATACTCGAAACACTTAATTATATTGGCTATGTATATAAAGACAGCGAAACGAAGAAATTCTCTCTTGGCCCAACTATTATAAAGTATGCAAACAAGGCAATTGAGCAGCTGGACATAAAAGAAATTGCCCAGCACCATTTAGAAGTCTTGCAGGAGGAGACGACTGAAACAGTCCATCTAGGCATACAGGATAAAGCCAATATCGTATATATTGCTAAAATTGAAAGTAAAAATCCAATCTGCCTCTATTCCAAAGTAGGTAAAAGCATTCCAATGTATTGTTCTGCAATGGGCAAAGCAGTGCTTGCCGATAAAGGCGATGAGGTGGTGGACTCATATCTCGAAGACAACGAGCTTGTCAAAATGACAGAAAACACGATTACTACGAAGGAAGGCTTTCACAACGAAATTGCTAAAATAAGGGATATTGGCTATGCCTTTGATAACTGCGAACATGAAGAGGAAGTATTTTGTGTCGGTGCATCTGTCACAATTGATGGAAAAAACTATGGAGCAATCAGTGTGAGCACACCTAAATACAGGGTTACCGAGCAATTTGAACAGCAAGTTATTGAAGCTGTGCAAAAATGCCAAGCAAATATCATTAAGGATATAAAAGCCTCCTTATAAAAGGAAGTTATATTAAAATAAAGGCTCTTGCTGCCCTAAACAGCAAGAGCCTTTATTTATGGTCTTCTTTCTACTCTATCCCTTAGGCTGAAAAAATTAACGGCATTATTATAAGAAATATCCTGAACAATTTTACCGAGTAGCTTCCTATCATTAGGCGCTTCTCCTAGTTCTACCCAATTGCCGATAAGATTGCATAATATACGCCTGAAATAATCATGGCGTGGATAGGACATAAAAGAGCGGGAATCTGTCAGCATGCCGATAAAGGTACTTAACAGACCAAAATTAGATAAAGAGGAAAGCTGCTTTTCCATCCCATCTTTTTGATCATTAAACCACCAAGCAGTTCCAAACTGAATCTTCCCTTTTATGCCGCCCTCCTGAAAAGAGCCGGCCAATGTTGCCAGTACATCATTATGTACAGCATTCAAATTGTACAAAATGGTTTTCGGCAAAGCATCCTCTGACTCTAGTTCATTTAACAGCCTAGAAAGCTTCTCTCCATAATTCCAATCACCGATAAAATCAAAGCCGGAATCCGAGCCAAGTCTTCTTACCATTTTCGTATTAGGGTCCCTTGCCGCACCAATATGCAGCTGCATTGTCCATCCAAGCTCCGCATATTTTCTTCCTAATATAAGCATAAGCTCTGTTTCATATTGCTCCACTTCAAAATCTGACAGCTGTCCGCCATTCAGTCTTTTCGCAAATATGGCCTCCATTTCACTTTCCGTTGCTTTGGCAAACGGAATGGTTGTAAAGGCGTGATCTGAAATAAAGCAGCCATTTTCATTAAAATGCATAATCCGAGCCATGATTGCATCGACAAACTGGTGAAAGCTATTTATGGATAAGCGGGCGGACTTTTCCAAAGTTTGCACATATTCATGAAAGTCCTCTCTGCCAATTCTCAATAGTCTGTCAGGTCTGAATGTCGGGGTAACGTTTGTACTAAAAGCACTGTTTGATAATGCCTGATGATGCTCCAAAGTATCAGCAGGATCATCCGTCGTACAAATCCACTCCACATTAGATCCTGTAATAAGACTTTGTGCGGAGAATGCCTCACTGCTTATTTGTCTGTTGCAAGCATCATAAATTTCTTGCCAATTCTCTCCTGACAGCTGCTCTTCTATCTGAAAGTATTTTTTCATTTCCATCGCAGACCAATGGAGCAGAGGATTGCCGATTGTATAGGGAAGTGTTTCTGCCCACGCCTTAAATTTTTCACTGTCTGAACGGCTTCCTGTGATTAACTCTTCATTAATCCCAAATGTGCGCATCGCCCGCCATTTATAATGGTCGCCGCCAAGCCATATTTCCGTTATATTCTTGAAGCGTTTGTTCTCTGCGATTGCTTTCGGGTCTAAATGGCAATGATAATCAATGATAGGCAGATCCTTCGCATAGTCATGGTACAGCACTTTAGCACACTTGTTATTAAGCAAAAAAGTCTCCTCATCCATAAATCGCTTCATAATATCCCCCTATTTCCGTTTTTGATTAAGCCATTCCATCTCAGCACTTGCTAAAATAAATGGTCCGACTCCTTTATGGTCATTTGTAACAATCGGTTCACTGATATAATAAGCGAAAGACCCATCCCTCTTATCAGCACCGCCAAGCCCGCCGACATAACAGATTTTATTAACATTAATATAGCCTTCTTTTGTTTCTGTAATAAATTCGTCGAGAATGCCTTCATAAACTTTTTCTGCAACTGCAAACCATTCGTCACCGAGATAGCCTTGGCGCACACCTTTGGCGATAGAATAAAGAAACATGCAGCTGCAAGAGGATTCTAAATAATTACCTTTTCTAGTGCCTTGATCCATAATCTGATACCAAAGCGAAGTTTCTTTATCTTGCACCTTCATAACAGCTGCAAGAACTTCCTCAAGCATTTCTATTAATCTCTGCTTTTGCGGATGGCTGCTTGGCAAAAAGTCCAGAACATCCACAAGCGCCATCGCAAACCAGCCGATTGAACGGCCCCAGTAATGCTTTGACAGTCCTGTTTGTTTATCTGCCCATGGCTGTGCTCTCATTTCATCATAGGCATGATGCAGTAATCCTGATTTTTCATCCTTCGTGTTCTTTTCACACAGCAGAAATTGATTGATGACATCCTCCCAATCTTCTTCTTTCCCGAAGAAATGGACATGTTTACCGTAAAATACAGATCCCATATATAAACCGTCAAGCCACACTTGGTAAGGATATATTTGTTTATGCCAGAAAGATCCTTCCTTCGTACGGGGATGGCGGCGCAGCTGTTCTCTTAACAGGTCAGCGGCCTTTTTGTATCTTTCTTCCCTTGTTTCTTTATACAAATCTAGAAGAATTTTTCCGTTATTAACATGATCAATATTGAATTCCTTTAAGCTGTATTTTGGAATATTGCCGACCCCGTCGACAAACAAATCAAGATTTCGTTGAATATAGTCTAAATATTCTCTGTCACCCGTCTGCTTCCATAGCAGGTACATTCCTTCCAGAACGACGCCGTCTTCGTATTCCCACTTCATCTTCGGGTTAATTTCCGGCTTTCTTTTCATCACGCTTTTCGCAGCTTTTGCTCCCCAGCCGTTATAAGTTTTCTTCTTTTCAAACGTTTTCTCCACCTTTACTCACCTCTTGTTCATTTTATGTTCACGTTAACATTTATATTTATAGTGTAAGAGTTTTCAAGAATTTTTTCAACAATAAACTTTTCTGCCTGTCGTTATTTCTAAACCGTTTTCCTGCTTTGATAGCCGAGCGAATTGTTTCCAAAGCACTGTTCATACTTAAAGCCTGTTAAATATTCCACTATTTCCTTCGTTTCCTTGTCTACTTCCTGTTTGGAACCGCCATTGTTGATTCTTTCTATTTCTTTTATAATCATCGCATGTGTTTTGCTGTCCAGTTTCATCTTGTATGTGACTAAAATAGCGATTATGGCAAGCGTGATGACTCCAACGGCAAACACCCATACAATGGCATTGACAGCAGATTCAGGCTGTGCCGCATTGCCGGAAACAAAGCCGAATTTCTCCAAAATCCATCCTAACAAAAAGACGATAACAGCGCGAACAAGCTTTCCTGCAAATGTCATTGTGCCCGCATATATTCCTTCCCTTCGTCTTCCAGTCACGAGCTCATCAACGTCAGCTAAGAATGTGTATACTGTCCATGGAATATAGTAAACACCGCCAGTACCAAATCCGAAAATAGCTGTAATAACAATGATCAAAATGACAAGATTAGAAGATCCAGTTAAAAAAAGCGCCGTATAGCCTATTACACTAAGAACAACAATCGTTAACGCCATTCTATACGGCTTGGCAAAGCCCATCTTCAAACATATCCCGATAAAGATTGCTGTTGAAATCAATTGCAGAATAGAGTTCATGCTGTTTAGATTGGATACAACCTCCGAGCTTTGTCCTAATCCAAAAATAATAAAATAAGTAAACGCAGAAGCGAACAGCCACTCTGCCCCAAAACCAAACAAATACATTCCTAAATGATGCCTGAAGGTTCTGATTTTGAAAGTAGACAGCATATCAACCACAAGCTTTTTCAAAGATTCAAAGAGATTGCCGGCGCTGTCCTCATTCTTAATACTCTCAAGCGGTCTCTCCCACGAGAATAGATATAGCGCAAGCATGGCTAGCATCATAATGACTCCATACACGATGCCTGTGTAAAAAAATGGCTTCGCCACATCTTGTCCATATTCTGCGATAAAACGTCCTGGTATGAATGCTGCTAAAAAGCCCGCGATTTTACCGAAGATAGCCTTATAGCCTGTCAGCTTTGTCCGCATAGAGAAGCTGTCTGTCATCTCTGTAGCAATCGTTTCATAAGGAACCATGATTCCTGTATAGATCAATTCAAACAGTATATATGCAGATAAATAATACCAGTATCCGAACCCTTCCATCCAAATCATTGGATACACTAGCATAAGGGGGATTCCGAGTAAAATAAAGAATCGCCGTCTGCCAAATTTGCGGCCGAGCTTTGTCTTATGGAAATTATCTGTTATAAATCCCATGATTGGATTGCTGATCGCATCCACTATACTTGCGATTGAAAAGATGGAGGCTGCCTGAACTGCAGACAAACCGCAAAAAGTAGTTAAAAAATACATCAGCCACGCTCCGCTGATAGCGAGTGCTCCACTTCCCAATAAGTTACCGCTTCCATAAGCAAGCTGATGTGTCAGACCTATCTTTCTAGCCATATTGCCTTCTCTCCCTACATGTATTAATAATTCTTGTTCAAAAAATGTTAACGTTAACATTTTTTATTATAGTAGATTGTTCACCGTTGAGCAATCGATGTCATCTTATTGTCACAAAATATTTTGGAAGGTGTGAAAATTTCCACACCTTCCATCCTATAACGTTACACCATCTTTAAAAATAGCAATTTCTCTAAAGTTATTTTTCTCGTGATTTACCTGCATCCCGCTGGCAACATCAATAATATAGTTAATAAACTCCTCAAGGACGGCCTCTTCCTCTACATCCTCAAGCAGGCTGCCCGCATTAAAATCAATCCAGTGTGATTTTTCTTGATAAAGAGGTGTATTTGTCGACACTTTAATCGTTGGTACAAAGCTGCCAAATGGCGTTCCTCTCCCTGTTGTAAATAAAACAAGCTGGCAGCCAGATGCACCTAACGCAGATGTTGCCACAAGATCATTCCCTGGAGCACTTAGCAGATTTAGACCGTGTTTAGCGAGCTTCTCTCCATATTTCAGCACATCTACGACTTTCGCTGACCCTGCCTTTTGGGTGCATCCAAGTGATTTGTCTTCAAGTGTTGTAATTCCGCCTGCTTTGTTCCCTGGAGAAGGATTTTCGTAAACAGGCTGGTTGTAACGCATGAAATACTGCTTAAAATCATTGATCAAAGCTACTGTTTTTTCAAACACCTCTTTTGTATCAGCCCGCTCCATTAAAATCTTCTCTGCACCAAACATTTCTGGCACTTCCGTTAACACAGTTGTTCCGCCTTGCGCTATTAAAAAATCAGAAAAGCGTCCAAGCAAAGGATTTGCGGTAATACCAGAAAAGCCATCTGAACCGCCGCATTTCAGCCCAACTTTTAATTCGGATAAAGGAACATCCTCCCGCACGTCGCTTTTTGCATTTGTATAAATCTCTTTTAACAGCAAGACGCCAGCATCTATTTCATTGGACACAGATTGGGAGGACAAAAATTTCACTCTGCTCTCATTGAACTCTCCAAGGGAGTCTTTAAAATCTTCAATAATATTATTCTCACAGCCTAGTCCTAGCACTAATACACCGCCAGCATTCGGATGGGTTGCTGCATTTCCGAGAATTGTCTTAGTATACTCATGGTCATCTCCAAGCTGAGAACAGCCATAATTATGCTTGATTACTTGAATGTTTTCAAAAGGGGAAATATCGCCGACTTCACGGGTGAATTCCTTTACAATTAAGTCAGCTATCCCGTTAACACAGCCGACTGTGGGCACAATAAATAGTTCATTGCGAATACCGACAGTGCCATTTTTTCTCCTGTATCCTTTAAATGTTTTATTTACCTTTGTATACGGGTTATCTCTGATTTGCCGAGAATAGCTATATTCCTCGATGCCAGACAGATTTGTTTTGGTGTTATGTGTGTGCACCCAACTGCCTGCCAGCAAATCTGTTGTTGCATGGCCAATTGGAAAGCCGTATTTGATAATATCACTGTTAGCAGCAACTTTTTCAATAGTGATTTTGTGCCCATATCCAATATCCTCTGTTAATGTCAGTTCCTTGCCGTCTACAACCAGCTTAGTGCCTGCTTTTAAGTTTTTTAGGGCAACTATACAATTGTCCCTTTCGTTGATTTTAATAAAATCCCGCATGTCTACTCCTCCATTTATTTAAGTATTTAGACTACTTTCCAGACAGCTATTTACAGTGATTTTTTATTTTCCATGCATGCTTGAAGGGCATTTCTTATTCCGGAAGTTTCCATCATCATAAGATAGTCTGTAACAGTGTCAGCTAGGCTTTCGATTGCACTTAAGTCCTGCCCCCACAACGCTTTCTCTCCTAAAACGGAGGTGACAAAGCTGTAAAGAGAGGTACGGGTTTCGTCCACTGTACTCCATTGTTTATCAAAAAATGAGATAATTTCCTTATCGTCACGAAGGATAATTATATCTTGACCCCGTTTGCCTTTGTAAAAGGAGAGGAGAGCGCAGAACGAAAAAACTAACTTCTGTGGAAGCTCGCCCTTTCGTTCTGCATACTCCAATAATGTCGGCAAATCTCTTGTTCTAAACTTTGAAATAGAATTTAAGGAAATATCCATAACATAGTGGGTAATATATGGGTTTAAGAAGCGGTCGATAATGTCGTTCGCATACATGATTAGCTCCTCTTCAGGAAGGTCAATTGTCGGGATAATTTCTTCGAAGATCAGGCTCCTGACAAACCCGCCGATCTGCTCATCAAGCATCGCTTCGCCCACCGTTTCTTGTCCGCATAAATAAGAAACCGGTGTTAGCGCTGTATGTGCTCCATTTAAAATCCGCACCTTTCTCGTTCGGTATGGTGTCATATCATTTACGATGAATCCATTAAGTCCTGCCTCCTCTAAAGGTAATTCTTTCTTCAGCCAATCAGGTCCCTCAATAACCCATAAATGATATTGCTCTCCTACTACGATAAGGCTATCCTCATACCCTAATTCTTCGGTAATTTCCTTAATGGAATCCTTCGGATAGCCTGGAACAATCCTGTCTACTAAACTCGAGCAAAAAATTGTAGGTTCTGTTAACCATTCAACAAAATCACTTTCCAATTTCCATAATTCCGCATATTGAAGGACGATTTTTTTTAATTCTTCTCCATTCCTGTCAATTAATTCACATGGAATAATGACAACTCCCTTATCCTTGCTTCCTTTAAAATGCATGTAACGATGATACAATAATGCTGTCAGCTTCCCTGGAAAGCTGCTTGGAGGTGTATCTGTATACTTGTCTTCAGGATTATAAGCTATGCCTGCTTCTGTCGTATTGGAAATGATAAAGCGCAGCTCTGGATTTTCTGCGAGTTTTAAAAATTCATCGTATTGCTGATACGGATCAATCCCTCTTGAAACTGCTTCAATTACTGTATGCTCTCTGACGGCCTCGCCATCTTTAATGCCTTGAAGAAATAAAGTATAAAGTCCGTCTTGGTCGTTCAGCTTGTAGACTGTTCCGTTTGCACGAGGCTGCACAACTGCTACACTGCTTTTAAAATCTGCTTTTTTATTCATCTTATCTACTTGCCAATCTACAAAGCCCCGCAGAAAATTACCTTCGCCAAATTGAATGATTTTCTCAGGGTATCTCCCAGACTTTTTCGTCCAACAATCTTTTATGCTGTTATTCAACTAAAACGCCTCCTTTTTATGCACACGTTAACATTTTGAGTGAAGCCAAATAAAACGTATACAAAATTAATATACATTCGATTTCCATTTCTATCAACCTTTTACTAATAAAATATGAGCATAATCATCCGATTATGCTCACGTGAACATTTTTATATTATATATTGAGTACAGAATCTCGGACAATCAGTTCTGTTTTAACGAAAACACTTTCACCAGTCTCATTTGGATCATTAATAAGTTCAAGCAGTTTTTTCGCTCCTTTTCTGCTGATCTGCTCAATCGGTCTCTGAACAGTTGTCAGCTTTGGTGTTACATATTGGGAGAATGGGCTGTTGTCAAAGCCTACAATCGAAATATCGTCAGGCACATGCAACCCCTTTGCAAATACTGCATTAATCGCTCCGATAGCCATATCATCATTGGAACAAAAAACAGCGCTTGGTGGATTGTTTAATCCTAAAAGTTTTTCCATTGCTTGATAGCCGCTTTCCATATCATAGCTGCCTTTAACCATATACCGTTTGTTTATGGCCAAGCCGCTTTGCAGCAATGCTTGCATATAGCCATTTTTTCTTTTTACTGCTGTTTTAAAGCTTTCTTTCCCTTCAATAATCCCAATCCGTTCATGCCCCTGCTGTACTAAGTAACTAGTTGCCTCCATTGCACCAGATTCATCATTGGATAGAATATTCGTAATGAAAGGATCATCAATTTCCCGATTTAGAACAACTATCGGTATATTTTGGTTTTGCACATGCTGGATGAATGCATCATCGTCATCGCTTTGGCTCATCAAGACAATACCGTCAAACCTTTGGCTGTTGATTGCCGCTAAATCTTTAAAGTCATCTATTCCTCTGACAAACAAATTATAATTCTCATCTATCTCCCCATTTACTCCTTTTATTACATTGGCAAGAAAGCTTGCCGAAGTCCCATTTGATATGCTCGTAAAGAACAAGCCGATGGTATAGGATTTCTTCAGGACAAGACTTTTGGCACTATAATTAGGCACATACTGAAGCTGTTCTGCCAGCTCCAAGATTTTTTTTCTTGTATCTGGTTTTATTAGAGGGCTTCCATTTAGCGCTCTAGAAACAGTCGTATGTGACACGTTTGCTAATTTAGCAATATCCTTTATCGTTACACCCAATGGTATCACTCACTTTTTCATGGTTTCTCTATTAGTTTACTTGAATATTTCAGCAATGGTCAAGACAAGCAAAAAACAAACTAATGCTTCCGTACGATGACTTTTTACTATATTAATGGGTTAACTTGCTAAAATAGGCTTTTTATCCCTTATCACAAGTCTGCCAACATGATAGCATTATTTTTGTAAGCGTTTCATAAACATAAGAGAGGAGCTGCTAAAACATGAACAAGTACATAAAATCTGCATTATTGTTTACTTTAGGCTTCATCTTAGTTTTCTCTTACAGCACTGGTGCAAGTGCTGCACAAAAAGGGAAGAATAATACTTCTTATCGCACAGTTATCGAAGTGAAGGATTGGGGTCCAGCAGTAACCAAGCTAATTGTAGATATTGGAAAAACTATTCCCCAAAACAGCGTAGATAAAGACACTTTTAAAGTACATGTCACAAGGAGTGACAGCAGGCTTGCCAATCCCCTGTTAGAGGAAGGTTATAATAATGTTACAAATGCCTTTGTTTCCGACAAAAATGGAAACGCTGCCAAAAACGGCAAATATGTAGTTATTGAACTCGAGCACGGCCCAACTGTGACAATAGGTGCGGCGATGAACTATGACTTTGCAACAGGCTTAAACGAATGGGTTGATTTTAGTTATGAAATTCAACAAGCAAAGGATATTAAAACTAAAGGTAAGTCGATTTCCGGCCTTCTTGTCACTTCATACAAGGGGACAGAAAATGGCCTGGTAGGTGAATTTTCTTTAGGAAAACATTCAGCTGATGGCACTACATTGACATATGCTGATTTCGCCCCTGCAAAGGATAAACAGAAAAACCCGTTAATTATCTGGCTGCATGGCGGCGGTGAAGGCGGGACGGATGCCACCATCCCTATTTCTGGAAACAAAGCAGTGAATTTTGCTTCTGACGACATGCAATCCATTTTTGGTGGTGCATACGTATTGGCACCTCAAGCTCCAACTTATTGGATGGATGGGCTGACAGGCAGAGCAGATGGCACTTCCAAATATTCAGAAGCATTGATGTCTCTCATTGAAGAATATGTTAACAAGAATCGTGACATTGACAAAAATCGTATTTATATCGGCGGAGCTTCAAATGGTGGCTATATGACACTGCTTATGACTCGTGATCACCCTGGCTATTTCGCAGCAGCCTTTCCTGTGTGCGAAGGTTTAAATGATAAATATGTAACAGATGAAGATATTACAGCTCTAAAAGAAACACCAACCTGGTTTGTAACAGCCAAAAATGATACAACGTTGCTTCCAGAATTAAACACATTGCCAACATACGAAAGGCTTATTGCCGCAAATGCACAAGATGTCCATTTAAGCTTATATAACGACGTCCATGACACATCCGGATTATACCGCAATGCAGATGGAAGTGCTTATCAATATGATGGTCACTGGTCTTGGATTTATGTTTTTAACAACGACCCTGTAACGGCTATTAACGGTAAAAACATGACGATTATGGAATGGCTTTCTTCCAAAACATTGCAATAAATAAAAGAAAGCGGCTGTTGCCCAGCCGCTTTCGATACCAATTTAAGTATTTAAGAAATCACTTTATATTTTTTATTTATCTTAAATGCTAAAATCCGCAAAAATTCAGATACAGTCATTCCTTCTACATGCCTTGAATACCATGAAAGCTTTACACCCATATCTTCTCCATCATGTCTCACACCGATCGGTTTATAGCCCTTCTTCCCTGATGTGTCTGTATAATCGAACTCTATGATTAGCTCTTTTCCCTCTGGTGTCTCTAATTTCACTTTATATCTCGGATGATTATACTCTGGCTTATACTTTACACCTTTGATTTTTGCTTTTGTATTCATATAGTCTCCTTTATGAAAAATTATTTTTCCATTCCCTTTAGATTCAGGAATGAATGGCCAACCTTCATAAAAATAAACTCTGTAATGAAATGGAATGGCTGGTCTAAACTGCATAATCGTCTCTTAAGCAACAGCAAAAATTTTTAAGAGAATAATAGCGGTGTTACAGAGCCAAAGAAATAAAAGAAAAGGATAAAGACCATAACACCCTTTAAGCCGTACTATTTATATATATGACTCTCCCTTACTTATATGCCTGCTTTTTCCAATCATAACGTTTTACTGTTTCCTCTTATCATCTTCTGTTAAAATGGTATAATCATTATTAGTCTATTTTTTTGGAGGAAACAATGATTAATGCAATTGGTATAGTAGACTTTAACTATAAGCCGACACAAACTTCTAACTATAAACTGCATGTGTCGAAAAAGATTAACGGAGTAAAAAATAAGTTTTCTGATAAATACGAGGTGCTTTCCGTTTCTGAACCCTTTGATTTAGATGGAGATATTCACGTTCGTGTGTCCTGTTCTTTTGAAATATATTTGTCTGAAATAGCTTATTGCCGAACGATAGATGATTATGTCAGCCATATATTTCCTACATTAAAGCAGCGTCTATCTTCTAAATTAATTTCGACAAAAGTGCATACTCTTACAAAAATTCATACTCCTGATGAAAAAAATTATTATTAAAAAACCCTTTTTCAGTTCCTGAAAAAGGGTTTTTTTATTCGGATATAGAAATAAAAGGCAAAAGAAAGGAGTGTTTGCTTGAAACATATATTAACTTTAAAGCAAGAAAATTTTCATGGTTCGTTCAGCAAGGACTACCGCCCTGTACTGACAGTTGAATCAGGAGACAGTATTCAATTACAAACTTTAGATATTGAGTGGGGCTTTTCTGAATCAGAAACTGCTGAATACAAAACATTCATTTCCAGTCAGCAGGAAAAAAAGCCCGGCCATCCAATGATTGGACCAATTGCTGTTAAAAATGCGCAGCCAGGTATGGTGTTGGAAATTAAAATAAATGAGATTGTCCCAGGCTGGTACGGCAGAAATTGGAGCGGCGGTATTAAAAATTGGCAGAATCTCACACTTGGGATTGCAGACGAAGAAAGGATTCAGCTTGACTGGAAGCTTGACTCACAGCAAATGACAGGCAGCACAAATATAAATGGAAAAACATTTACAGTTGCTCTTAAACCATTTATGGGAGTAATGGGAGTGGCGCCAATGGAAGAAGGCGTGCACGCAACACCTCCTCCCCGTTATTGTGGCGGAAATATCGATTGTAAGGAATTGGTGAAAGGCAGCAGCCTGTTTTTGCCTGTTGCTGTTGAGCATGCCCTTTTCTCTATAGGCGACGGACATGCGCTGCAAGGGGACGGAGAAATTTCTGGTACTGCAATTGAGTGTCCGATGGAACTTGTTGACATTACGCTTATTGTTAGGAATGATATGAAGCTGAAAGCACCCATTGCAAAAACACCCTCAGGCTGGATAACACTAGGATTTAATGAAGACTTAAATATCGCAGCAGCAGATGCCTTAAATGAAATGATTTCTTTCATGCAAAATACATACCAAATCAACAGAACAGAAGCTGCTGCCTTAGCAAGTGCCGCTGTTGATCTGCGGATTACGCAAGTTGTCAATGGCGTAAAGGGAGTGCATGCCGTATTGCCTTTCGGCGCAATAAGATCATGACTGGAAAAACATGCTGGAACATACGTATGTAAATCTAATTCAAAACCAAACTATTTATATCCTTTATTGATTAATAGTTTGGTTTTTTGTATTTTCGGTTTTAATACATTATTTATTAACTTAGGGGATTGAAGTGAAGGACACTGATTTACATAGGTTATATTTGTTTTGTCTCTTCTTTTCCATATTTTGAAACTTTTTAAAAATCAGCGCGTATTACTTGTATAAATAGTTAATATACAAGTAATACAAATATAACGAAATCACAGGAGGCAGGTTAAAGAAATGAAACTAAAAAAGAAAAAGGAAAAAAAGGATCGTGCTGACGCGGCAGAATTAGCAATGGAATTAGCTGAACCCCTTTATCTTCTCGTGCGGTTTCTGTTTCGGGCTATCGGCAAGTGGCTGAATTGAATTAATATTATTATTCCGCTGCAAAGTATAAATGATGATGTAAGGAACATCTGTCATTATACTTCGCACCACAAACAGTACAAGAGCTCATTTCCTTGTACGAAGCAATGGAATGCTCTGTATTGCACACACCACAAAGAATAGCCTTCTCCGCAAATTTATTTTTCGGCCAAACTTGAATTTTGTGATCTGCTGCCTCTTCATGACATTTATAACAAGGATAGTATGTATTACAACAATAGAATTTAATGGCGATAACATCAATAGCACTGTGATAGTGCTTGCATCTCGTCTCATTATCTATCGTAAATCCGTGAACTTGCATAGTCTTTCCTCCTAAAGCAGAACTGATTATATTATACAATGATTTTTTAGAATACTTCCATTCCAATCTCTTTAAGAAATACCCATTAGTAATTGACACCCTTTTCTTTCTGTTATACATTATATATAACAGATAAATAGAAAGGAGAGGAAAAGTTATGTCTACGATTCTTACAGGAGTCTTGCTACAAATTGTGCTAACTGTCATTATTCCCATCATCCTCTTAATTGTGCTGCGTGTTAAAAACATGTTTACCTGGAAAGCTTTCGGAGCCGGAGTACTCATCTTTATTTTGTTTTCACAAATACTAGAAAAGCTTTTGCATGTAGCTGTCCTTGCCCCATCAGGAATTGCATTGAAATGGACAGACAATCCTTATATTTTCGCAGTATATGGGGCATTTGCGGCGGGAATATTTGAGGAAGTCGGCAGATATTTTGCGTTTCAAGTAATGTTAAAAAACAACCGGTCTTACAGAGACGGACTTTCCTATGGGCTCGGGCATGGCGGAACAGAATCGGTTTTAATCGGAGCTTTTTCTGCTGTAAATACGTTAGTCATTTATTTTCTTATCCAATCTGGAAGTCTTGAGCAAACGCTTGGTGCTTCTCTCCCTGAGGGACAGCTGAATCTCATCAAGGAACAGCTTGCCAACGCAAGCATATGGCTGTTTGCTGCAGGCGGAATGGAAAGAATATGTGCCATCGCCCTTCATATTGCCTTGTCTATCCTCGTTTTACTTTCAATAAGGGAAAAACAATGGAAGTATTTAATGTATGCGATTCTGTTTCATGCTGCTGCTAACTTCCTGCCAGGCTTATACCAAGCGGGAGTCATCAAAAGCCTGCTGGCTGTAGAAGCAATTCTTTTCAGCATTGCAGTAATCTCTGTCATTTTCACTTACCGAATAAAAAACAGATTTCATTAACTAAAAAAAAGAAAATTCTCTTTAGCACGCAGAGAATTTTCCTTTTTTTATGTCAGCTGCGGCCTAATACTACTCATTTCCTTTTCCGCATTCCTTAAGCTTACTAGCCATAGATCAGCAAGTGCCATGCCGTCCATTAGTTCTATATTCAGCCCCTTAGCATAAGTGATTGCCTTAGGCGTAAAGGTGCCAGCTGTTATCACATAACCGCCTGCTGCACGTTTTTTTATGATGTTTGAATGAATCAAGGCAATTTGTTCAACCCCGACTTCCTGCTGATTGCTATTAATTTGTCCTAAGTACAGCCCATCTTTTGTTTGGTGCTCCAAGTTTACACCCGTTTCATCTGTATCATTCAGCACCCAAGCTGTGCCACCTCTTGTTCTTTCCAGCAGGTTTGCAGCAAATAACTCTAAGGTTACTTCCTCTTTCACCCAGACCGGACTGCTTGTAATTTGCTTATCAGCTGGAAGAAAACGCAGAAACAAACCCATTGCTAACGTTTTTCTTATTTCCTGACTTGTATGGAGATGCTGTAGTATCAGACTGTCCTTATAATTCTCCTGCTTTTTTGTCCAGAAAAAATGAATGAAAGCAAGGACAATCAGTATACCTGCAATTACTTCGAAAAATAGCAAAACTGTTCCCTCCTTATTCATAAGGATAGACAGAGAGAATATAATTATACAAAAAATCACAAAAGGTTGTAAAAAGCTGCTGCCTGAAGCTTTTATGAATCCAATGGAATGCTCACCGTAAAGGTTGTTCCTACTCCTTTTGCGGAATAAAATCGAATATGTCCGTTATGCTGTTCAATAATGTTATAGCAAACCATTAAACCGAGACCAGTTCCCTTTTCCTTTGTTGTATAAAATGGCTCCCCTAGCCTGTCTTGAATATCTTCAGGAATGCCCACACCATTATCGATTATCTCAAACAAAGCATGTCCATCCGCTTCCTTGGCATAGACCATAATTTTACCGCCATGAGGCACTGCTTCAATCGCATTTTTTATGATATTCATAAATACTTGCTTCACTTGATCTCCATTACATCTGCAAAATAACGGCTTGTCCATTATTTCAAAATGAAGCATCACATTCTCCATATTTGCCTGTGATTGCATAAAGGTACAGATATCATATAAAAGCTTGGACAAATCCATCACTTTAATTTCTGTCGACACTGGCTTTCCTAGCAATAATAATTCACTGGAAATTGTCTCAATCCGATTAATTTCAGCATCTAAGATTGGATACACATCTTTAATGTTTAAGGACCCTTGTTCTGCCAGCTTCATAAACCCTTTAATAGCTGTAAGCGGATTTCTGATTTCATGGGCAATGCTTGCAGCAAGCTGACCTGCAATTTCCAGCTTCTCATTCCTTATCATCAGCTCATGATTTTCTTTACGTTCCTTTATGTTTCTCGCAATATGAATAATCGTTTCCTTATCCTCAAAAACGAAGGGAAACGACAATACTTCTACATCGACTTTTTTGCCAGTCATTGCTATTAATTTAACTTCACATGTAGAAAATCGATCCTTATTAAGAACATTTGCAGCCTTTTGCTTAATCTCTTCATGATAGGCTGGGTCAATGATATCCCATACTACTTTATGTTGAAGATTCTCCGTGTTTGCTTTCATTAACTTTAAAGCCGATTTGTTTGTATATGCTATATTGCCACGTGAAGTGATAAAAACGGCGTCAGGCATTTCTTCTATAATTCTTGCATAATGTGATTGTGCAATTCTCAAGGAAGATATAGCAGTCTCATAAATCATTTCCTTCCGAATGGAAGGATGCAGATTCTCTTTGTCATAAAAGCTTGATACTACAAACTCATTATCAGACATAATGTATTGATTAAATTTCATGATCTCCATTTGTACCGTTGCTGGCAGCTTCATCCCATCAAATGCACAGATGCCAAAGCTGTTGACTTTTTTGATAAACTGTTGGGCACAACCTTCATATTTCGTTAGCTTTTCGAGCAAGTTAACCTGTCCGTCAAGCCAAATCACCTTTCCCCAATGCCTAATTGGTTTTCCAGTTTTTAAAAGGGGACCTATCGTTTCTGAGAATTTCCGAAACATTCTGTCAGGATTAAGCGGCCTACTCGGTTCATAGAAGTCCTCATTATCTACAAAAAGTATAGATTCCAATTGTGATTTAGTAATACCTTGGATTTGGAGTTTAGCAACAACGATGGAGCGGACTTTGTTGCTGTCTATAAAAAGAATCCCTTGATTTAATTCAATTCCGGCAGTTAAAAAAGACAGCGCATTATCTATGTATTTTTCAAACTCTGCAGATACATATAAAATATGGGTACCATTTCTGATTTTTGTATTTTTGCTAAGAGCTGTTTCAGGAGGAATATTATGTCTAAAGCTGTTAATTGCCATCCAAGTCCCCACTTTCTTATGTAGCGTGTTTATAAACGTAAAAATGAATTTTTGATATCGCTTACTTTTCCTTTTCCTTTTCTATCATACATATTTTTTGGTAATTTTCCTAGTACATTCTGATTGCAGTGAAGAATTTCACCAAAAGGAAAAAGGCGCCTTTTAAGCGCCTTTTTTGTTATTCTTCCTCTATTAAATGCTTAAGCACAGACAGTTTATTGTGCCAGAACTGTTCGTAATAAGAAATCCATTCTTGAACCTCCGCAAGGGGTTCCGGCTGAAGAGAGTAAATTTTTTCTCTGCCTGCCTTTTTTGCTGTGACAAGTCTTGCATCTGCCAGCACTTGCAAATGCTTGACAATTGCTGTCCTGCTTACTGGAAACTGGCTTGAGATTTCAGAGATTGGCATATCCTTTTCAGACAATAGCTTCAGCACATGTCTTCTCGTTGGGTCGGCAATTGCTTGAAAAACATCTTGTTTTACAGCAGAAGCTGTCATTTACGCTTCTGCTTCCTTTTTCAGCTTTTGAACAATGCCGCCCCAGCCTTGGTTCATTCTATCGCGGATTATAGCTGACTTTTCATTTGCCTTGCCAATTAATTCGTCATTAGCCTTCCATCCACCATGCACAATAGTAAATTCTGTTTTTCCATTTACCTCTTGCAGGGAGAATGTGACAAACCATCCTTCCGTATCCCAATCAAATGCAAGCTTATGAGGAGGATTTAATTCTGTCACCTTACAAGGTGACGGTCCGAATGGAGATTGCAGATGAAATTCATGGCCAAGCTTTGCCTCAAAATTATTTGGCATAAACCATGCAGCAATTCCATCTGAAGTGGAAACAAAGTTCCAGACTTTCTGTATGTCCGCATCAATAGTAATAGTTTGGACAATATCCTGCACCTTGTCCTGATTTTGACTAATTGTCATAAAGGCATGCTCCTTTAAGTTTAATTTAAATAACACCTTTTGGTTACACTTTTATCTTATAACACCTTTTGGTTATATGTCAACCTGCCTTCCCCTATTATGACTATTGTTTATTTTTTCTTATTCGTTCATTCCATAATCTCTTTCCACTTTGCAAATACGGACAAAGTAATCTTCATACCAGCTTGATTTACCTAGCTTTTGGGCTGTTTGATGCGCAGAATTCTCCTTCCAGTGTTTAATCGCTTCAAGAGATTCCCAGTAGGACACGGTTATCCCTAAGTTTGCATCCCTTGCACTTTCTATTCCAATAAAGCCAGGCTGTTGTCCAGCAAGTTCTTCCATTCTCTCAGCCATTTTCCCATAGCCATTTTCTCCATCTGTTCTTTTTGATGTAAAAATAACTGCATAATACTCTTTCCGTTCCAAAACATTCTCCCCTATCTGCTTAATCTCTGTTTTTTTATTTCGCGTCTATAAAGATAAACTCCTTTTTTAGCTTATAATAAAAAACACTGGCAAAAGCTTCATTTCGCCAGTGTTCGTCCTTTGCGCTGCAGATAAAATTCCAGTGTTCCCATTTCCTCATTTGCAAGTATTTCCATTTCTTCGAGATCTTTTGTTGTAACATATGGGTCTGATGCATTCCATTTTATAAATTTAATAAAATAATAGTTTTTAATTGGGTATAGTATTACTTTGGAATGAGCAAATTTATCATATTTAAATTCCATGCTGCCTTTTTTTCTGTAAGCGTAGGAAATCACATTCATGTTCCCACCTGCTTTCTCATTAATATCCATTTATTTCACTATTCCCTGTCCTTATGAAGAAAAACCACATGCAGAAACAGAAATTTATCCTATTTTACTTATCTCTATGCTATAATTACAAAAAATTCATACAGAAGTACTATTAAGGAGATATAATCTTATGGAAAAAAAAGGATGTTTTGACATTAAGGTGAATCACTTCTCCAAAACGATTGATATGTTAATAGAAGGTACCTTTGATCCCTCTAAAGTTTTCGAGTTTGTCACTGATTACAAAAATAAAATGATAGGAGTGCCTGTCAAAGAGTACAGATTAATCATCGATTGTAAAAACATGGATGTTCTAACCCAAGAGATGATTCCATACATGGAAAACTCATTTCGTTTATATAAAGAATTCGGCGTAGAAAGAATGATTATTATCATTCAAAAAAGTCCTGTGCTGAGAATGCAGCTGAAACGTATCGCAACGAGAACAGGATTATTATTTCCTGTGATTGTTGAAATATAGTTTACGAGGGGAAATAGAGTCTATTTTATTTATAGCAAGTATAGTTAGAAAAGCAATACTTCACAAACAAATGTAGAAAAATAGACATATTTCCCATTCTCCTCCTAACAACTTACCCACTCCCACATTTTCTACAATAATTTAATTCTTTGCCTTCAAAATGTAAGCAGATTTATTTAAATAGTCAAACATTGATTTTTCTTAATATTTAATCTAATATAGTTAGTGTTTTTATTACAAAAATCTGAATTATCATACTTTGGAGGTTTCGTTATGGGAGTCATCGAGAAAATCAGCAGCTTTGCCGGAAAAACATTTACATTATGGGTGTTAATTTTTGCCGCTGTTGCCTACATTATGCCCAATCATTTCGTTTGGATTGGCAGCTATATTGTTCCTTTATTAGGGATTGTTATGTTCGGCATGGGGCTTACTTTAGAATTATCCGATTTTAAAGAAGTATTCACACGTCCTAAGGATGTTGCTCTTGGAGTAATTGGTCATTTCATCATTATGCCGTTGCTTGCATTTTTGCTCGCAGTTGGGTTGGACTTGCCAAGTGAAATTGCTGTTGGCGTCATTTTAGTAGGCTGCTGCCCAAGCGGTACAGCATCTAATGTTATGGTATTTTTGGCGAGAGGAAATGTTGCCCTCGCAGTTGCCATTGCATCCGTTTCGACGATATTAGCACCAATTGTGACACCATTGCTGATTTTGCTGTTTGCAAGTAAATGGATACATATCAGTGTAGGTTCCTTGTTTCTTTCAATTGTACAAGTTGTCATCATTCCATTAGTTCTTGGTTTTATCGTTAAACGCTTTTTTGGAAAGCAGGCTAAAGCTGGTGCTAAAGCGATGCCGCTTGTTTCGGTAATTGCGATTGTTTTAATTGTGTCTGCCGTTGTTGCTGGCAGTGCTGAAAGATTGGCTGAAACTGGGCTGATTATTTTTGGAGTCGTTATCCTTCATAACGTCCTTGGCTTTATCATCGGCTTTTTCTTTGCACGTCTTTGTGGTATGGACTTGGCCAAGCAAAAGGCTGTGGCAATGGAAGTAGGCATGCAAAATTCAGGATTGGGAGTTGCGATTGCTACAGCTCATTTTTCACCGCTGGCAGCAGTTCCTAGCGCCATTTTCAGCGTTTGGCATAACTTGTCTGGTTCGCTTCTTGCCAATCTGTTCAGCAGAATGAAAGATAAAAACAACAGTGAAGATCCAGAAATTAACAATAACCTTCATGCTTAAATGTTCAACATATATTTGCAAATCATCACCATTTAGCTGTGAAGTGAGTCTATTTCTCTTACAAACTGACTAAAATAGTAATATTCTAAATAATAATGCTATTCAAATAACCTTATGGTAGGATAATACTATTAGATTGTCATTTCAATTCGTTTAAAGAGAGGAGAACACATACATTGATCATTAAAGTTGATGATTTACAAGGACCTGAAATTGCAGGCTTATTAGAGGATCACCTTCATAGCATGACACTTCATTCACCGCCTGAAAGCATCCACGCCCTTGATTTAGAGGGATTACGCAAGCCGGAAATAACGTTTTGGAGCGCCTGGGAGGATGGTGCGCTGTTAGGATGCGGCGCATTAAAGGAATTGGATAAAAATCATGCAGAGGTAAAATCGGTAAAGACTGCTCCTGCCCACTTGCGAAAAGGTGTTGCTAAACAAATTATGTTACATATTTTAGAAGCCGCACAATTCCGCGGCTATGAACGCTTAAGCCTTGAAACAGGCTCAATGGATGCTTTTTTGCCTGCAAGAAAGCTATATGAAACATTAGGATTTACTTATTGTGGTCCATTTGCAGATTATAAACATGATGAGAACAGCATGTTTATGACAAAGCTGCTGTAATTTTTCAAAGAAAACGGCTTTAGGAAACACACATCCTAAAACCGTTTTTTCTTTATTCTGTGATACGCAGTTTATCCCATACAGAATGCCATTTTTTTTGCTTTATTCTTGCCTCGTAAATATGTCTGTTGTTTGCCTTTTTAAAGGGCGGGGTTGGTTTAACCTCAAGGAAAACAGCATCTTTTATCCCCCATGGAGCACAAAGAACGATGCTGTCATCTTTATGAAGCTTTACTCCAAGCGCTGTAGCCGTTTCAGGAAAATGTGCTATCCCATCAGCAGAAGATTCATATGGCGGGAAGTTATTTAAAACATGCATGCGAGCTTGATTTTTTACAGACCATGGCAGATTCGGATTGTATTGTTCTAATTTTTTCTCTAGCTGCTTTTCCTTCTCTTCTGATATTTCGGTTGAGTCAAAATAAATCACATCAATATCAGCAAGAGGTGTTCTATGTGAAAAACCATGGATTTTATCCCAGATTTTTGTTCGGACAAACCCTGCACAAATCCACCAATCAGGCAAGTTGAGCTTACGGACCATTCGTAAAATGTCCATCATCCATTCATCGTCATGAATCCACTCTTTAATGTCTAATTCTGTTTGTATCATGATTACACCCTCTTTTTTTATTGCTTCCCTTTTAATAGTAACAGAGAGCAAAAGTGAATTGTAAATATCTACTATAGGAAATCAATAAAAAAAATGCACCTTCAGCTGAAGATACACTTAAAGGATGGCCTCAAAGCTTTCCATTGTGATTGGTTTGGAGAAATAAAAACCTTGAGCCTGCTCACAGCCAAGCTGTATAAGCTTTTGTACTTGTGCTTCAGTTTCAACACCTTCTGCGATAATTTCCAGCTTAAGATTATGTGCCATAGAGATTATGGCAGAAACTACTTCAATATTGCCTTCTATTTGATCAATAAAAGACTTATCTATTTTTATGCAATCGACCTGAAGCTTATGAAGATAGGACAACGAACTATAGCCTGTACCAAAATCATCCATGCTGATGCTGATGCCAAGCTCACTTATTTTCTTTAATGTCTCATTGACAACAAGCTCATTCTTCATGACAATTCTTTCGGTTATTTCCAATTCAATAATGCTGCCGTCTATTTTGTACTTTTGCAAAAGTCCCGCAATAAATGAGACGAAGTCCTCTCTTAATAATGTGACAATTGAAATATTAATAGAAATCCTGCCGAATGTTTTCCTTGAAGTTGCCCATCTATGAATATGCTTGCACACTTGAGCAAACACATATTTTTCCAACTTTACGATTAGACCGCTTTCTTCTGCCAGCGGAATAAATTCATTGGGCGGTATAAAGCCTTTTTTATTATGTTTCCATCTAAGTAAAGCTTCAGCTCCAATAATCTTGCCGCTTTTTATATGATACTTAGGCTGATAGTAAACGGACAGCTCCTGATAATCCATGGCTTTTTGCAAATCACTCTCTAAACCGACTTTATGGTCTGCATGTAAGGACATTTCCTTGTTAAATTCCTTGAACCCATTAGCCCCTGCTTCTTTCATCTGGTACATCGCGATATCTGCGTACTTTACAAGGTCATCCACATCTGTTGTATGCTCGGGGAACCTGCTGATGCCAACACTTGCTGTCAAAATAATCTCATAACCGTCTATAAGGATTGGCTGTCTAAAAACATTATTAATAGATTTAGCAATTGATTTATACATATCCTTGTCACTACTGCCATCTGGAATGATAATCAAAAATTCATCTCCGCCAAATCTTGCCACTTTGCCGTTCTCTTCTACTAAATTATTAAGCCGTTTTGCTATTCTTTGCAGCAGACTATCCCCGAATGAATGCCCCAGAGTATCATTAATGCTTTTAAAGCGGTCAAAATCGAGGAGCATTAATGTAAACGGAGTGTTGTTTTCCACATATTGATTCATCGTAATCTTTGCAAGCCGTCTATTTGAAAGCTGTGTAAGATCATCATGAAAGGCTAGATGTTTTATTTGCTCTTCTGATTTTTTCTTTTCGGTAATATCCTCAACCAGTACAAAGGTGCCGATGAACTTTTCCTTTGTGATAATCCGGACTGCCGTAACAAAAACATCTTTTCGAGTATTATTCTTTAAAACTATTTCTGTCTCAAATTTATGAACCTTCCCTTTAAAATGACCTAATAGATAGTGTTTAATCTTCTCCTTATCCACCTTCATGAAGATTTCAGAAATGCTCTTTCCAACCAATTCCTCTTCCTCATATTCTAGTAGTTTAATACCTTCAGAATTCACACTATTGATTACTCCAGCTAAATCGATGCCAATAACGGCAACGGGGTTATGCTCAAACAGGGATGTATAAAAGTTTGCCTTTTTATTTAAAATAGTATCTCCTAAAAAATATGGCAGCAGCATTAATAATAAATTCGCTGCGATTGTTAAGGTGAACGGAATAAAAATCTCGTAATCACTATACATATAGCCTAAATTAAATTTCAAAATAGAAACTAATACAATATAGGGGATATTTGCAAGAGACACACCTGCAAGGACAATTCCGATATATTCCAGCCTTTTTGATGTTGCTTGAAAGACATCATCAGTGGTTATCAAAATCACAAACCGGAACACAGAAAAAGCAGATCCTATTGTTAGCAAAGAAGTAGTAATATACAGGATGATATTGAAATGGAGATGATTTTTAAACATCAGGGCAAAACCAATCGTATCAGCGGCGAGAATACATACTGCTAAAAATAAACTCCCCCAAAAATATTGGCTTTCCTTAACTTCCTTGGTTTGTGCCAATGCCAGAATTACTAAGGAACCGATAAAACAAAACAAATAGATGCTGATTAAATATAGCAGATAATTACTAGGCGAATATGGTAATGGCACCATTTGCATAATGAGATAAAGGGTTATCCAAAAAGTAAAGCCTAAGAGCAATGCACCAAAAATAAGAATTCCATTTCTATTTTTCTCATTTTCGTTCTTCCTTACTTTCTTGCTGATCCACAGCCCTAAAGCACAGCTTATGATAGACAGGATAGGAATTACGATCATATATTGTGTATGAAAATGGTCTAAGATGTGATGAAAAGGCAATGATATGACCTCCTGAAGTTTTAGCATGTTCCTATATTTCATTTATTAATCTATGAAGATTTATTATACACTACTTTTGTCATACGACTATACTACTATTTTTTCTTTTAGTTAACAAATATTATCTTTTTAATGCACTAAAAACTGCACCTCATTTATTAAAAGGTGCAGTTATAAAAAGATTGCTTATTTCGGATATGTCATTTCTTTCGGTTGGATATAGCTATCAAACTCTTCTTCTGTTAATAATTCTAGTTCTAATGCTGCCTGCTTTAAAGTGGAGTTATCCGCGTATGCTTTTTTCGCTATTTTTGCCGCATTTTCATAGCCGATATGCGGATTTAAGGCTGTTACAAGCATTAAGGACTCATTTAAATTTCTGTCGATTTTCTCTAGGTTTGGCTCAATTCCAACCGCACAACGATCATTAAAGGAAATAATGCTGTCACTAAGCAAGCGGGCGGACTGAAGGAAGTTATAGGCAATGACTGGCTTAAAGACGTTCAGTTCAAAATTCCCCTGACTTGCCGCAAAGCCGATTGCAGCATCATTTCCCATAACTTGAACAGCTACCATTGTCACGGCTTCACTTTGGGTTGGATTCACTTTTCCTGGCATAATAGAGCTGCCTGGTTCATTTTCTGGAATCATGATTTCTCCAATGCCGCAACGAGGCCCACTCGCAAGCCAGCGCACATCATTCGCTATTTTCATCATGTCTGCAGCCAATCCTTTTAACGCTCCATGTGCGAATGTTATCTCATCATGGCTTGTCAGTGCATGAAACTTATTTTTTGCTGATAAAAACTCTTTGTTTGTGAATAAGGAGATTTTTTCGGAAACTCTTTCAGAAAACTCTGGATGGGCATTTAAGCCTGTACCGACTGCTGTGCCGCCAATTGCCAGCTCACGCAAGTACGGCAAACTCGCTGCTATCATGCTTTCGGACTTTTCAAGCATGCGGTGCCAGCCGCTGATTTCCTGCCCTAATGTCAATGGGGTCGCATCTTGTAAATGAGTTCGCCCAATTTTAACAATTTCAGAAAACGCAGCTGCTTTTTCCTTAAAAGTCTCTTTTAGTTTGGCTATCGCCGGCAAGACCGTATCTTCCAGCTGAACAACTGCAGCCACATGAAGTGCTGTCGGATATGTATCATTTGAGCTTTGCGATTTGTTTACATCATCATTCGGATGCAGCCTGATGTCTAATCCTTTTTCAGCAAGCCATTTGTTGCCTGCAAAAGCAATCACTTCGTTAACATTCATGTTGGACTGTGTGCCGCTTCCCGTTTGCCAAACCACAAGGGGAAAATGCTCTTCAAGACTGCCATTTAAGATTTGGTCAGCACCGTAGCCAATCGCTTCCGCTTTTTCTTTTGCTAATAAGCCTAGTTCTTGGTTTACAATAGCAGCGCTTTTCTTTAAAATAGCAAAGGCGTGAATAATCTCCATCGGCATTCTTTCTGTTCCAATTGGAAAATTCTCTTTGCTTCGCTGTGTTTGTGCTCCCCAGTAACTTTCTGCCGGCACTTTAATTTCTCCGATTGTATCTCTTTCAAGACGGTACTCCATTGACATTCCTTCCTCTCTATAAAAAATGTTTTCGTTTCTATATCCTATTATATACGGTGCTGCCTGAATTTTCATATTTTTATCCTTGTAGAGAAGGTGATAATTCATTTTACATATTTTGTATATCTTAAGTAGTAACAGGAGAAACTGACATTAAGTTAACTTTAAGAGGTATTTATATGAGAATTATTGCTGCATTGATTTCCATGATCATGCCAGGATTTGGCCAAATTTATAATCGTGAGCTGTTAAAGGGCGTAATTTTTATTATTTTTGAGCATTTCGATAATATGCTTGGCAGAATTAATGAAGCTATCGCACTTGATTTTAACGGTTACCATCAGCAAGCAGTAGAAACAGCCTCATTTGACGTTCTGCTCTTTTATCCTGGATTTTATGTTTATGCAGTCTGGGATGCTTGGTTTTATGCTAAGGAAGGTGCAGATAAAACAAGGTCTGCAATTCCCTTTGTTGCTGCAGGATTTTTAGGGGAAATGGGTACGATTTTTGCTGAAAAGCTTCCCTTCCCTACACTGACTATCGGATTGTTAATGATTGTGCCAATGGGTATTGGAATGGTTATATTTCGGAATCACTGACCATTATTTTATGTTGATATTGCCGACAGAAACGGATATGGTCAACTTGTCTTTAGCACTGGAGGCTTCTTTCACCAACTCTTTGCCCGGCCCAATTTTTTTCACAGTTAAAAGGGAGTTATTTGCTGTTATCGCTCCGTTTTTAGTGATGGCATGTATGGCTGTATTAGTTGTATAAAGTTCTTTCGGGAGCTGTATATGAACATTGCCATTAGAGACTTTTAGATAATTTTCTCCTTGAACACGCAGCAGCTCAAGACTTTTTATTCCGCCTACTTTGTTATCAATATTTACTTGGGCACTTACTTTCCCTAAAGAGACACTGCCATTGTTTGATTTAATGGCAAGCTTTCCTCCTTGAAAACTACTTAACTGAATACTTCCTACTTCGGAATTTATGGAAAGTAGCCTTAAATCCGTAATTTGACCGATTTCTGTCTTTCCGTTCTGATTAGTTATTTCTAATGTATCTATCATTCCAGAAGGGATATTTAGTGTTAACTTCGCTCTCATTTTTCGACCAGGCAAGTATTTCTTCCAGCCTTTATTTAATATATTTATAGATATATAGGCTTTATCACCTTCCTCCTTTACTTGAACAGACGGTGTAGACAGCAATGATTTTTTTCCGTTTAATTCAAGGGATAAATCAGGCTTGTCGGTAACTACTTTAAGATCGGAAAAATCTGATTGTAGAATTAGATGACTAGATTTTTTTAAACTGATGCGTTGTTCAAATTTCGTAGACATAATTCCTGCTATTGAAAATAATGCCATTATTAATACCCCTCCTAAAATAAGTCTCTTTATGGACATAGTATATCCTCCCCCCACCCTTAATATTTTAATAACTAAAATATTTAATAATTATAATATATTCTAAATTCGATAAAATATCCATTTAATTCAAAGAAAAAAACAGATCGTTGCGACCTGTTTAAGTTATATCCTCAATATGTTTAAAGAGCTTATTAATCTCTGCCAGTGTGTTGGTAATACTCAGGAGCTGTTCATCTGTAAATTTTGAAAAGATGGCGTTGACTCTGTCTTCCCCTTTTTTCGTTAAAGCAACACGGACAATACGCCTGTCATCCTGCAAGCGAATTCTTTCCGCATAGCCCATTCTTTCCAGCTTATCACACATATTAGTAGCAGCACCTGGTGTCAGTAGGAAAACCTCTGCTATTTGCGTGATTTTCAGAAATCCAAACAGTTTCAAGCGAAGCATGAGGAGCACGAGATTTTCAGATAAGTCCTCATCAAAGGTTAGCAGCCGCATAAAGTTATTGGACTTAACTTGAATATGAAACATCTCCTCCATTAAATTTCGAACTGTATCATCGTTTTGTTTTATCACGTTTAACATCCTTTGTTAATTATTTCAATAACTAAAATAGTAACTATTATAACTGCAAAATCTGTTTGATTGAAATCAGGAAGTATCATTTGAATTTTGCAAAAATTATCACCTTCATTATTTTAGCAAAATAAAGCCTTATCATCCAACATTAAGGATAATAAGGCTATTGTAACAAAATTTTTAAGCGGAACCGCTCTAACTAATTTACTTTCTCTGGATGAGGAATTCAAATTCTATCGTTTCATTAGCATGAATTAAATGCTCCTCATGAACCGGCGCACCCCAGCTGTCATCACCGCCAACGCCCATCTGCCTGCCCGCCACAGTCACAACTGTATAATGGATAGGCGGCAGCTCATAAACATGCTGCGCATTCTCAAGCTCAAAGGCAGTATATGGCGAGATATTACATTCAAGTGGTGTATTTACAGAAGATATTAAAATACCACGGCCATTTTTTGATGTGGCAGATACATGTCTGACACCTGTTCGATTTCCTGATTCTTGCGGCATAACATACCCTGATAGACTCTCTTCCACCTCTTGCTGAAAATGGCATAGTTTTGCGCCCATGTTCCTGTCAGAATAGTTCTCTTCTGGTCCGAGAGCATACCATTCAAGCTTTCTGTAATCTGCTGGAAGCTTAAACGTAAGCGCAAAAATCGGCAGCTGAGGCAGACTGTCAGCTCCTTTATACGCTGACTTCACATGCACACTTCCATCTGAATAAACGGTGTAGGTGACTGTTACCTCGATGTCTTGATGCACAGAGAATTCATATGTGAATGCAACACTTGTTTGACTGTTGCTTTCCTTCACTTGAATGTCCTTACACCTACGCGCAAGACTTGCCGCATACCAGATTCCCGAATGATAGCTTTGTGAAAACCCACGGTCATTGTCTGTTGTCGCTCTCCAAAACAGTGGGGCAGGAGGTGATGAGATCATTTCTCTGCCAGCATAGCTCAAAGAAACGAGACTGCCAGATGCTTTAGAAAATAGCACAGAAAAATCTTTACCATGAACACCAATATTAACATCACCATGGACAGTTCGCAGTTCTCCAACAGGCGGACTAAATTGTTTGCTGCCCTTTTCATAAACATACTGTCCGAATGCAATCTCAAAGCCTGCTTCTGCCCAAAGGGTATTTTCCTTCAGTGTAAGTGATGCTTGAATACTATATTCACCTAAAGCTGCATCCAGATTTTCAGGCAGATCGAACTTGAAATATTGAGAGCTTTGCGGTTCAACTCCTGCCAAAGTACTTTTTCTGTACAGTTCCTTTCCTTCCAAAAACAGCTTATATTCTAATTGATAGCTGTCTGTATTTGTGAAGAGACTCTCATTTCTTATCGTGACACCATTTTCGTCTAATAAGAGCTTATAGTCTTGGTAAAGATATTTAACTTCCTGCATTTTGGGTGACAGTTGGCGGTTTGCATATACAATTCCATTTGTACAAAAACCGTAATCTGTCGGCCTGTCGTCAAAATCGCCGCCATATGCTAAGTATTCCTTGCCAAACCGGTCTTTTTTATAAAGGGACTGATCGATATAATCCCAGATGAATCCGCCTTGGTACATAGGATATTTTTGTTCTAACTCTGTATATTTGTACATGCCTCCAAGTGAATTTCCCATCGCATGCATATATTCACAGCTTATATATGGCTTCTCTGGATTTTCAGACAAGTATTTTTCAATAACAGCCGGTTTTGCATACATACGGCTTTCCATATCACTTGAATCATTATAAGCACGGTTGTGAAACACTCCCTCATAATGGACGAGTCTGCTTGGGTCTGTCTCTCTGAAATAGTTGGCAACGTTCAAGATAACTTCACCAGCATAGGATTCATTCCCGCACGACCAAATTAAGATGGAAGGATGATTTTTATCGCGCTCCACCATTGAAATGGCTCTGTCCATAACAATATCTTGCCATTCCGGTTTATTTCCAGGAATATTCCACGACGGCTCAACAGCCCCCATTTTTTGCCATGACCCATGTGTTTCCAAGTTCATTTCATCAATAACGTAAACACCATATTCGTCACAGAGCTCATACCAATAGCTTTGGTTTGGATAGTGAGAAGTACGAACAGCGTTGATGTTATGCTGCTTTAATGTTTTGATATCCCACAGCATGTCTTCTTTCGAAATTGCTCTGCCTTGTCTTGGATTAAATTCATGTCGGTTCACACCTTTAAACACAATTCGTTCACCATTGAGGCGCATAATTTTATCTGATAGCTCAAATCGCCTGAAGCCGAGCCTTTGTGGCACCACTTCTGTCAGGTTGCCAGATTCGTCATAAACACTAATGAATAATGTATACAAATATGGACTTTCTGCGCTCCAAAGGGACGGCTGGTCTACATTGATTGTTAAGGACCAATTGCTTGCCTCTTCCACCCCCATTGCTGCAGCTGTTGTTTTGCCCGTTTTGTCTCTAAGCTCTGCGCTTAGTTTAGACGCAGGTTTTCCTGTCAGCTTAACGGTTGCTGTTAATTTACCTTTTGTAAAAGTTTCATCCAGTTCAGGACGAACATGAAGATCTGTGATGTGAGTGGTAGGCACTGTGTAAAGATAGACATCGCGAAAAATCCCAGAGAACCTCCAAAAGTCTTGATCTTCAAGCCAGCTGCCAGTACTGCGCTGATACACTTCAACTGCAAGCTTGTTTTCCCCTTCTGCCAAATAGGGCGTGAGCTCAAATTCAGCAGGTGTGAAGGAGTCTTCACTATAGCCGACAAATTCCCCATTCAGCCATACGTAGAAAGCTGATTCTACCCCTTGAAAAGACACATTAACAGCACGCCCCTTCATATTTTCTGGAACAGAAAAATATTTGACATAACTGCCTACAGGATTATGATCGGAAGGAATTTCAGGGGGACGGATATCATTGTGGCCGTCCCACGGATACATCGTATTCACATATTGAGGCGTGCCATATCCTTGCAGCTGTATATGACCCGGAACGGTGATGTATTCCCAGCCTTCACAATCAAAATCTTTTTCATAAAACTGTTGTGGCCTGCTGTGTGGATTTTCTGCATAATGGAATTTCCAATCTCCGTTCAGACTGTGCCTGAGCTTCATCGGCACTCGAAGATTTGCCTCTTCAAATGTTTCATAATAATTATGGTCTGAATGAGCCAAAAGACGGTTAACAGCAAATACCTTCACATCTTCAAGCCAATCTAATGTTGGAATAATTTTCGTCATTGATTACACTCCCCTTGCTTCTATTTAACTGATCCCATCATGCCGGCAACGAAATGCTTCTGCATGATGAAGAAAATGAATGCTGCTGGTAATGTCGCGATAACAATCGCAGTCATAATTACGCCGAAATCGGGAGAATAGCTCGACCCAAGAACAGAAATCAATAATGGCACTGTTTGGTTTTCTGGAGACTGTAACACAACCAATGGCCATAAATAGCTGTTCCAGCTCGCCATAAACGTGATGATGGCTGCTGCTGCATAAGTCGTTTTCATTGTCGGTACATAAATCCTGAAAAAACAGCCTAGCTCTGTCAAACCATCAATTCTGCCTGCTTCCAAAATATCTTTTGGAAACATCTTTGTGCTCTGACGAAAGAAGAAAATTAAAAATGCAGTTGTAACTGTCGGCAAAATAACAGCTGCAATCGTGTCAATACCTATATATGGCGCAGATTGTGAAATCATGCCAAACATTCTGAACAAAGGCACCATTAACGCTGCAAACGGTATCATCATCGACAGTAGAAGAATGTTAAAAACCATGTCTTTCGCTTTGCTTTTGTAAACTTCAAAGCCATAGCCTGCCAGTGATGCAATCAGCAGTGATAAAACAGTAGTAATGATTGATATTTTCGCGGAATTTATCAACGCTGGAATGATCTCTACTGTTTCAAGCAGGTTTTTGAAATTTTCAACAAAATGCCCACCTGGCAATAGACGCCCCTTTGTAACATCAACTGATTTATTCGTTGCACTGACAATCATCCATAAAAAAGGGAAAATCGAAACGATTGAAACAATCGTTAAAAAACTGTAACTAAATACTTTCTTAATCATTTTTGTCACCTGCCACTTTAAACTGGATGATAGAGAAAATAACAATCATAATAACAATGGCATAAGAAACCGTTGCCGCATACCCAAAGTCTGGGGTGTATTTAAAGGAGAGATTATAAATGTACTGGGATATCGTCATCGTGGCGTTCCCTGGCCCTCCCTGGGTTATATTCATAACTTCATCAAACAGTTGGAGTGTGCCAATTGTAGAAGTAATCGATGTAAATAAAATGATCGGCTTCAGCATTGGAATTGTAATCTTAAAAAAGGTTTGAATGCTAGATGCACCGTCCATTTTAGCTGCTTCATAAATAGACTGGTCGACATTTTGTAATGCAGATAAATAGAAAATCATGTTATAGCCAGTCCAGCGCCAAGTGATTGCTGCAATAATGGCGATTTTGGCCCAAAAAGGATCTGTCAGCCACTGAATGGGCTCGGAGATAATGGAAACCTTTAATAAGAACATATTGATAATGCCATCATTACCGAATAAATATTTAAAAATAACCGAGTAAGCTACCAATGAAGTTACACATGGCAAAAAGATAGCCGTCCGGAATACACCTTTAAACTTTAACGTCTTATCATTTAACAGAACGGAGATAAATAATGCCAGCAGTATCATTACTGGAACTTGGATAATGAGATAGATAACCGTGTTTTTCACTGTTGTCAGAAAAGTCGGGTCCTTAAATAACCGGACATAATTATCAAAACCGACAAAGGTCAGGTTAGTGCCTGTTCCTGATTGAAGGGACAAGATAAAAGCTTGCACCATTGGATAAAAATAAAATAAACAAATCATGGCCGCGGCAATAGTTATAAAAGACCAACCGATCGCATTATTTTTTGTGCGCAGGCTTCTGGAAGTTCTTGCTGTCTGAAGATCCTGATTCGTTCTAGCTGGAATCACAACTCAACACTCCTTGCATTCTGTAATAAAAGAGAGCCTTGGTATTTAGTAAGAAAATCCAAGGCTCTAAAGTTTACTCGATTATTTAATCTGCGCCTCTGCCTGCTTTTGGGCATCCTCTAGGGCAGTATCAAGAGCTTTACCTTTTAAGTAGTTTTGAGCCTCTACGACAAGCAGATCTTCAATGGCATATGTGTGCAGTCCATAGTTAATTTGCGGGATTTGTTCTGTCCAGTTCGCAAAATCCGCGATGACTTGCTGACCATTAAAGAAATCATCTGCTTCTTGATATGCTTCATCTTCCACTGCTGGAGAATAAGTGCCGATAGCACCTACTTCTTTATTCAATGTTTGGTAAAAATCAACATTAGAGCCAAACGTTTTCGCTAGGAATTCAGCTGCTTTTTCTTTTCCAGGAACATTTAGAACATACCAAGAACTTCCGCCTAAGTTAGTAGCATTAATGGAGCTTTCCACATCTGGCAAGCGCGGCATAGAAACAACTGCCCATTTACCAGCTTGAGAGCTTTCTGCTTTAACAGATGGAGTAATCCAGTTTCCTGATGGAACTGTGGCTACTTCACCGCTATTGAAACCTGCTAAAAATTGACTCCAGTCCGAAACAGGTGAAACAATATCTGCATCCAATAGTGCTTTATATGTTTCAAACGCTGTCTTTAAAGCTGTATTTCCCGATAAGTCAGGCGTCACACCATCTTCCTTTGTATACCATGATCCAGCAGACTGAATCATCATACGAATCAAACCAAGATCATTAGGGTCTTGTGTAAGCATGTTTTTGCCTGTTGCTTCCTTCACCTTTTTGCCGATTTCAATATACTCATTCCAATCAATATCCTTTAAGTCATCCACTGTATAGCCAGCTTGCTCTAAATAATCTGTTCTGACATACAAACCTGCTACCCCTGTATCAAATGGGAGACCATAGTTTTTGCCGTCTACACTTGTAGGTGCAATTTTATATTGAGCGAAATCCTCTTGCTTAAAAGAATCACTCAACTCATAGAACATGTCTGGATATGCTTGAAGAAAGCTTTGTGCACGATAATCCTCAATTAGGACTATATTTGGCAGCCCCTTCGTCGTTCCTGAGCTTAAAGACGTATTAAGCTTTTGAATGATATCATCTTGAGCGTTTTCAATTACTTCAATATCAAGGTCAGCATTTTCAGCGGCATAGGAATCTACTGCCAAGTTCATCGCCTTAATGTTGAAGTTAGGATCCCAAGCCCATACCGTAATTTTATTTGTATCCTTAGAGTCTCCTGAAGCATTCTCTGTATTGGAGCCAGATGAACAGGCTGCCAAAAGTAGAACGCTGGCTAGTATTAGTGCAAGAATCTTTTTCATCGATTTCCCCCCAAGTATGAATATTATTTGTAAGCGTTATCACTTACAACTATTATGTTATCATCCTATTGGGGTGCATCGTTAGGAAGATATTTTTGTGTTTTTGTAGTATTTTCACAAAAATGAATCCGCTTCCAATGTTCAAATAGGACTTTTTTTAGATTTTATTATTTTCTTTGAACAGGAAGGGTGATTCGTACCTTTGTTCCTTCGCCAACCTCACTGGAAATTTCCACGCCGTATGATTCGCCATAGATGAGCTGAATCCGCTCATGCACATTTCTTATGCCAATGCCAGAAAACTGCTGCTTCCGTTTTGTTTGCGGAAGATGCTCATCAGCTATTACCATCCCATCCCCATTATCAACAATTTCACAAATCAAACAGTCGCCCTCATGCCATACAAGAACATGAATATACCCTTGCGGTTTATGGATAAAGCCATGAAAAAAGGAATTTTCCATAAACGGCTGCAAAATTAGCTTTGGGATCAGAATGTCGTGACAGTTCGGTGCAACAAAATAATTCACCTTAACGGAATCGCCATAGCGCTTCTGATTAATAAGCACATAATTGCGCAAATTATTTATTTCCTGATCTACGGTAATCGTCTCATTTACATCACCAATTGTATTTTGCAATAAGGATATGAGCGAATTAATCATTGCTTCTGTTTCGGCAATATTGCCTTTACTTGCAATAAATTTAATGGATGCGAGTGTATTGTACAAAAAGTGGGGATTAATTTGCTGCTGTAAGGCAGCAAGCTCAGCATTCCGCCGTTGTTTCTGTGACAGTACGAGCTGATCGACATACTCATGTAATTCATCAAGCATGGAATTAAAGGCAATACCAATCTTTCGAGTTTCATATGTTCCTGAAACAGCAACATATTCATCAAAGTCATAATCTGATGCACTCTCAATTTGTTTGACAAGACTAGACAAAGAATTCGTCAGCCTTCTTGAAACAAGGAGAACGATAAACAGCGCTGCGATAACAATGCTTAATGAAATAAGCATAATTTTTTTCTTATCAATTAAATCACCAAAAGCTGTATGCTTATCAATGATATTGAACATGTACATATCAAAGGCTGGTACATATTCCATCATCATTATTTGCTCCTTACCCATAAACTCCCCTATCAGATAATCATCATGATCACTATTGCCAAGCTCTGAAGCATACTCTTTTAGCTCTTTAGAGGTGCTGCCGACTTTTTCTGACAAGCTGCTTGAGACAATGACGCCTTCTTTATCAACTAAAAAAACATCATTGCCTGGACTTGTATAACTAGAGTAAAATTTCCGAAATTCGTTTTCTCGTATAGATATATAAGCCGCTCCGTAAGTATATCCAGACCTATTCACAAGTGCCCGTGAAGCAACAATATAGCTGCCGCTCTCATCATCATTTAGCCGCTTGTCATATTGATAGATTAATCTGTTCGGGTTTTCAGCCGTTTTCTCCGCTAAACTGCTTTCCTTTAACTCTGTATCAGTAATTGGCCAAAACGTTCTGTCGTTTGTCGCATAGCTCAGACCATTTGCACCAACTACAATAATGCCAACCTCATATGCTGCCATATTAGGTTCAACCCGTTTAATTAATTGGCTCATCTGATAGATGGACTGAAACTGTACTGCATTTGTTTCCCTTTTTTCTGTCAATATGTCCTTTATGGCAATGCTTTGCTGTATGCTGTTAGTTGCAAGAACGACTGAATAATGATATTTCTCGTAACTTTCTTTCACTTGATTCATCACCTTCGCATTCGTAATACTGAATTTATCGAAAAAGAATTGTTCACTCATGCGAATTGTTGTCCATGTGATGGTGATGGATACGATGATGATAATCATTACAGTAATCAAGGACATCGTAATAAATAAATTGCTGTGTCTAAAACGTTCAGGAATTAGCTTCATAGTATGCTCAACTCTTTTCCACCCATTGCCTGCGCCTGAACTGGCTCGGTGATAATCCTGTCATCTTCTTGAAAACTTTACAGAAATAGCTGTGGTCTGAATAGCCGACAATTCCGCTGATTTCTGAAATTGGTGCAGTGCCTGCAACAAGAAGCTTAGATGCCTCTTCTATTCTAACTCTGTTAAGGTACTCGCTGAAGCCTTCTTTCATATGTGTTGAAAAATAGCTGGATAAATAGGATGGATTAAAATGAAAATGCTGCGCTACATTAGTAAGTGTCAAAGGCTCACGATAATGCTCATTCATATATGCAATGATGTTTTTGATATTGACATTTTCCGGCTTCGTTTTTACTGTATTAATTACCGTTTTTGTATCACGCAAAAAACACTCCAGCTTTTTAACAACTTCTTCTGCACTATTTGCCTCTTCTATTCCTTTCAAGTAAACATATTTCGACTGTTCCAAGCTATGAATCTCATATTCCATATTGCCAAGCAGGATGGTGATATTAAAAATAATATTGCTAAAAAAAGACTTATACTCATACACATCCAATGTATACATAGAAGAAATAGCTGCAACATGATCCTCCAAATAAGCAAAAGCAGAATCAAAGCGTTTACATTTAAATTCATTAATAAACCAGTCTAAATGAAATTTCTCCAGCTCTGTCACAGTGATATGCAAATGTTGTACAGTGAGAACCGGAATATCTGGAAAGTAAAAGCTGCATTTTATTAATTTTAGAATTTCTTCTTTATATATCTTTCCTATTTGCATAAAATCCTCAAATTCTCCACTTACTATCAATTGAAGATTGTATTTTATGGCCACTGTGTTTTCCAAAAAAGAGTGCAGTGCTTTAAAATTGTCCCCGTTAATAAGAAGGATTTTGTCTGTAATAAAGCAGATATAGCCTTGTTCGCTTAAACCACTGTTAATCCATGTTTTAACAGCAGAAGACAGTTCTCCTGTTCCGTCTCTCTGCTCAACTGAAACGAGACAATACTTCCTATGCAAAAAGCGATCTGTTAGTTTAAGAGAATGTTCCACTTCATAGCCTGACAGCATTTTTCGGACAGCATTCGCAACAAAGGTATTCAAAGCCTCCTCTTCATCTATTTTGCGAGCAGGCAGCCTTTTTTTCATCTTTCTCAACACAGCTAACAAACTTTCTGCATCTAGCTTTGGCTTTAGAATATAATCTAGAACCCCATTTTGAAAAGTTGAGCGCACATAATCAAAATCGCCAAAGCTGCTTAACACTACCACTTCAATATGAGGATATTTCTCCTTCACAATTCTCGTTAATTCTTCTCCATCCATTATTGGCATAACAATATCAGTAATGATAAAATCCGGCTTTACAACCTCTATTAAATCAAGAGCTTCCTGCCCATGCGCTGCCTCGCCGACAATTTCAAAGCCTTCTTGTTCCCAATTGACGTAATGCTTAATCCCCTGCCTTATCAGAATTTCATCATCAACAATAAGCAATCGGCCTCGTTCTAATGCCATTGGTTTCCCCCCTGACGGTGAGTATGTGTTAACAAAAAGCAGACATTCCCGGCTTATCAATGAAGCCTTTCCTTTAGCTCATTCACTCTAAAAATAGAGTGCTAATTCATCCTATGTAGATTGATCCTTTTATAGGTTTCCTTATATTAGCATCGTTGCAAATTGGTTTAATTGCCCCCTTCCGCCGCTTTCCATTAAGTATATCACGTGTTTTATACGGTATTAACTAAAAAAATGAGAGAACGCATCGGAAAGTTATCGTATTTATCAGCAACAAAAAAAGCATAGTCTTAAGTAAACTACGCTTTTCTTAAACACTTCTGTATTATTATGGTCCGCTTGTTTATCTATGCTATTAAGAATTAACAGATACTTCCTTGACCTTCGCTGCTGATTTATCTTTTGGCAGCTTAAGTGATAACAGAAATCCTAACCCGCTAACTACTGTAATAACAAAAAAAGTTATTCCTAACGCCATTTGTTCCGAACTTAAATGGTTGTCAAGGCTTGTGTAAAAAGAGACTAATATCGATATTCCAACAGAACCTGCTATCGAGGTCAAGGTACTATACACAGCTACCCCATGTCTGAATAGGTGTTGAGGCAATATATTCATAGCACCAGTTTGAACTGGCGTCATCAGCATACCAATCCCAACCATTCTTATCGTATATAAGATAACAAGGAGCAGAATTGACTTTTCTATATTTAAGATACTTAAAGGGATTGTAGATAGTGTAATAACCCCGAATCCAAGAACGACAAGCAATTTCACCCCAACTTTATCAGTGATTCGTCCAACAAATGGTGATATCAGCCCCATTAATGCCGCACCTGGCAGCAAAATAAGTCCTGAAGTAAGGGCAGAAACTCCCTCCACATTTTGCGTATATAACGGGACAATAGTTTCTGTACCAAACATTGTTCCAAATGCAATCGCAATCAGTATGCTAGAAACTGTAAATGTTTTGTATTTAAATACTCTAAATTCAAGCATTGGCTGAGCAAGCTTTAATTGTCTTTTCACTAACAATATTAGTGCAACAATTCCGATACTGACCCATGCATAAGTAATCAGGCTTCCCCAGCCTAACGATCCTGCAAGACTGAGTCCATATAGAATTCCTCCGAAAGCAAGGCTTGATAATATAATGGAAAGACTATCAATACGCTCATCTTTATTTGTTTCTGTCACATTCTTTAGTGTTACAAGCGAAAAAATTAACACTATTAAAAGCATTGGGAGAGTACCGTAAAACAGATAGCGCCATGATAAAACATCTACAACTCCTCCAGCTAAGGAGGGACCGATTGCAGGGGCAAAACAGATTACTAGAACAAGCAAGCCCATGGCACTTCCCCGCTTCTCTTTTGGAGTTATTGTTAAGATGATATTGGAGACTAACGGCATCATAATGCCCGCACCGATAGCTTGAATAAATCTTGCCATTAGCAGCATCGAAAAGGAAAAGGACAAAGCTCCTAATATAGTGCCTATTAAAAAAATGATTACAGCAGAAAAGAATAATTGCCTTGTTGTAAACCTGGCAATTAAAAATGCTGAGATAGGAACGACAATTCCATTTGTTAGCATAAAGGATGTGATAAGCCATTGTGCATTATTGGCATCTGTATGAAACTCCTCCATAATTTGCGGCAATGCTGTAATTAATAATGTTTGATTTAAGACTGCAATAAAAGTACCGACTAATAATAAGGTCATTAATATTTTTCTGTTGTGTATCGTTATAGTGGTTGATTCGTTCATCTTGTGCCCTCATTTCTGATTACATATAATTTACAACTCTCTTTCATTTTAGCGATTATCTTTTAAAAGGACTTTCTCATCCTTTTTCACAAAGTATTAAATTTTTATCCTTCCTTTACTGCTCCCTTATTTAGATTAAAAATTTATGGTCATTTTTTAATCTCTCGTACAAAGACATAAAAAAACACGCATTTATTTATCCCCTTTGCTTGCTAAAAGAAGGTTCAAAAAGAACTGCGTGTTATGATAACCCTTACATTTTATTTATTGTCTTTATTGAGATGTTTTTCATCTAAGCTTTCTCTAATTTTCGCTGCCTTTTCTTCTGTTAAGCCATACAATTTAACTGGAATAATAGCTAACAAGAACAAGATGGCTGGAGCAATATTAACTACTAGATTGATGCCGTTCATCGCTTCTGCGGTTTGTTCTGCATTGGCAACATACCCAAAAAATCCTAGTAACGAAACAGTTGCTGCACCGCCAATAGCGCTGGCAAATTTCGTAGCAATACTCGTTGCAGCGTAAGCGGTACCATCTGCACGCACCCCTTTTTTATCCTCCATTTCATCAATCGCATCAGGCACCATCGCAATTACAAGTGGAATACCGAATTGCGTTAGTCCAAAAATGAATGTCCCTATTAATAGTAACGGTATATTATTAAAATCTACAAAATATAAAAGAAGAAGTGAAAGAGATGCTAAACTGTAAGAGATGTATAACATATTTTTTTTGCCAATGTTTTTAGCAAATCTTGCAAATACGATAATCCCGATAGCTGCGCCTATGGCTGGTAAAGGCATGAATAGCGCAATTAAATCCATCCTTTTTATAACATATAGGTAGTAATAAATCTGCACTCCCATTCTGCCAAAAAAGGCGGTTAAGGAAACTAACAATATAAAGAATATACATATTAAGGATTTACTCGTAACAATAGCTGCAAGGGAATCTTTAATAGATATTTTATTTTTATTTATCGGCTGAACCACTTCCTTACATTTGAAAAAAACCATATAAAACAGCGGGATAGCAATTACTGAGAGAACAAGCGCTGTCATGGTATATCCTTTTGCCGTTATTTGCTCTCCTGTGCCTCCACTAAAAAACAAGATTAATGGCATAGAGATAACGGCAAGCAACACACTGCCTAGGTTTGTGAAAAGCATCCTGAAGGAGCTTAATGCTGTGCGTTCACCAGAATCTTTTGACATTACTGCAGCTAAAGATCCATAAGGTAAATTAACAACTGTATATAACAGCCCTAAACCGATATACGTAAACAAAGCCCAGGCAATTTTAGCTTCCGTATTTCCGCCAAAACCAGGAGCTGTGAAGGCAAGTACACTGAATAAAGCGAGAAATGGTGTCCCATATAATATATATGGTCTGAATCTGCCATATTTTGATTTTGTACGATCTGCTAAAACACCAATCATCGGATCTTTAACTCCATCTAAGATTCGAGCAACTAACATAATCATCGCAACAATTGCTGGTGTAAACCCAACTACGTCCGTATAAAAAATCGTAAGATAGGAACCGCTGAAGCTCCAAAATAGCTGACTTGCAAAATCTCCTAAACCATAGCTAATTTTGGTTGAGAAAGACAGTCTTTCCTTATCCTTCACGATTATGCTCTGTGAACTTATACTCTCTGTAACAGCATTACCATCCAAGCCTTTGCTCATTTATACTTACCCCCTTATATTATATAAATCTTCCAAATCAGTTCACTATTATAATCTCTTCCTCTCTGCCTTGTATTTACAATAAGTTAAGCGCTTACTTAATCATATTGTATATACATCACTCTCCTGCAGATATCCTTTTTTTACACTGTTAGCACATGATATTTAATCTAATAAATATCTGTTTTTACAATGGGTTAAAAATTGCATACTGCTTTTACCTAACGTTTTGTCAGCAAAAAAAAGCCCATACTTTTAGTATGGGAGTTTACCGAGCAATCAATATTATACTGTTTGTAGATTTTGTAATATTTTACGTTCCATTTGTAAGTGGCGTTTTGTCATTTCAACAGCATTTTCTGATGCTTCATATTCTGACATAATATAGCCTGTAAATTTAGAATGCTTGATAACTGGCAATATATCTTCATACGGAATACTCGCTTCTTCTAAATGATCATACATATAATGAAACTTCCCATGAAAATATAAGACATGTGGCATTATTTTCGCTAGTCCTGTTAAATCAGGTTCGCGGGTAAACGTTACAAAGCCATACATTCCCTGAAAAGCTCCCATTACCGCCTCATTCGCTCCAGCATTGATTAAACGTTGTCTAGCTTCATTTTGTGGGATGCCGTCATAGCGAAGATTAGCAGCCATTTCTAACAGCTCTAATGGCGCCCCTTTTTCTAATGCTTCATCCCAGTAAACTTTATTTGGCTTTGTTGCAAAACAGCCGAAGTCTGGAACAAAGCCAATATATTTGGATCCTGTTTGCTCAAATATTTCCACATACTCCTGAACCTTTGGAGAAGATGGTGTTTGCGGATTATGAATCTCAACACCTATTTGCACTCCGTAATTCTCAGCATAAGGAATTAATTTCGAAACTGCCGCTGGTGATAAGTGTGGTTGTACCCTCATTAATTTACATCCCAATTTGCTTGCTGTTTTTATATCTAAAATTGTCGACTGCACTAATTCATCATCTGTTAAATCTCTTCCAGTTATGACACCTCGATCAGCACTAGCTCCGTAAGAGACAAAATCAATTCCATAATGATCGGTCATGCTTTTCATTTCATTCACGACTTTTTCACTTGCATATGGGTAAGAAGGCAGCATGGTTGCCCCAACTAGCTCAAAGCCTTCCGCCCCTATTTCTGCCGCTGAACGGATACAATCTTCTAATGATAGCTTGCCTTTTACAAAATCTGTTGAAAAACTAAATAGGGAAACTCCTAATTTTATCTCAGACATCTAATTTAGTTCTCCCTTCCCTCGTATTTAGTGTCAGCGTCTTGCTGCCGCAAGAATCTAATACTGCGTAATTGTGGTTTTCTGTATTTCCAGGAACATACATATATGCATTTCGAAGCAAGAGGGTTACATCAATCTTATAATCCCCCTCTTTTATTCCTCCTGGAGAATAAACTTTAATAGTAGCTGGCTTATCTACATTCCAAAATTCTGAAACTAAATTAGGCAATTGACCTATTGTGAATTCCTTTCCATTAAGACAGAAATTAATATCATTGGAATCAATTATTTTATCGTTTACAGCAATTGATAACTCTTCAATGCAAGATAAGTAATGACCGCGATAATAGCTTAATCTTATTTGAAATTCATAGCCAATCTTTTTTCCATTTATTGTTGTGTTAATTAAACTATTATCTACGACAGTATCAACAAAAGGCAATTTCATTATGAACGTCATTTTGTTACTCCTTTTCAAAAATAATTTCTTTCCCTGTTTCTGCTGATTGGTAAATAGCGTCTAAAATTTTCGTTACGACAAACGCTTCCTCTGGTTTAACAAGGGGTTCTTTATCTTCTCGGACAGCCTCTAGCCATTGCTTTGCTTCGAGCACTTCTGGTGAGTTATTGCTGCCATCGAAATAGGCAATGTTTCCAACCGGTGATCTTCGCTCTTCCACTAATCGTCCATTATGTGTTGTGTTATAAACTAATTCTTTATCCTTATAACCCATGCCCGAAATGATTTCTGCTCCTCCTTTTGTGCCACAAAGAGTAGTTGCCGCTTCTTTTGCGTTTAATATGTTTAGTGCCCAGGAGGATTCAAGGAAAATAGTGGCTCCGTTGTCCATTTTGATATATCCAAATGCTGAGTCTTCTACTTCAAATGTTTCAGGATCCCACGGACCAAATAAATTTCCTTCTGTAGCTTCTGCTAAGCTGCCAAGCTTATTAAATACAGAGCCTGAAACAGAAACCGGCTTATAATTATTCATCAGCCATAAAGTAATATCTAGAGCATGTGTACCAATATCAATTAGTGGCCCACCGCCTTGTTGTGATTTATCAGGAAACACTCCCCAAGTTGGAACAGCACGACGGCGGACAGCATGTGCTTTTGCAAAATAGATATCTCCAAGCTCTTCTTTTTCACAGGATTTATATAAAGCTTGTACTTCCTCTCGAAATCGGTTTTGATAGGCTACGGTGAACTTCTTCCCAGACTTTTTCCAAGCCTCCATCATTTTCGCAGCAGCCTCTGTATTATGAGCCATCGGCTTTTCACACATAACATGTTTTCCTGCCTCAAATGCTGCAACAGTAATCGGACTGTGCATAACATTAGGTGTTAAAACGTGTACAATATCAATAGATTCATCTTTTAATAGTTCCAGATAATTCTCATAAACCTTTGCATCGGTTGATCCAAATTCCGCAGCTGCTTTTTCTGCACGTTCGATATGAATATCACAAAAAGCTACCATCTCACATATCTCTTTAAATTGCGATAATGCTGGAAAATGTTTTTGATTAGCTATTCCGCCACAACCGATAATTCCGATTCGAAGTTTACTCATTTTAAGTCTCCTTTATTTTTCAGGTATATTGGTTCCGCTTACAAAGATAATTTTACCTTTTATTTCAGCATATTCCTTTTCAATTCTTAACATCTCAAACGCAAATTTTGGACTTTTTCTAGGCTCTGTTTCAAATGTAAAACATAAGAGGTTAAAAGTTACGGTGACATTTTTAACCTCTTATGTTTATAACTATTTTTCAGGCAAAGGTTTTTTACACAGCTTGCTCCTATCTTTAAGAACCAATAAAAAAAGAGGATGAAAAATAATGATCATTTTTCATCCTCTTTTTTGGCATCTGCTCATTCTCGATATAATAAATTCAATTCATACAATCTGATTTCATGCGGCTTGAGCTCTGCAGTTATTTTGATTGCATTGTTTTCGACATAAATATGATCAACTTTCATGGAAGGTACACATCTGCGCTTTAAATATCCAACCTCGTCTGGCTTCATATCATAAACAGAACCAAAATTTAACCACTCATCAAGCACACTGCCTTGTTCTCTGTTTAGGATTTGTTCTTTCATTCTGTATTCACCCTTGGTGACACCTTGTATCTCCAATGAAATAGTAAGCTTGTCATTATTTTCAAAAATATCATATTGTTCCTTTATATCCGTGCTTCCTTCTGGATGTAAATAATAGGAATAGTCAAAGTGTTTATAATTAAAGCAGATGATTTGATATCTATCCCCTGATTTTTTGGTGATAATATAGTTCGGTCCCTTGGCAACAAGGATTTCCCCTAAATGTTTTAATAATACAAAGGCATGATAACCAGGTTTTCTGATTCCATTTTTCGTAACGAGCCCTGCTCCTCCATGGAGAAGATTTTTAGCATCTCTAAAATCACTAAAAATATCGGAAAACATCCAATAGCCCATCATATTAACATTTTGTTTAATATTATCTACAATATTCTTCACTATATATGCCGCTTTAAAGCAGCTGTCATTAAGATAATCTCTGTTAGATATGGAAATATTCCACTCTGTTACATTAAGCTCCATATTGTCAAAACCAGCGTTCAGCATAGATTCTCTTACCTGCTTAAGCTTCATCTTCATATAATCAGGATTGGTAGAGAGCATATTCTTTTTAGGAACATTTCTATCTGAATCCACTTCAATGGAGTACAAATAGATCGACAAAAAATCCGGCATTACTCCGTTCAATTTCCACTGTCGAAAGAACTTATCTAATTTTTCCCTTTCTAAATCCATAGGCAATCCACATCCACCAACTTTAGCAGATGAAACAATTTCATTTACCGTCTGTTTTAAGCAGCTGAAAATATTAAAATATCCCTCAAACTGCCCCGGGTCATGCCGGATGTTTTTAACAAAATTATTACTAGGATTCTTTAAATTATGTATAGGATCAATTTCATTGCTCCAAATTTCAAAGTACCATGTTTCCACTTCTTCAATACTATATCGTTCAATACAATGTAATAAAAACGCTCTTAATAATTTCTTCCATTCTTCAAGTGATCTTTTACTGTTTGTTTGAAAGGTGATGGTATGCTCAAAAGACTTGGACACTATTTTCGGCTTGGGTCCAAGTTCAATAAACGGTTTTAATCTATTTTTTATTAAAAAATCCAATAACTTATTTATATTTGTAAAGTTGTAAGTGGAATTATCTTTAGAATAGTCTTCCACATGCATTTCATCACTAAATAATCCCCAAAACCTCGCATAAGTAAATCCTATTTCGTTTTGCATAAAAGTGATTTGTTCCTGCATATCTGAGCTTAATATATCGGTTGCATATCCTATATTAATTGTTTTGTTCCAATATTTTGTAAAAGCATCCATCTTGCCTAATTTAACTATAATATCCTTTTCTTCAGAAATCTTCTTGGTTGAATCGTCTGCTGTAATTACATCTTCTAAATATGTACGTAATGCTCTAAAAGCCTCTTTTTTTTCAGCTGTTTTATCTTCTTTTAAGATTTCATGTTGTTCCTTTGGTTCTATATGCTGTTTTCTATATTCTATTGGTTTCACCTGAAATCTTTCATTAAAGACTCTATTAAAAGCTGCTAAATTAGGGAAACCATTGTCTAATGCAATTCGGGTAATCGATTTATTTGTGTATATTAACTCATTAACTGCATGTGCTACTCTAACTTTGTTTACATATTCGGAGAAGGTTTTTCCTGTTTGCTTTTTAAAGAACTTCGATAAATACGGCACTGTTATATATTGAATACTTGCAACCTCTTCAAGGGACAATGGCTCTCTAAAGTTATTCTCAATATATTCAAGTATTTCTACTAATCTTTCATTTTGACCATTTTCTGTTGTATAACTTCTTTTTTCAAGCGGCCTGCTATCCTTTAAATACTCTAGCTGAAGGATAGAAATTACGTTAAACACTTTCTCTAAAAAAAATACCATCGAGGAATTGCGTTGATTTAAATAAACAGCCAACAGCTCATCTAGGCTGCTTCGCAGTTTTTGATGTGATAAAGCTATCTGTTCTATTGAATTACATTGAAATAATGGATTTTCCTGACCAAGAAGAGAGCAAGTTTGCAAATAATTCAAATGAAAAACGATAAATAAGTTATCAGAATCAGAATGAAAAGAATGCAGCTCGTTTGAATTAACAAGTAGAAAATCAGATTTATTCAGTTCGGTCGTTTTATTGTTCGCTTTTACCTGTAAATTTCCCTTTATGACATAGATTATTTCTATATCCTTATGGACGTGATCAAGGGTACTATTGCCATGCATGACGGAAATAGCTATAATTTTTGAATCTATTGAAGTTTGGACAGTTTGTGTATTAAACATCCTTTAGCCTCCATAGTTATTCTATTTTTTCTTAAAAACTGCCGCTATAATCTTGTTAAAAAAAGGGGAGGACCTGTACTTACTAAACACAGGCCCAAACTTACTATTTATCTAATAAATTACTTAATAAGGTTTGATGATAACTTACCTTTTTAATACTATCGACCTCCATAAAATCTTGTATATGCCGATTCCCTTCATATTCACTATTAATATATCCTTCGTAACCAGCCTCCGCTAATATGTCAATAATCTCCTTATACGGGATACTAGGCTCTTGATAATCCTCTGTCACATCATAAAATTTACCATGGACATGCATGATATACGGTATATAATTCTTCAAAATATGCGGATCTGTGTATATTAAATGCTTTGCCAATTCAGCATAAGCCAGGTCCACTTTATTGGAATTTTCCATACTAGCAACAATTTCTAATGTTTTATCTTTTTCCACACCGTTAGCATAGTTTTCACTTATAAATTGGATTATCTCCGGTGTGCCACCGTCACGAATATATCTTTGTTCCATAACTGGTGGTATACGTTTAACAAAAATCCCTAAATCCGGCATTATTCCAAACCACTGGGTACCACTGCTAATGATATATTCCATTCTTTCCTCAAACCAAGGAGTTCCGAACGTAAAAGGAGAATGTACTTCCAACGCAATTTTTACTCCGTACTCTTCGGCATAAGGAATACTTGCCTGTACAACTTCTAGAGGTGTTGATACTAAAGTTCTGAGAATCTTAAATCCTAGTTTCTTTGCAAGCTTTAAATCTCTTACCATCATATCTACATTTTCTTCCAATGTTAAAAGTCGATTCGCATACAATTTATTATCTAAAAAGGCATCATACGCAACAGGCTCTACACCATATTGTTCCATCCAGCCAAACCATTGCTCAACAAATTCATCGGATGCTTTCGGGTATCCAAAAAGCATTTGCTCTGGTAAAAGTTCAATCCCTTTTGCACCAGTTTTGGCAACTTCAGCAATACACTGTTCGAGATTTAATTTTCCTGTATAAAACTCTTCCTGATAACTATATAGTGATACCCCTCTTTTAATATTCGCTTTCTGTGTCATTTTTCCCACCCCCGTCATTAAATAATTAACTAATATTCTCTTCCAGTGTCAGTATCTTTTGATTTTCTCCTATATTTGGCCATGGTAGATAGGAGATTCGCAAACTAACAAATACGCGAACCTGATGCTCTCCTGGGTTTAATCCGCCTTGTTTTCGAACAAATAGTGTTGCTTTTTCGCCAAATTCCCAACGATTATTTATAACGGTTGCTAATTCTTTATAAGGGAAACTGCCGGAATTAACGGTGAACACCATATCTTCCTGTAAAAAGGCTGTTCCGTTAACTTCTAGTTCTATATGATTAATTAAAGACAATGCAATACCTCGGTAGTAGGGAATCCGGATTTTCAGCTCAAAACCTATTATTTCACCATTATCTTCTACATTCCTAAAACCTTCCTCACACACTAAATATTGTTCAAACACAGCTTTATACCTCCCTCTAATTTTAGGATGAACCGTTTCGCTTAAATTTGTAAGCGCTTTAGTAAATATTTTCTATACTATATCACTTGCTATTTTTTTATACAATTTAATTTCCCATGTTTAAGACTTAGCAGCCAGATATCTGCTTACACAAAATATTGACTTAAATAATTTTTGCTAATGATAATAGAGTCTTTTCTTGATTTTAATGAATCCTCAAATGCTTTATCCTCCACTTCAATCACGGCATTGCCTGTATAGCCGATATCTGTTAGTGCAGATATATAAGTACCCCAATTAACATCACCAAGCCCAGGTAATTTGGGAGATAGATATTCAAGGGGCGCAGCCATAACTCCTACATCATGTAAACGATCTTTATATATTTTCACATCTTTAAAATGCACATGAAAGATTCGATCTTTAAATTCATACACTGGTTTAATATAGTCCATTTGCTGCCAGACAAAATGGGATGGATCAAAATTAAGCCCAAAATTTTTACTTGGAATCAACTCAAATACTTTTCGAAAGATAGCTGGAGTTGTCATAAGGTTTTGGCCCCCTGGCCATTCGTCATTTGTAAAAAGCATTGGGCAATTCTCAATGGCAATTTTCACCCCTAAGTTTTCCGCATATTCCACAATAGGCTGCCAAACAGCACTTACCATTTTAAGATTTTCAGCTACAGACAGATGCTGATTTCTGCCAACAAAAGTGTTTACGAGATTCACATTGAGTTGTTTAGCAGCCTCTAAACATTTTTTAAGATGAGCAATATAATACTCGCTCTTTTCCTTATCCCTATCAAGAGGATTCGGATAGTAGCAAATAGCAGAGATTTTCACATTTTTAGCTTCCAGATAATTACGGATATAGTCAACATCTACATGTTCCACATCAATATGTGTTACACCAGCATATTTTCGGACCGCTTTTCCCCTTGGCCAAGCACATAATTCCACACATGCAAATCCGTTTTCTGATGCAAAATCTATGACTTCTTCAAAAGTACAACCATCTAAAATAGCACTATTAAATCCCAGCTTCATTCCTACTTCTCTCCTTTTTTCAATCATGGTTTTTAACTTAGTTTATTATTCTTACTCTTTTCTCTTTATTTTTAAAAAACACAGGTTCGCCCATACTTGCAGATACATAAAAGCGATCGATAATATCCATCATATATACACCATGTTCTGCAGGAGCAGATAATTCTTCAGCAAAAACAATGCTGTTTACAAAGTGTTCAAACTCATTCTTTAGCTTTATGTTAGGATTAAGAATTGGAGTAATATCAACAGTTGTGTCAAGTAATTCAGAAAAAACCTTCAGCTCCCCGTTAATAATACTTGCTCCTCCATTTGTTCCTAATATTTCAAGGTATGTTTGATCGTTTTCAATATTAGAAGCCCAAGCAAATTCAAAATGCACAATAGCACCGGATTGAAGGCTTAGTAAGCCAGCAGCACTATCTTCTACATTAAAAACACCTGCTGGATTTCCACTGTAGCCATTTCTATTTCGAGTAGCTGTTTGGTGGAAATTTTGATAGGTTGCCCCTGTAACATATTTCGGCTCAGGCAGTCCCATTAAATAAAGAGCTAAGTCGAGAAAATGAACACCTAAATCAATCATAACCCCGCCTCCAGCAACCTCCTTATTTGTAAACCAAGTTCCTCTTCCTGGTATGCCGCTTCTTCTAATCCAACCAGTTTTCGCCTTGTATATTTCTCCTAAATAGCCGGCATCAATAAGCCTTTTTAAAAAAACCGCTTCATTTGTAAACCGATTATTTAGGCCAATCATTAACTGTTTACCTGATTTGTTTTTAGCATCGACTATTTTTTGGGCCTCTATAGCATTTAGTGCTAACGGCTTTTCACAATGTACATGGACACCGTGCAGCAAAGCATAAATAGCGATCGGAGTATGAAGGGAATTAGGTGTACAAATGCTAACAATATCTAAATTTTCTTTATCAATCATGTCAGAATAGCTAGTATAGATGTTTTTAACATGATACTTTTTTGCTATCTTATTAGCATGTTCCTGATTGACATCACAAATGGAAACTAGTTCAATATTAGGCAAACTTAAATAATTGCTTAAGTGTTTTTTTTCTGCATTACTGCCGGCTCCAATTAAGCCATATCTTAGTTTCTTAGTCATATTAATCCTCCTGCTCTTTAAAAAATGAGTTTTTTCATAAATTCAATTGTATAATTCACACCACTCTTTCCAAGTTCCCCCGTCCAGATGGGTGAATGCGCTTCAATACTTAATCCCCCTGTATAGCCTTTTGCTCTTAATAAAGAAATAAATGATTTCCAATCAGTTTGGTCCAGTCCAGCCGGAGGATCATCTACTCTTGTTCCATTAACTATTAATGAACCCTTTAAATGAATATGATTAAAACGGTCACCCCAATCTAAAGTCTCCTGTAAATAGTCTCCACCAAAATACCTGCTGTGTGACGGATCGAATTTAATCCCTAAATCTTTTAAATGACCATGAATGATTTTCCAGACTTCCGGATTATGAACAAAATTCACTTTTCTGCAATTATAGGAAGAGATTTTGACTCCCTTTGGCTTTGCATAATCAATGAGAGCAGAAAAAAACGCGATTGCTGAAGAGCAATTATCATAGTAAGATAACTCATCCACATAGTTACAACCGCTTACAAAATTTCCACATTCTAATTCACTTGCAACATCAATTAATTGAAAACACTTCTCTAACTCAGCTTGTATGACATGCCCTTGCTTATCTAAGCGAATGGATTTCCATCTGCCTATGGAAGCAACTTCTATCCCATACTGCTTTTTCCACTTTATTAATTGGTTTCGGTTCTTATGGAACTCAGCAACATCCTGGCCTTCGTTCACGCATAGTTCGATAAAATCTAATTGGCTTTGATTAGCATCCTTAAAGCTTTCTCGGGTGGGTTTCGCGATGATTCCCAGCTTCATCCTTTTCACCTTCTTGAATTAAATTCACTTACATCATTATTTAGCTCTTCCATTAAAATTTTAGACTTTCTCTCGTCCTATTTCTTTCAATCTATTAACCAAAATGTTTCGTTCCTTTATTCAAACTTTTTTAGAATAATGGGCAAAATAAAAAGAGGTTAAAAATTAACAAGGAATTTTTAACCTCTTTCTGTAATAAGCTCAGTCTGTGACAACCTCCACCTTATCAGCTACTCTGTTGTCATCCAAATGAATGACCAACCACTCACTGTCTATAGAAACTAATCCGCGCTCCATCCCAAGATGATAAACAATATTATCATCCTCTTTAAAGTAGTTCATCTCGATATTGCTGCCTAACAAGGCAATAATCTCCTGTTCCTGTTTGCCCTTTAATGGATGGTTTGCTAATAAATCATCAATCATATAGGTTCTTTCTGTCTCATATTGAAGCCATTTATCGGTTGTGAATGTTGATTTGTATTCATTTTGGCCTAACAAATATAAACAAATGATTGGAGGAATGGTAAATAGCAGCAATGATATGCTGTTTGTAAGCGTTAGTTTACCTTTTCTCCTCATTAAGCCTGTAATCCAAATCAGCAATATGGGCACCAAAACAGCAGGAACACTTATGATGCTAAAGGAAGATTGACCAATATTAATGATAAATATACACGCAAAATAAAACAGTATATAAAATGCTATTCCTAAAAAACGCCATATTAGCTGCCAATCTTGTTGCATTCTTTTCCTCACCTTCTATATTTTTACATCTATACTAAAATAACATAAGAATAAACAATCGGAAACACTCCTTTACAAAAAAAGAGACAATCATGTTGCGATTGCCTCTTACTTTCTTATAAATTGTATTTTCGAATCAAATATGTTGGCGTACAGCTCCATGCATGGCAATAGCTGTTGATAAGATAGCTTCCGTACGGGGAAAATTTCTTGTCATGAGGATTATAAAGCTCCCAGAAGGTATCTGCTCCGTCCTTAATCATGCCTCCCCAATATGCTTTCATTTCCAGAATGGCTCTGTCTTTGTCCCCCGCATGCAGCAATGATTCGACTAAATGGTGGTACATATACGGTGTTGCAATGCCGATATCTGGGTTTTCTTGAAACAAACGGTTTAACAGCTGTCGATTTTCTTGCTGTGGGAGAACACCTGCCAGCACCATCCAAATTTGGCTGGCCCATGAAACTTGGCGGTCTTGCCCACTCACAAAAAATTGCTTCTCTTCATCCCATAGATGCTCTTTTGTTGCTGCCATAATTTCCTTTAGCCGCAGCTTTAAATATTCCGTTTGCTCTGTTTGAAGGATACTTGAAAGCTCTATTGCCTGTTTCATTACATAGATTAAAACCCCTTGTGAAGGTGCTTGCTTGTTCAACCCATCCTGCCAGTCGATGAACGACCACCAGTCAGGAGAGTCTCTAAGAATATCATTTTCATCCAAACGTTCTAAGGCAAGCTCCAGCTGTCTGTATGCAGTCGGCCACAGTTCTTTCAAGGTTTCTAAATCGTTTGTAGCAGCATAATAATCACGTAGTGTTGACAAGAAAAATAACGAATAATCAAATAAATACGTGTCATCAGCAATCAGCTGTGGGGCAACGAATACATTTGCAGCAACTCGGCCGCCTTTATCAGGAACTGCTGCAAACAAATACAGACAGCGTTTCACAAGATCATTTGTTTGAAAAGTTTCATAGTTTGCGAGTGCCTGTAACCGCAGATCTCCCAGCCAGAGGCGGCGGTCGCGTTTTGGACCATCCTCAAATATATCTTGCATGCAATCAGCTAGTGTCTTTATGCTGATTTCATCTAAGCTTTGTAACAGTTGATCTTCATGTAACGTTGCCACCCCTATTTGATTAGCAGAAGTTACGGCCCTGCATTCTACATTTTCAAACGCGACACGGTATTTTGGTGATGTAGCCAAAACTTCTAACTTAACGTACCGAAAGCTGTATCTTCGCGGCAGTGTGATAGCACCTGGGAGCACATCGACATAAACCGTTTCTTCCTGCAGCCATGAACTGCTTAGCCAGCCATCATAATCTGTGAACGGCTCTGCCATTTCAACTGGCATTTCACCGATTGTTAAACGCAGCTTTAGCGGGGCATCGGGAGGGCTTCCGACAGGACGAACATCAAACGAAAGATATCCTACATAGTGGTCGCCAAAATCTAGAATGAAGGAATCGTTTTTACCATAGTCATTTTGCGATAATGCGCTGATTGGTGCGATAAATTCTGTTTTCCATCCATGGATTACAGCTTCATCCGCTTTGACTTTAACCAAAGCTTTAGGACTAACAGCTGTTTCGTGAAGAACAGGCTTTAGCTTTTCTGCGGTTTCTTCGAACCCTTCGTTTCGGACAATCACTTGGTCGTCGATTTTTTGAAAGTTCATATGGCTTCCTCCTTTGTTTCCGTCTTGATGCGGGCATCAATTTCGGCTCTGATTTGCGGATAGATTTTGTCGAGATTATAAAAACGCATAATAATCATCGAAATAATCACACAAATTGCCGGAATAATAAGGTAGCCCATTTTAATTGCCAGCAATGCTTCTTTCGTTTGCACTTCATTCGGCACATAATTCCCCCATGTCAGCATCATGCCAAAAAGGGCGCCGGCAACTGCCATCGTTACCTTTCCGATAAAGCCATTCAACGCACTCAAAATCCCAGCAGCATTGATACCTGTTTTCCACTCCCCATAATCAACAGGGTCTGCCTGCATGGAAAAGTAGATGCTTTGCCGTGCTCCATGGCCAATCGCTGACACAATAGCACCTGTAATAAGAATCGCAATATTGCCGCCTGCCGCCAGCATAATGAAAAGTCCTACTAAATTAACGGCGCTTGAAATCATAAATAGTGTGCGCTTATACATTCTTTTTGCAATAACCGGTGTTAACACCGTGCCGACAATAGGAACGAATGACCCGATACCTGCAATCAGGGCAACAAGGTCTGCTCGGTCTAGATTATAAGTAAAATAATAGATAAGCGCTCCTTGCTGAAAGAAGTAGGCTCCCCACATAAACAAAATATTCACTGCAAAAACATAGTAAGGCTTATTGCCTTTCAATGTAGATATTGCTTGTTTTACAGTTGTTTTTTCTGCTTGTACAACAACCTTCTCGCGCACATTGCGGAATGTGTAGAAGAATAAAAAGCAAGCGATTACAGAAAAGATAACCATTGTCCAAAAGAAGCCTTGAGATTGGGACCCGTTACCTAATGTATTTACCATCGGCATTGTCAGTACACTGACAGCTGTCGAGCCGAACAAGGCAAAGATAATCCGAACAGTTGCAAGCATTGTCCGCTCCTGCGGATCACTTGTCAAGTTCGGCAATATGGACGCCAGCGGGATATTAACCATCGTATAAGCAATCGACAGACCTGTATACGTAATATATGCATAAAGCAGCTTAGAAGCAGGACCCACATCCGGTACATAAAAGGCCAGTATACCAAGCAAAGCAAACGGGATGGCTCCGTATAGGAAATACGGCCGTGATTTGCCCCATTTTGTGTTAGTCTTGTCAATGATGATTCCCATCAATACATCAGCAACACCATCAATTATTCTTGTCAGCAAAAACAATAAGCTTACTTGGGCGGCTGCAATGCCGACAACATCTGTATAATAAAACATTAAATATAATCCAATCATCTGCCAAACGAGATTACATGAAAAATCAGCGGCGCCATAGCCAATGCGCTGACGCCATACACTTACTGCTCCGTTCATTCTCATTACCTCCTGTGATTCAAAAAGTCGAACTAGTTCTTACACTTATTAAAACGCTTTCTGAATACGGATACAATAAACGGTTTACAGATAAATATGCTCTTTTTACAGATGAGGTCTTAAGCTGTGTCAATTCCCCTTTTTCCGATATTGATATGGTGTGCAATGATAATGCTCCTTAAATTTGCGATGAAAGAAGCTGCTGCTCTCATAACCAATTTCATAGGCAATGTCAGCGATGCTTTTAGAGGTGTTTTTCAAGAGAACAGCTGCTCTAACCATTCTTTGTGACTGTAGCAGTTCAATAAACGTCTTGCCGGTGCGCGTTTTTAGCATATTGCCTAAGTAATTTGGATTAAAGTTAAATACCTTTGCAAGTGAGGTTAATGTACAGTCCTTATAGTTATTTTCAATATAATGAAGAATTTCCATCATATTCGTGCGGCCGATTTTTTCGTAAGTTTCGAAGTTTTTATCAAGCTGATAAATTCGCATCAGTTCAAAAAACAAAACAGGCAGCAAGGCATTAATAATATCTGTCGAATAGTCTGTCGGAAAAAAGAACTCACACAGCAATTTTTTGATAGTATGCTGCAGTTCGTCATGCTGCTCTGAATGAAACAGAATATATCTGTCATGAAGCTGATTCTCTGTTATAGCATTCAGTAAAAATTCAGAAACGACACCTTTCCCTGTAAATTGCGACCAAAAAGCAGTGGAGAAGGTGTCTTTCTTCATAATGATATTGACGAGGATATCATCCTTCCCCAGTGCAGGAATACTGTGTGGAACATCTGTATCAAGAATACATACTTGTCCTTTCGTTAATAGTATTTCCTCACCATTTATAATTTGGCGGCATGTGCCTGAATACACATAATTGATTTCTATAAAGGAATGCATATGCAAAGGCATGTCTGCATAGCGATGATGTTTATTTATAAATATTGGTCCTCTATGAAAAAAATACTCTTCCCGCATTCTAGGGATTGCATCCCCATTTTCTATATGTAATTCATGACCATCAAAGTCATTCACATTTTCTCCTGTCTTAATTTGAAGTTCTTCAATATAATCAAGACTTCGCAATAATTCATCAAGCTGCTGGAGATTCAACTTAGCCACTCTCCCTTTCCCAATATAACCTCCCTCTTACTCTGAAAAAGTGAGCAGCATATCGATATGAGGAATATTATCCTCTAAGTAACTACTAGAAATAGACTTAAACCCAAATGAAGCGTAAAATTTCTCTAAATGACTCTGAGCCTGAATCTTGATTGCTGTCTCGTTTAGGTCATCTTGGATAAACATAATTGCTTTTTTCAGTAAATCATGGGCGAGGCCCTGTCCTCTGTATGCTTTTTTAACGAGCACTCTGCCGATTGACGCTTCTTTGTAAGACACCCCTGCTGGCAATATTCTTGCATAGGCAGCAATTTCTCCGTCTAATTGGGCGAACAAATGATAGGATTCAATATCCTTTCCATCCACCTCTAAATAAGGACAATTTTGCTCGACAACAAACACAGCTGTTCTTTCTTGTAAAATCGTATAAATTTCAACAGTATTTAGCTCATTAAATGCTTTCAAATTCCATTCCATCATAAATCTCCTCGATAAGTGTATTTTATCCGTTTATTATATATGAATTTGTACAAATTTCTAACAAAAAAAGTTAAAATAGGACTCTTTCATAAATCATGTGCTTTGGCGGCAAGCTTACCAGTTTTCCTTAAGGATCGCATCTTCCGCATGAACAATGCACATCCAACTTCTTTAGGTAGGAATAATCTCTTTAGATTTAATATTTAGAATTTATGAACTTTAATATTTTCCTAAAAAAATAGGAAATTTGGACGATAGAAAATACGTTCATTACATACATACTTTTTGTTTTTCTGGCAAACTCATTGAAAGATGAGGACGCAAAGCTTCAGGTCTAAGGCGTATAAAGCTACGACGGCTGGGTTGCAGGATGTTTCCATATTCTTTGCAGCCCTTGATTCTTTAAGGGCTTTTTTTGTTAGAACACATAAAGGCATCCAATACATATCATAAGGAGGAAATTATGGATTTACAGAAAGTACAGCAGTTATTTCCAAGTGAGGATGGAGATCGCGGGCAGCAATTAAGGCTATTAGGTTATATTGAACAACTTATTGCCGGTATTGACAGCAAAAAAGATCCAAACAAAGCTACATTAGGTCCAATGCAAGAGAAAAGTGATGATTTCTACAAAGAAATCGTGGAGTCTGCGGCAGCTCCCGAATCAGGAATGGATATGGAGGAAATAGTCAAAAAACTAGTTGATCTATCAAACGGACATCCTTACCATACAAGAAATTTCGTAACGAATGTATTACCAATGGCAAGCATACCTGGGATTATTGGACTATTAACCACATCGATTCTAAATGGAAATAACTTATGGGATGTATATGGTCCGGCAGCTTCTGAAGCAGAGGTAAAAGTTATTTCCATGATGTCCAAGCTGGTTGGTTATGATTACAAAAAAAGCTGGGGTTATACAACTTGGGGTGGCCAAGGAGCTGTTTTCAGCGGTCTCCGTTTAGCAATTGCCAAGCAATTCCCGCATGCTAAAGAAGAAGGAATCCCTAATAACCTATACTGCTTTGCTTCTGAAAATGCTCACTACAGCTTGTTAAAATCTGTTGAAGCAACTGGAATTGGAAGCAACCATTTAATTCGTGTGAAAGCAGGCAATGACTTTGCGATGGATATGACAGATTTCAGAAGTAAACTGGAAGAAGTCATTCAAAAAGGCGGTATCCCTGTATATGTTGTCGCAACTACTGGAACAACAGATAGTTTCGGCATTGATGATGTAAAGCAAATCAAAGAAATTACAACAGAAATAGAGAAAAAGCATCAGTTAAAACCAATACATATTCATGCCGATTCTGCTTTAGGCGGTTTTTATTCCCTATTTTCATCCTATGATTTCACCCAAAATCCTCTTGGGTTTGAAAAAGAGGTTTTAGAGGGACTGCGTCATATTAATGAAAGAATGCAGCATATCTCCTTGGCAGACAGCTTATGCTTTGATTTCCAAAAGCTTGGTCAAACACCATATTTAACAAGCCTTTTCTTAATTAAAAATGGCGAAGATCTTGGTCTGCTTGATCTGGAAGAATTCGAAACACCTTATGTCGGTAATCGTGGGTATGGAAGCTACCATACAGGTTATACGTTAGAGTGTTCAAGAATGGGAAGTGCCATCGCAATATATGCTGCTTTATTGGCATTCGGCGTGGAAGGTTACCAGCAAATACTCGCTAATTATGTACGCGTAAATCTTGAGTTTAGAAAAAAATTAACAGCAAGAATTCCTAATATGGGTATCACAAACTATCAAAATATCGGTCCTATTACTACATTCCGACTCTATCAAGATACAGTTCATTGGGATTTAGAACAAAATGGCCAAGCAACGACAGAACAAATCTTACATACAAACGAATTAAACAATGAATTATTTGAAATACTTGGTCAACAGCGGGAAGATGTGTTTTTTGGAGATACGAAAAAACAATGCTTAGTGAATGCTAGTGATTCAAAAGAGCGCCTGCCGATTTATGTAGCAAAATTATTCTCCATTTCTCCATATACGGAAGTAGAACATATCGATCATTTTATTAACGCGATTGAAAATTCTATTAAAAAGATGGAGGGACTAAAAATTGAAGTTACCATCTAGAAATAAATCGATCTTATTTAAAAATATTCTAGATTTTGTTATACCGATTGCTATATTTTCTGTTATTTTTAGTGCTACTCTTTATACTTTTTCGATGAATATTATCAATAATTATGTTATTGATCAATTTGAGAATCGCTTAGAAACTGTTCTAAATGACATGGTAGAAAATATTGATCCAGCTATAGTTCAAAGCGCCGACAGCGGAAGCAGCACAAGCTATCACGAGCTAATAACTACAGTAAATCAATACCAAGTAAAACATGAGGTTGAAAATACTTATGTTCTAGCGAAAAAGGATAATAAAGAATACATTGTTGCCTTAAGCAACACAGATGCGCAGGGTTCAGACTATACTTTCTCAGATGAAATGAAAAAAACTCTTTCTGAGGGAACAACTCATTTCAGCGACATTTATAAGGATGAATTCGGCATTCACAAATCGATATTTGCACCTATTAAAGGAACAGATATGATTGCTGGAGTTGATATGGATGCTTCTTTTATCAATAGCTTAAAATCTTCAGCCCTTTATACGTCATTAGCTTTAACACTGATATTTATTATCTTAGGAATAGTCATTGCCTACTTTGTCAGCAAAAGAATTACTAAACCGATTATTTCATTAAAGGACTACGTAAATGAGGTTGCTGATGGCAACTTGGCTATAAAAGATTTAAATATAAACAGAAAAGACGAAATCGGACAGCTTGCAAGTGGAGTTCAGCATATGGTCACAGACCTTAACACTCTTATCCATAAAATTGCTAAGAACGCCCAAGAAGTTTCGACAACCGCTGAAGAACTAAGCTCAAGTGCAGAGCAAACAAATCTTTCTGTTGTTCAAGTAACTGAATCTATTCAGGAAGTTTCAAATGGTGTCGAAAATCAGACGCAAAATATTGATAAAATGAACAAAGGAATATTTAATGTTTCTAAAGGAATGGAACTCATTTTTGATAATGCAAAAGAAGTTTCCATAAACTCAAATCAAACTGCTGATATTGCCACGAATGGATCAATGGTTATTGACTCAGCGATTGAGCAAATGAATGTTATTCATCAATCGATGAAGCATACTTCTGAAGTTGTTAATAGATTAAGTACACAAACGAATGAAATCAGTGAAATTATTTCATTAATCACTGCAATTGCAGACCAAACTAACCTATTGGCATTAAATGCTTCGATTGAAGCTGCAAGAGCTGGTGAGCACGGTAAAGGATTTGCAGTCGTAGCGGAGGAAGTACGAAAATTAGCCGAAGAATCTAGAACTGCTGCAAATGACATTACAAATAAAATAGAAACGATAAAAGTAGAATCTTCCAACGCTGTAGAAGCAATGAACACCGGCTATAGCAAATTAGAAGATGGAGTTGCAACGTTTGACCAGGCTAGAGGTGCTTTTGTAAACATCCAAAAGTCAGTTGAAGGAGTTAACAAGCAAATCACAGAAGTTAATGTTGCGATTGAGGATATGAATAATGGTGTGCAGCAAGTTTCCAAATCAATGGAGGAGCTTAGCGGAATATCTGTTGAAACAACAAGTAATGTTCAACAAATTGCAGCAACCTCAGAAGAACAAACGGCCATATTTGAAGAAATTGCAAATTCAGCTTCCACTATGTCGACAATGGCTGAAAGTTTGCGCGACAGTGTTAAGAAGTTTAAATTGTAATAAGGTTAATTTAACAGGGTGTCTAAAGTTTTCTTTAGACACCCTATTATGCTATTGATCTAACTGAGGCGGCAGCGTCTTAAATCCACTTGTTCGCTTATACAAAAAGAAGATTCCTAGCACCAGCCACACCGTGCCGAGAAGCAGCGCCAGTCTGTCCATACCAGCCCATACATATACGATGACGGCAAACCCAAGTGCCGGTAATACAAAAAATTGCAGATGATTCCAGCCTGTTGGCTTCCAAATTTGACTGCTATTAAGTTTAAGTCCCTCCCCTTTCTTCTTCACATAATACAGCCAGATAACAGAAAGATTCAGTGCAGCAAATCCAAAAAAGGCGCCGTAGTTTACTAGATTCGAAATGGTACCGATATCTACAGTGCTCCCAAGAATAAATTCAATAGCAACAATCATCATAATGTTATAATGTGGCGTATTAAAGCGTTTATTGACTCCTGCAAATATTCCCTTTGGCAAAAGATTATCACGTCCCATGCCATATAATAGTCTTGACCCCGCCGCAGTTGCCACGAGGTTAAACACTGCAAGTGAACTCAAAAAGCCAGCACTGTAAAAAAGCCCAAATCCTTCTCCTCCACTAATCACAGACACTTGATATAACACAGTGTTAATCCAATTTTCATCACTCACATAGTTCCTCCAGTCAGGAATAACTAGCATCGCTGTATAACTGCACACTACCATTGTGACTAAGCCGATACCAACACAAAGAAAAATTGCTCTTGGTATATCTTTTTTGGGGTTTCGCGTTTCCTCAGCCATTGTGGTGATTGCATCAAACCCCAAAAAGCTGAGCACCGCCAAAGATGTTGCGCCAACTAATCCTTCTAGACTATCAAAATGAAAAGGCTGAGTACTAAACAATGTTCCTGTTCCCACATCATTTGCATAAACTGCCCTGCCCCAGACTAATATACAACCCCAAACAACAAATTCACCAAGTAGTAGAAACCAAATCCCCATTTTTGACATCAGCTCTACACCGAATAAATTTAGTATCCCAATACCAATAGAGAAAGCTGCAAGTAACACCCAAAAAGGAATGCCAGGAAAATATTGTTGGACGAGATAAGCTGCACTCACAGAGGTGACAGTTGGTATTAACACATAATCTAAAGTAATAACCCAGCCTGCCAAAAAACCAAGATGAGGATTCCAACCTCTTCCTACATAGCTGTAGACTGAACCTGCTAACGGAAAATTCTTCACCATAACAGAATAGCTGTTTGCAGTCAAAAGCATGGCACATCCTGCGAGCAAAAATGGCAGGGCGACTGTGCCGCCGGACGTCGTCAGAAGGACGCCGAAGATAACAGCAGGCGCTAATGGCAGCATGTAGTTCAGCCCAAAGGCCGTCAATTGAATAATATTCATCGATCCATGTAATTCTTGTTCATAACCGAATTTTGCTGTGAGTGAATCCTGCTGGGCACTATTTTTCTTTTGCAGCTCCAAATGTTATTCCTCCTTGTTAATGTGAGTGATTATGAATGCTCGTATCCAATTCCCCTTGTTCACTGCTCATTGTTTCGGCAAAGCCTACAGTGCTGATAAGGATAATATTCATTATAAAAAATGCAGAAAAGACCTTTAGCTTCCCTTTAAACGCAGCGGGATTACTTGTTACTGTATCCTTTGTCAACAGTAACAGGACGAAGTAAACGCTAATTAAAAATAGGAAATCCATAGCAAGAATCATGAAGATTGCTTCTATCCCTGTAAGCATCACACCGAGCATGGTTCCCATCATCGCTCCCATCAGGCTTGAGGCTTGTGCTTCCATTATTCCTTTGACTCCAAAATCTTTTCCTGAAAAAACAGCAAGAGCAGCGCTTAAAATGATAGCTAAAACAGTCATTAATGCAAAAAACCCAGGAAACCATACAGCTAGCAGCAATCCAATTGTCACACTACTTGTCATGGACAAAAACATAGGAATACACGATGCATATGGACTGACTAACTTAAATTTTTTTAACTTTTGGCTCAATCCAAAGGAAATAATATATAAGATTACCATCAACAAACTTATTCCGTTTATCATGAATTCCCCTCCAAACTGGAAGGAGAAGAAAATTATTTTCTTCTCCTTCTTGTTTTAATTCGTACTGCAATTAGAATTAGAGTGACAAGCTGTTTTCGCTTTTGGCCGAGGCAAATCCAAAGCTGGATTTCGGTCGAAAAAGCCCACTGGTTTTAGCTGGAAATTGATATAAGCTGTTGGCATTACTGGCCAATCTTCTGGTCTTGTAATATGATGGTGCCCCATTGTATACCAAAGTACGATATCATCATTTTCGATATTCCGGTTTTTTGATATATACTTTGGCAAACCGTCACCGCCTTGATGCTGATTTGGATAGTTGCCTGTAGCGTACTTTTCCTTATCATCAAACTTTGTTACATAAAGATGATGTTTAAGAAAGCTGGCCCGTTTCATTACACTTGAATTTTCTCGAGCGAACGGCAGGCAATTTTCTCCTGGCATAATCTTATATCCCACAGGTGTTCCAACAGCATTTAGAGAATTGGGATTTATCACCTTCCATGTCCGCTGTGTTGCCAAATCTAACGTTCGTTGTGCCTCCAATTCTGTCTTAAAGACCTTTGTATCAATATAAAAAGCATTATCGTGCGGATTGTCTGCTCCTTGTTCTTCAGGCAAGGTATTGATTTCCATAACAGAATTGTTCATACCATCAAGCATAGTGTCTATTCTGTAATTAAAGAAATGCTGATGATAAGCGGCGTTCAGCTTTGGAGCGATTTCTGTTCCATATTTTGATTTTCCACTCTCATCAAATGTTCCTGTATTAAGCATGCCTGTCAGCTTTACTTCATTCTCAATGGTGCCGTCTTGATAAAAGCTCCAATAAAAACCATAATCATAATTCCCGACCGTACAGAAGAAAGAAATCACCAACCTGCGAGACCGGCGTGTTTCTACCTGTTCAGTTCTCCAGTCAGTATGCTTCCAGGCTATTCCATAATCCTCCTCATGTAGACATACAGCGTTCGGTATTGTCCGCACATTTCCCTTACTGTCTGTCATAACGGCATTAAAATAGCGAATTTCCCCTAAGCAGTCACAGCCCAGCGTCAACGAGTTTGCCAGCTGCCCCATTCCATATTCACCTGCGTCGAAGGCGTTTTGAGTATTGTGAGCAAAGCTTGAGTCTGCATACGGAACGACCATTTCTGACAATGCAGCCCTGTAAAGAATTGGTCGCACTACTCCTTTATCCTCATAACCAACTGTATAAAGGACAAGACCTTCTCTTGGCGTAAAACCGAAACGAATATGCCATTTTTGCCACTTAATATAATGTCCTTCCACCTCAAAGCTTGGACCTTCCGGCTGAATTATTTCCAGTGGTTTTAAGTCTGTTCTTAATGTAATACAGTCTGTTGCCTCTGGCGTGTAATTAGCATCAAGAGGCGGCAGTGGACGGATGCCGTGATCTTCAAAACGATGAATTTTCATTTTATTCAAATCGACATATACGACAATCCCTGTTAATGGGTACGCATAGCCATTATCATTCGGAAATTTTCGCACCCAGCAGATTGCCCTTGCCAGCCGCTTCCCTTCATCTTCTTTGACCCCAAAGTTACCAGCAGACCACGGATCTACCATAACAAGGTCGGGATTTGTAATTCCTCTTCTTTTTAGAGCTTCTTTAAATTCAGGACTGTTCTTCACAACCTGTTCACATTCCTCAAACTCATCCAGCATTATACCAGGTTGGACCCCCGGGATATGGTTCCATTCGAGAACCTTTCCCATAGTGATTGAAACTATTGCTTCAAAAGTTTGTTCCGATTCATTGTCTAGAATAATAAGGAAAGCTTCGCGATTAATGTCTTCACCTACCTTATATTGAAGAACAACATCCTTATCTGGTTCATTTAAAACGACTGTGCAAAAGCGAATACTCTCAGCAAGGTTTTTTTCCTGTTTAAGAATGGCTACTGCTTTTGTTATTTCCTCAGCTGTTAATGGTTCGAGGGGGTGATTGACCTTATTAATAACACTTTGAACACTCATTTTAGTTCCTCCTTGTTTTTGGTTGAACTAAATATACTTAATTTTCAGAATATAAACATTGTAAAAAACGGAACATGTTAGTTCACCTATAAAAACTATGTAAGATAATTTAACATTATTGTGGTGCAATCATAAACGGTTAACTTATAATGTTTAACAACTTGCTTATGTAAGAAATTACGTATCGTAGGAGGAATTTTATGTCTTTTCTATTCAATCCCACTCAGCCTGAAATGAAAAGGTACAGCCATTATTATGAAGAAGCAAAACCTCCTGCGTTTTTGCGGCAGGAGATTTATTTGTTCTATCAATTTAGAGTTCAGAATACTTCGATTGTCCATTTACCTGTCATACCAGATGGCTGTATTGATGTGCTTTTTTGCTTTCATCCGCACAATCCGTTTGCTGTCGTAGCTACCAGCCCTGTCGAACGCTGCACTTATGATTTCATGGCAGACTGTGACTATTTCTGTGTACGTTTTTATCCAGAGCAAACGAGCCTCCGGTTCCAATGCTCCATGAAGGAAATTAATGCTTACAAACAAATATCCTTTTTTGATATCATCCGTTGCCATCCTTCTATTTTGGAGGAATTAGCCCAATTAAAAACATTAAATGAACGCATCCACCGATTTGCCTTCTTTCTACAATCACAGACTCAGAGCGGCAATTACGACTTGAACCTAACCTCGTATTGTCTTGAAAAGATTTATACCTCTCACGGAATGTTAAATATGAAAGAATTATCTTCCCTAACCGGTTATTCTGACCGTTATATCCGCAAAAAGTTTGAACATTATATTGGCTTTTCTCCAAAAGAATTTAGCCAAATTGTCAGACTGCAAAAGTCAGTGGAAAGCCTGCTCGCTAACAATTCAGCAATTAACGAAAAGACAGTAGATAATTTTGGTTTTTATGACAAATCTCATTTCTATAAGGACTTCAAAAAGTACATGCATATTACGCCAATCCAATATAAAGGCATTTGCTCGCTGACTTAATATTATTTTAAAAAGGAAAAGAATGGTTTCCAGAGCTAATTACTTTACAGAATTCGCCCGATGTTGTATCCTCTTAAGGTAGCATATTTCATGTCTCTGTAGCTCAGTAGGATAGAGCGGCAGCCTCCTAAGCTGTGTGTCGTGGGTTCGATTCCCTCCAGGGACGTCATCATAAAAGCTGGCACTTTGCTGCCGGCTTTTTTCTGTCTGCGTCTTAAATTCTCTGCAAAAAACTGCTTATATTTATTGCTTCTCCCCCTAATTGTTTACAGCCATTTTAAAAAAATAGTAATTATTAAATAAAACGCTTGCTAAAAACTTGTAAGCGGTGTCATAATCATTTTATATCATTATCATAGTGTTAGTTTTACTTATTTAAATCATTATCCTAAAAAAGCAGTTATTTAAAGACAAGGGTATGGTGAGGCTATGTTGGTTAATAATTTGAGGGAAAAATTGCTTTCAGAAAATGAAATTGAGGCATTTGCCTTGGCATCTGGAACGGATGATCTGCATGAGATTTTATCCAGTCTAAATTCAGCTTCACAGAGTGCTGAGGATGCAGTTCTGTCAGCAGATTCTTTAATGAACAAGACAGACAAGATTACCATCATGAAACATCCCCGTTATGTCGATATTAAAGTACATAAGCATGACTTTCTAGAAATAAGCTATGCCTATATTGGCGGATTTACACAATGGATTAATGGAGAGACAGTTGTGATGAAGGAAGGCGACTTGACGATATTGGATACAGATGTCATGCATACCATCCAAAAGGCAGATAAAGACACCGTCATTATTAATATTCTCCTCCGCAAAACTTATTTCAATCATAATATTCTTGCCCGTTTGACTGAGAATGATCTCATATCTAAATTTGTGATTGATGCCATCTACAAACCGAAAATGAAAGGCCGTTACCTTTACTTTCCTTCATCAGGAAATGAAAAAATTAGAAATTGTGTGGATGCTGGATTATTAGAATATTACAATCCTGATATTGGCGGCCAAGAGGTACTCAGCTGCCATATCGTCTTATTGTTTACAGAACTTATGAGAATGTCTAAACAACAACCGAAGACGTTGGCAGAAGATGTCTCAAGTATTGCCATTGTTGATATACTCCAATATATTGAAGAGCATTATTTAACAACAAGCTTAAAGGAGGTTGCGAAGCATTTTCACTTCCATCCTAATTATTTGAGCAGGCTGCTGAAAGAAAATATCGGTAAAACATTCAGTGAAATGGTGCAAGAGCTTCGCCTCCGTCAAGCAAAGCTTCTCCTCGAAAACACACAAATGCAAATAAATCGGATTGCTGACGAAGCAGGCTACACTAATTTCAATCATTTTTATAAAAAATTTAAAGAGTATTATCATACAACTCCTGCTGATTACCGTAAACGTGTGATTTTAGAAAAAAATATTCTTGAATAACTAACATGTTTATGTACCTTAAGCCGACTGAAATAACCAGCGGTTTAGGTACATTTTTTTTTATAAAACTCAGAAATAGCTTTAAATGGAGAATTGCTTCTTTGACAATAGCTTATCTATTTTCTATAGTTAGGTAGGACTATTCTCACAATTGAAGGAGGAGGAAAATAATGATGGAGACGAAATTAAATTCCCGTGACAAAATACTGCAAACAGCTTCTCGGCTTTTTCAGCTGCAAGGTTACCACGCGACAGGCATGAATCAAATTATCAGTGAAAGCGGACTGCCAAAAGGTTCTATTTACCACCACTTTCCTCAAGGAAAGGAATCATTGGCAATCGAAGCCGTCCACTATACAAGCAGTTACATTGAAAGAAAGCTGCAAACGATTATGGATGAAATAAATGACCCTATTGAAGCAATTCAAGCGTTTATTGCCGATACTTCAAGTCAATTTGAATCACCTGAACATATTGAAGGAATTCCGATCGGATTGCTGGCAAGTGAAACGGCACTTATTAGTGAGCCGTTGCGTCTTGCATGCGTTGAGGCATTTGCAAAATGGGAAAGAATTATTGCTGCTAAACTAGTGCAAAACGGATACAACCAAGATTATGCATTAAAGATGGGCATGCTGATTAATTCCATGATCGGCGGGGGGATTATGCAGTCGATAACCCGTAAGGACAAAGCACCATTGCTGGCCATCAGTGAAATTATTCCACAAATTTTTAACAACAAAGGGTAGAATTTATTATCCCTTTGTATTATGATACTAGACAGACCGGTCTAGTCAATTACAAAGGAGATAAAAGCATGAACTTATTAAAAGAAACAGGACTACCAACAGAAAAAAAACCTTATTTACTAAGAAGCGGTGCTGGGGAACATCGTCTCTTCGGCAGACAAGTTGCCACCATAATGGCAGATTCACCTAGTACAGATAATATTTTTGGGATGGTGATGATTACTGGAGGTAAAGAGGATTCCTTTCCTTCTCATATCCATGAAAACACACATGAAGGAATATTGATTTTAAGCGGCAGACTGGAAATAAAGCTTGATGGCATCAAGTATTTGCTTACAGTTGGCGACTATGCCCACATACCTGCTGGAACTGTGCACAGCTATGTTATGAAAGCCCACAGAACAAGATTTGTCTCTTATACTGCCAATGGTGAAATCGCAGAGCTTTACCGAATTATTGGTAAACCCTACAACCAACCTGAATATCCGCCAAATGTTAATAGTGACATCCCAACTGAAGTTTTGCTGGATGCTACTTTACATACAGATATACAGTTAAAAAAACAGCCTGACATAACTTCTGAAGTAGCAAGTGTCACGAGCCTGCCTGACAGAGCAATTCCCTATGTTATCTACTCAGGTGAAGGAGACCGTCTTTTGACAGGAGATCAGCTTCATCGCATTATTGCATCACAAAAAAATACAGATGGCCAATTTATTATTGTTGCTTCAGACGGGCCTGCTGGTGACAGGATTGTTGAACATTATCATGAACATCATACGGAAACATTCTTCTGCCTTGAAGGGAAGATGACGATGTGGGCTGACGGCCAAGAGATTGAGATGCTTCCAGGAGATTTCCTTCATGTTCCAGCAGGCACCGTTCACTCCTATCGCCTAGACTCTCACTATACTAAGATGGTCGGCTTGCTCGCTTCTGGTTTATTTGAACCATTTTTCCGCATTCTTGGCGACGATTTTGAGCATTACACCTTCCCAAGTGAGGCGATGCCGCTTCGTTTCGACCGGGTTATCGAAAACTTAGATGTTCTTGATCTAAAAGTGGTCAACAAACCAAAATAAATAGCTAATAAACGATTAAAAGGAGAAGAAAAATGGTTGTCGCTGTAAATAAAGAAAAACAAGGTATAGACAGGCTGGTAACAGTTCTTGTTTTTGCATTAGTTATTTCTGTCATGAATTCCACTATGTTCAACATGGCCATTCCTTCTATTACTAGAGAGTTCAATCTGCTGCCAACAGAGGCAGGCTGGATTGTGACAGCTTACATTATTATTTATGCAATCGGGTCTGTCATTTATGGAAAGCTGGCTGACAAATATATGCTAAAAACATTGCTAACCTTTGGTTTATGCACTTTTGCAGCAGGGAGCATTCTCGGTTTTGCAGCAAGCAGCTTTCCTTTGCTTGTTGCAGGCCGCTGTCTGCAAGCGATGGGAGCATCTGTCATGCCAACTGTGTCAATGATTATTCCCACTCGCTACTTCAATAGTGAAAATCGAGGACGAGTATTAGGTTTAACATCTGCTGGCATGGCGTTAGGAACGGCGATCGGTCCAATTGTAGCTGGCTGTGTGACTAGCTTCTTTAATTGGCATTATTTATTTATTGTCTCCTTGCTGTCTCTTGTTACCTTGCCGTTTTTCCGCAAATACTTACAAGAAGAACAACAGCAGAGATATGGAAAAATAGATATGGTCGGTGCTGCCTTCCTTGCTGGAACACTCGCTTTTCTGCTGCTGGCTATAACACAAAGCTCCATTTGGTATGCTGCTTTATGTGGTTTATTTTTTATGCTGTTTCTATGGCGGATTCAATCAGCAAGAGACCCATTTGTACAGCTTTCTTTATTCAAAAATAAACAGTTCTCCTTAGGAATTGTCATTTCTGGACTTTGTTCAGGAATCGGCTTCGGAATTCCCTACTTGACACCGTTGCTGCTGCAGGATGTTAATGGACTGTCACCGATTTTGAGCGGCTTGTATATGTTTCCGAGTGCCTTACTTGCAGCAAGTTTAGGGCGAAGCGGCGGAAAACTTGCTGATTTAAAAGGGAATCATGTTCTTACTTATATCGCTCTGCTCGGTTTCTTTGTCGGCTACAGCATCCTTTCCATTGTGGCAGGCTTGTCACCGTATATTATTATGTTTGTACTAATGTTTGCTTGTATCGGGCAAACCTTTATGCAAATTGCCTTGTCCAATACTGTATCAGGCACACTCGTAAAAGCAGACGTTGGTGTCGGAATGGGGATTTTAATGATGACGAATTTTATCTCTGGTGCTCTTTTCACTACATTAATGAGCAAAGCGCTCGAAAAAGGCAGCTTTTCAGTTCAGCTGAATCCGCTCCTTCAAGCACAAGACAGTTTAAACTACAGTAATATTTACACAGTGCTTACTGTTTTAATTATTATCGTCACATTCACTTACCATTTCCGCTTTAAAAGATATAGTGCGGTGCGTGGATAAATAAGAGTATACAAAAAAGGAAGGCTAAAAAAGCCTTCCTTTTGCTATCGACTAACTAGCCTTTGAACATGAATAGCTAAATACAGCTTTTCATTGTTTGTAATATCGTAGTCGAACTGTTTCTTTATATATTCTGAGATTTTTTCTGTACATTCAACACTTCCTGGATGTTTCTGTTTAAAAGCATCATATAAAAATGAATCATCATCCGCCAAGTATGTTTTACTGTACAGCCGTTGTGCAAAAAACTTCAAATGGGTTAGAAACCGGAAATAGTTTAGCGATTCTTCATCAAATTCCATTTTATAATGATATTTAACAATATTCATAATATCCTGAATGACCTTTGTTATGTTAGCAATATTAGGCATTTCCTCACTTAAACCAGCATTGACAATATGCATTGCAATAAAGCCAGCTTCATCTTCCGGCAAATCTACTCCCAGCTTTTGTTTTACGAGCTGCAAAGCTTCCTTACCAATTGTGAACTCATCTTTGTAAAATCGTTTGATTTCCCATAATAAAGCATTGGTAATGATATGTCCTTTTTCTATTCTATCAACAGCGAAGTGAATATGATCTGTTAAGGAAATATAAAAACTGTCAGTAAAGCTTCTGCCGAGCCTGTCTTTAGCAAGCTTAATGATTTCTTCTGTCACTTCCATATATTCAATGGGGACTTCATAAAGAAGGGTCTTGAACTTTTGCGATATATCTTTATTCTTCAGCTCAAAAATCTTTTCAATTTTTTCTTCATCCACGATATCTCCTGGCTTCTTCTGCCAAGCGAGCCCCTTTCCAATAATGATGAGCTCTTCCTGCTTGTCATCAAGTACACTAATGACATTATTATTAAATACTCTGGTTATTTTCATGTAACCACCTATTCGTTTAATATCGTATGTTTCTCTTTATTATAATAGAAAAAGTGATCTAAAAGGACTATTTTTCGAAAATTCAAAAGAAGGAAAGCAACCTTCTGCTTTCCTAAAATGATGCTGATTATAGATTTTCACCGTTTGCAGCGATAACCTCTTTATACCAGTCAAAACTCTTTTTCCGTGATCTGGCAAGCGTGCCGTTTCCGTCATTATCCTTGTCCACATAAATATAGCCATAACGCTTTTTCATTTCTCCTGTTGATGCACTTACAAGGTCGATTGGTCCCCAGCTAGTATAGCCAAGCACTTCCACACCTTCATCTATTGCTTGAGACAGCTCTTTTAAATGCTGACTTAAATAATCGATGCGGTGGTCATCCGAAACTTCCCCATTATCTGTGGGAACATCAATAGCTCCTAAGCCATTTTCCACAACAAACAACGGTTTTTGGTAGCGGTCATATAATTGATTAGCTGTAATGCGGAAGCCTTTTGGATCAATTGTCCAGCCCCATTCTGATTTTTGGAGAAACGGATTTTCAATGGAACCGAACACATTTCCTGAAGTAGTCTTATTGATTTCTGGGTCTGTGCTTGTTGTTCTGCTCGCATAATAGCTGAAACCGATATAATCTACTGTATTGTTAAGCAGAATCTCTTCATCTTCTGCTTCCATTTCAATCGTAATATTATTGTCTTTAATGAATTTTTTCGCATAGCCTGGATATTTACCGCGGGACTGAATATCAATAAAGAAGAACGAATCACGGTCTTTCTCCATTGCGTCAAGAACATCGTCTGGGTTGCAGCTGTAAGGATATGTCTGTCCTGCAGCAAGCATACAGCCGATTTTTGCATCTGGAATAATGTCATGGCAAGCTTTCACAGCAAGTGCACTTGCCACAAGCTGATGATGTGCTGCCTGGTATTTCACCTGCAACTTATCCTCACCCTCTTTAAACACAAGGCCAGCTCCAACAAACGGCAAGTGAAGTAGCATGTTGATTTCATTAAAGGTCATCCAGTACTTTACTTTATCTTTATAGCGGTTGAACAAAGTTGTTGCATTTTTTTCAAAGAACCCGACAAGCTTGCGGTTTCTCCAGCTGCCGTAATTCTCCACCAAGTTAACAGGTACATCGAAATGAGCGATTGTCACAACTGGTTCAATGCCATGCTTGTTCAACTCATCAAACAAATCATCATAAAATTTCAAGCCAGCCTCATTCGGTTCGGCATCGTCACCATTTGGGAAAATCCTTGCCCAAGAAATCGATAAACGCAATGCCTTGAAGCCCATTTCGGCAAATAAGGCAATATCCTCTTTATAACGGTTATAAAAGTCAATTGCTTCATGTGATGGATAGAACTCACCCTCAATTGGTTCATAAGAAGTCAGATTACCCATCATAATGTCAAATCTTTTTTGACCCGTCGGCAAAAGATCAACTGTTGTTAATCCCTTTCCATCAGCAAGATATGCTCCTTCAGCTTGGTTTGCAGCAATCGCGCCGCCCCATAAAAATCCTTTTTGAAATGCCAAAATATTTCTCCTCCTTCATATTTAACGCTGGTTAAGTAAGGAGCTGATTCCTTCCTTACTTAACCAGTCTTTTTCTTTTATTTTACATCTAGTTTCAATAACTCATCCACTGTAGTGACTTGTTTTTTATTCGTCAGCTCCATGTTGAAATCCTTGTAGTTCGTCACAACAACAGGAGTTGTTAACAACTTGCCAGCTTTACGGATTTCTTCCATGTCAAACTCAATCAACAGCTGACCTTTCTCGACATATTCCCCTTGTACTGTATGTGCTCTGAAATGCTTTCCTTCAAACTGAACAGTATCCATTCCGATATGAATTAAAATGTCAGCACCAGAATCTGTTGTAATTCCTATTGCATGATTTGTCGGGAAAAGAGCTGAAACTGTACCAGATACTGGTGCATACAGCTTTCCTTCAGTCGGTTCAATTGCTAAGCCATGACCTAATGCACCAGTTGAAAATGCTGCATCTTCTACTTCAGATAATAATTTCACTTCTCCGTTTAAAGGACTTGTAATTACTTCATGCTGTACAACCGCAGCTGCTACTTCATTAGAAGCTGCTTTCACTTCTGAATTTGAGCTGTTTTTCTGTTCTTTACCGATTCCGCCAAACAAGTATGTTAAAATGAAAGCAACTACGAATGCCACAACAATTGCGATTAATGCACCCCATAGATCCATACCAAGCCCATCAGGACTGATGTAAGTTGGTATTCCGAATATCCCAAGACCGCCAATAATGTAACCCTTTACATTAGCGAATCCTAGAACAGCTCCACCTGCAGCAGCACCAATACAGCTGATGATAAATGGTTTTTTCAATGGCAATGTAATACCATAAATAGCAGGCTCTGTTACACCGAATACGCCGGAAATAAATGCTGGAATGCTCAATGATTTCAATTTTTTATCTTTCGTTTTAATTAAGATGGCAAGAACTGCACCTATTTGTGCAAAGGATGCTGCAAATACTGTTGCAAGAATTGTATCGAAGCCCATTGTCGCCACATTGTTGATCGCAATTGGCACTAAGCCCCAGTGAAGACCGAAAATAACGATTACTTGCCATAGTCCGCCAAGCAAAATCCCTGCAATTAATGGACTTAAGTTATAAATGAATAATGAACCTGCACCGATCAAACTGCTTGCCCATGTTGCAATTGGGCCGATAACCATAAATGTTATTGGAATGACAATTAATAATGTTAATAATGGCACTACGAATGTTTTAATAACATCTGGAATAAAGGAACGAAGCCATTTTTCCACTTTTGCTGCAAAGAATGTAGACAAAATAATTGGTATAACCGATGATGAATAAGACATTAAAATCACTGGAATTCCTAAAAATGTTACATAAATTGGTGATTCAAACATGGTTCCTGCAAATACTGTGTAAAGCGGGTCACCTATAGTTAGAGTTGAAAGGGTCGGATACACTAATGCGGCTCCGATTGCCATACCGATGAATGGTGTACCGCCGAACTTTTTGATTGCTGTATAACCTAAGAAGATTGGCAAGAAATAAAACAGAGCATCACCAGCTGCATTTAAGATTTGATACGTGCCGGATGTGTTTGTCAGCCAACCAAGTGCGACAAATAGTGCATTAAAGCCTTTGATCATCCCTGATGCAGCTAAAACGCCAAGGACTGGTGTAAAGATGCTTGAAATCATATCAATAAAGCGGCTGAATAGGGAACCTTTTGGTCCTTCCTCTTCATCAACTTGCTCTTGACCTTGAAATCCACCTACTGTGACTACAGCTTTGTATACATCTGGTACATGGTTTCCGATAACTACTTGATATTGCCCGCCGCTTTTCATCACTGTGACAACATCATCCATATTTTTTAGAACCTCTGTATTTGCCTTGCCTTCATCCTTCAGCTTAAAGCGAAGGCGTGTAATACAATGGACTACATTGGAAACGTTTTCTTTTCCACCCACATTAGCAATAATATCTTTTGCCAGCTGCTCATATTTCATTTTTGACCCTTCCTTCTTTTATCTATTTTTATATTTTGCCAAATAAAAAACCTGAGCCCACTAAATCACACTATTAACAGCGTGTTCTAGTCAGTTCAGGTTATGCCCACTTAAGGTAACATTCCATCTAGGAACTTTTATTAAGTTGTTATTTGATAGGTTAAATTTATCATGAGAACGATTACATGTCAACGCTTTCAATAAAAATATTTTTGTAACTTTACAGATTAGTTGCATTATTGAGAATAGATTTATTTGTATTATCATTTTTCCAGTTATTTTATGTATATTTTTAAAATTGGGTCGCAATCTATTTGTAGGGATAAATAGGCATTTCTTGAGCATTCCTTGTATGCTGGACTTGATTAGAACATATTGAATAATAGGTGAGAACATGTTTAAGGATATAGCAATCGAATTGAGTGTCGGCTTCATTACACTGCTGCTTATGCTAAAAGTACTCGGTAAAATACAATTTTCCCAAATAACACCTTTCGATTTCATTACAGGAATGGTATTAGGAAATTTTGTAGGTGATTCGATATTCGATGAAAGAACAACTGTTTTGGAAATTATTTTTAGCATTTTGCTCTGGGGACTGCTTATTTACATAGTTGAGTTTTTAACACAGAAATCATTTGTTTTACGCAGCTTTTTTGAAGGCAAGCCGTCCATATTGATTAATAAAGGTCATATAGACTATAAAAAGTTAAAAAAAAATCATCTCGATCTCAATCAACTGCAGCATCTGTTAAGAAAACAAGGATATTTTTCTTTATATGAGGCGGAGTATGTCATCTTAGAGCAGGATGGTAATATAAGTGTGGCACCTAAGCATCGTTACGCCACACCCACAAAAGAGGATTTACATATTGATGAACAAAAAGTCCAGCTTTCTTATGCACTCATACTTGATGGAAAAGTGGACAAGCAAAATTTACAGGAGCTGGGCTTTGATGAAAACTGGCTTAAGCTGCAATTATCTCAGCTGCAAATAAAAGATTATAAAGAGGTCCTTTATGCAGAATGGCAGGAAGACAGCGGATTACAACTATCGAAATATGAATATTCATCAAGTACTTAATTTTATTTAGGAAGGTGATTATATTGAAAAAAATGTTCATGTTGCTGCTTTTAACAATACTCCTTTATAATGGTGACCTTGTGTCTGCAAAAACAGAAGAGAAATCTGAAAAAGTAGATGGGTATTTTACAGCGGAGGATATCTTATTTTCTATTATTGAACCAAAATTAATCAGAATCGTACATAATCAATACGACAAAGACATGATCGTTAATCCAGTTAAGGTTGAAGATGTTGCCATGATGCAAAAACAGATAGAAAAAGGCAAATATAACGGCTGGTTTGAGGTTAAGCTGTCCGTATTAGTTGGCGAACCTGATGGCGAAACGAATATGGACACCGTCATTTTAGAAATTGATGCACCTAATATTGGCGGAACAGCTCCTCGGCTCGAAAAAGATGGGGTAAGCGGCATTGAGATCAAGCTTGTTAAATATTATAAAGGAAACTAAAAAAGGGCTGCCTCGCTGGCAGCCCTTTTAACCACTTTTTCTAATGCCCTTAATTAGACGTGAATATCTCTTTTCTACACTAGATTCAGACCTGTTTAATAGCTTGCTAATCTGTTTATAGGTTAATCCCTTTTCAATCAGCACATGCAGCTTTTTTAGCTCGCTTGTTGTCCAATGACGGTAGCGAACACTTGTTCTCGCCGCTTTTATGTTGCCAGACACCCATTCAGGCAGGGTTGAAAAATCTTTTTTTGACAGCTTCGTAAAGTCAATTAAGCTTTTATTCTGTTCGGCCCATTCCCAAAAATTCTTCATTTTAATGAGAATAAATTGCTTTTTATATCTCGTTACCCTCGTAACTGTCTTAAGTCCATATGCTTCCCAGCTTACAACCGTTTTCGTCGTTACGCCAAGCTTGTTTGCGAGTTCTCTTGCCGTTAACATGCCTGTCTGCTTCCTTGTTGCACCAAGACCAAGGCGGCTCAGTTTGTTGGAAACTGCTCCTGGTGTCCGCCCGAGCTCTTTTGCAATTGCAGTCACTGACCTTTGTCCAACTAATGTTTGTAGAAGATTAATTTCTTCCGCTCTCCATGGTTTTTTGCTCATACATTCTCACCAAACTTTAGTTTTAGATTTTAAATTGCTTAATAAGATTGTTTAATTCTTCTGCAAGCTGAGCCAGACTAGTGGAGGAAGAAGCAATTTCCTGCATGGATGCGAGCTGTTCTTCTGTCGCGGCAGTAACATTTTGCGTGCCAGTCGCAGTTGTATCCGCAAGTGATTTAACTTCATCAACAGATGTGTGCACTTGTTCGTTTGATGCAAGCAACTTATGGACTAGCTGCTTTTCTTCCTCTATTTGCGGCGTCACATCAGAAATAATTGTTTCAATATTAGTAAAATTAACACCAACTTCTTGGACGACCACTAAACCTTCTTGTACTTCCTTTGTAGCCTGATTGACCATGTACATTGTTGAATCTGTATCCTTTTGAATTTGGCTGACAAGCCTGGAGATTTGCTGCGCTGAAGCCGCGGATTCGTCTGCCAGCTTTTTTACTTCCTCGGCGACTACACCAAATCCCTTGCCAGACTCCCCTGCCCGTGCTGCTTCAATCGCAGCATTAAGCGCTAGAAGGTTCGTTTGGCCAGCAATACTAGTAATCACATCGTTAATATTGCCGATTTCCTTTGATCTTTCTCTAAATTCCTTGAACGATTCAGCCACAGAATGAACGGTATGATTAATTTGTGTCATTTGACCGCTGACTTTATTAATCACTTTTCTTCCATCAGCTGAAACCTCTGCAGCATTTTGGACGTTTTCTGTGATAACCTCTGTATTGGCAAGAACTTGCTTTGACATGACTGCATTATCGTCGATGATAACAGAAACATGATTCATATTGCTCGCTTGTACTCCGCTTGCTTCCGAGACATCTACAATTGTAGCGGTAATGAACTCACTCGCCTTCGTATTCTCCTCTGCGCTGGCACTTAATTGTTCTGCTGCCGCAGCCACCTGCTCAGACGTAACTTTTACCTTCATCATTATGTTATTTACATTTTGAATCATGTTATTAAATGACTTGCTTAAAAAGCCTAATTCATCCTTTGCCTCATACGTTCCTTTCACCGTGAAATCACCTTTTTCGACTTCTCCTAGAAGCTTGACAATTTCTCTAATCGGCACATTTATTGCTTTAACGATGAACAGACCAATCACAAAGCTGGTAATTGCTGATACGCTAATGGTGATGATGAGAAGGATGGTTACCTTTTTTTGCATATTTATGGAATCATGATATGCCTGTTCTGACTCTGCTTCTAATAAGCTGGTAATTTCGTGCAACAGACCGTTTACTTTCTTTCTAATTGATTCTGCCTCTTGTAAAAAAATAGCATAAGCTTCCTTGTTTTTATTTTTAACTGCCAGTTCTATTATCTTGTTATTTGTTTCAATTAAGTCCCCTCTTGCTTTCATATAATCAGCAAATAGAAGATTCACTTCTTTCGTATGATTATATTCGGATGAAGGAAATTGTTTTGTTAACTGCTCCTGGTCTATTTTCAATAAATTTAAGTTATCTATATATTGTTCATTCAAGCTATCATCACTCGCAAGCATCAGCTTAAAAATTTCCATATTAATCATTAAGCTTTTAGTTTCCATATCGTGTATTAACTTAATCGGCCCAAGGTTTTCTTTAAAAATAATCTCAGAACTTTCTGATATCTTATTTATAGTGACAATACTGAATACTCCGAGTGCTATTAATGGCACAAAAAAAGTGACAAACAGTGTCAACAATTTGTTTTTAACTTTTATATTTTTGAAAATTTTCATTTTCCACACCTTCCATTATTATTCATACTATTAAAAATATTTCCTTCACTAATGGTCTGATAGTAATCTATCAAATTAATAATCGTAAACAGATTCTGATTGAATTCTATTGTTCCTTCGCAGAACGCTCCATAAGGCATATCCAAAGCCGTTTTTTTAATACCATTTTCCTTTAAATACTCAATATAAATAGCATCGTCGATTACAAATGAAAGATATTGATCGCCAACATCATACACAACAAGTTTTGAAGAGGAAGATAAATCAGATTTCTTTTGGAACAAAAGTTCACTTGTATCAATGATTCCTGTAAGCAGCTCTTCTGCTTCTTGATTAGGATTAATTGTTAATAGCGGCGTGTATTTAAGCTTGGTAAAACCAATAAACCTGGAAGAATCCTTTATCGTTCTATTAAAAAACTCAGAGTCTTGAATGGAATCTGTCAAACACAATGTTTTCATATTTTTCAGTGACAAGGCGAAAAAGTCCTCTCCTATAAGAGTCAATAAATAACCAGTCATTCGTAACCTCCTATAATTTTTAAAATAATGAATGAAAGCTTAATAATATCCTTTTCAAATGTCTGCTCCTAACTGCTTGGCCAGCAGATAAGCTTCATGTGTTTCCACACCTTCGTGAATGAAATAGATGGATATATACTGTTAAATAGATAACGTTTTCAATAGTGTATGGATGCTTTTAGATAACTTGTTCTAAAAGTCACTCAAGACTTATTTGGGCTGCATAGCTGCATATAGTTCTGACTGACAGCAATAAATTGGTTGAAATTGATGTGTAATCATGGTGATTTGTTCTTCCAAGCAGTTCTTTTTCACCAACCGGTCTCCTGTCCTCCTTTAAGTTTGAATAGGTAAATGCAAGCACAACTTTTTACTAGTGCCTGCAAACTGAAGTCTAATATAGAAAAACCGAAGCGTAAATGTAAGAAAACTAAACACAGTGTAAAGAAAAACTTACTCTCAAAGCTAGTTTAGGAAGGAAAACAGAGGCTTAATGCTCTAACAAAGCCAATCATTAGTTTCTAGTTCTACTCTCAAATATTCCATCATCTTCTATATTTCTGTCAGTTATCTCTAACATGAAACTTCCCGTTCTAAAATTGAGACAACGAGAAAAAATTTTTTTAGTACTATTGAGATAGTGCAAATGTTATATATCCATCACTTCAGTAGTAAGCCTTAAATCCATTGTCTATTACAAGCAGGAGGACCAAGATGAATTTGGAACAAATTGATTATTTATTAGAAGTAGCAAAAGAAAAATCTATCCGTAAAGCAGCAGACAAATTGCATATAACCCCTTCGGCAATCAGCCAATCCATCCTTCAAATAGAGGCAACACTTGGAGTGACTATTTTTCAGCGTTCTAATAAAGGAACCATTCCTACATCAGAAGGGAGTATTGTTTTAAAGCAGGCATTTGAGCTGCAGTGCAAATTTAAAGAGCTGTATGAGGGAGTAAAAGGCATTGCCCAAGGAAGCTTAAGTGTTCCATTGCGAATTGCCTTCACACCAACCTTTGGAAATGTAGGCTACAATGCCTTCATGGCTTTAAAGGCTGAACATAAAGAGCTGAAGGTTGAAATACAAGAGGGAATGCATGAGGATATTATGGAAACAATTATTAAAAATAATGGCGCATTCGACATTGCCTTTATTGTAGAAAACAGAAATCTGTATGCTTATGATGACTTGTTCCATATAGAGCCCCTTTATAGCAGCTATGTCTGTGTTGCAGTTGGCAAAAACTCCTCCTTACGATCAAAGAAGTTTCTGACCACAACTGATTTAACAAATGAAAGCATCGCTATATTTGAAACGGCAACACATCGAGAACTAGTGAAAAAGACAGGACTAGAAGACAATTCTGTGTTTGTAACATCCAATAACAGTTTCCTAATCAGAAAGGTTGTAAAAGATGGTCATGCTATTTGTGTACTTGACGATTTTTCCTTAATGAATCATCCAGACACACTGAATGGCGAAATTTTCGTGTTGCCTTTTAGAAATCCACATTATATTTATCGCGAAATGTGGGCGGTATATCCTAAAGAAAGTGCTAAAAATGAGAATGTCATGAACTACTTAAACACAGTCAAAAACTTAATACGGCAAGGATGTCCATTAGAAGCATTAGGATGACATTTGTTAGGAGGGTCCATAATGGAAGCCCTCCTATCCCGCTTCATCCTTCTATTTTTATGGCAGCATTATCTCTTTGGACCACTCCATATGAATTCTTTTTAACTGTAATAAACGCAATAGTAAATGCAGTTCCGATGGCGAGGATAATGCCTATAATCGCGTATGGAAAATATGGACCAACATAGGCAACAAGGCTGACAATGCTTGAGAGAATATATCCATAAATTCTAACTCCCATTGCTGCAAAAAATGTTGCTGCAACAGTACTTCCAATTGTACAAGCAATAAATGCCTTACGGTTTTTTATCAGCACTCCGAACAAGGCCGGCTCTGTTATTCCTAAAATGGCAGAGATTGTCGCAGATAATATAATAGACTTTTCTGTCTTATTATTCGCTTTAAAAAACATCGCGAAGGTTGCTCCGGCTATGGCCATATTTGTCATAAACATCATTGGCATCAGCATATCATAGCCCTTATCTGCAAAGTTCTGCAAGGCAATCGGAGTAATGGCATGATGCACTCCGAACACAATTTCAATTGGTCTTGCTCCTCCCATTACAACCCCTGCTAATACTGGAGAGATGTCAAACAGCAGTTCTACCATATAAGCCAGCCCTTTTCCTACATAACTGCCCAGCGGACCTGATGCGATAAGTGTAAATGGAATAGTTAAAAATAATGTCAGTGTTGGTGTAAAAACTGTGCGCAAAACAGACGGCATAAACTTATCTACCCATCTATAAATATAACTTAACGCCCAAACAGAAAGAATAATAGGAATAACAGTGCCTGAGTAATTAATTACCGGAATAGGCAAGCCTATAAATTGAAATTGACTTACCTCGCCAAGCTTTGCTGCATCAAGCAAGGATGGGTACATAAAACCGCCTGCTACTGCTATAGCTAAGTATTGATTTGTTTTAAATATTTTGGCTGCCGATGCTGCTAAAAAGAACGGCAGAAAATAAAAGACACCGCTGGCAATTAAATCGAGAATGACTACTGTTTCGCTTTCCTTTGGCAATATATTGAGTGCCAGTAAGCCTGCCAAAATTCCTTTAATCATACCTGCACCTGCTATAGCAGGAACAATAGGTCCAAAAACACCAGAAACTACGTCCAGCAGTCTCCCGAATAAGCCTTTTTGCGTTTTATCTTCCTTCAATTGGCTCCCTTCATCATTCTCATTCATCTCCAGTTCCTCCATTAAAGAAGAATAGTAGGATTGTACATTTGTTCCGATTATGACTTGATACTGATCACTCTTTAATTGCTCTCCGATTACTCCGTCTATCTTTTTCATATTTTCATGATCTATCATAGACTGGTCTATTAAATCAAAGCGAAGTCTCGTCATACAATGCCAGGCCTTCTTTATATTTTCTTTTCCGCCAACATAGGCTATGATTTTTTTAACAGCTTCTTTTTCCTTCATATTCAGCATCCTTTCATAATTCAGGTAACGAACAAAGTAAAACTTGCTAAATGGAGCCTTGATTTGACAAGCAAATAATAGCACAGCATCAGCATTTATGAAAACGGTTTAAAAATAACCAAAAAAAGAGAGAATCCCTTTATTCACTTGGGTTTCAACCTTCCTGTCTCCGCAAATTGGTATGGTAAATGAACTTATACTGATTACTTACCTGACCAAATTGACTTCTAGATTGGCTCTGTGCTTAAATGAAATCACTAAATGACTTGATTTGACACGAATGAAATGAAGAGAGAAGGAGATTAATAGTTGGAACCGACAATCATTACTGACATTGCATCATTTGTCACTAACCCGCATCGCCATAATCTTATTGTGGTGAAAGTAGTAACAAACAAAGGAATTTATGGATATGGATGTGCGACTTTTCAACAGCGCCCATTAGCAGTTCAAACAATTATTGAGGAATATTTAAAACCATTGCTCATTGGCCGGGATGCCAATCATATTGAAGACATTTGGCAAGTAATGATGGTCAATGCGTATTGGCGCAACGGACCTGTCATCAATAATGCGATTGCAGGTATTGATATGGCGTTATGGGATATTAAAGGAAAGCTTGCTAATATGCCACTTTATCAGTTATTTGGAGGTAAGTCTAAGGATGCCATTGCTGCCTACACACATGCGGACGGCCTAACGATAGAAGCGCTATTCAGTGAAGTCGACAAGCTGATTGAAAAAGGCTATCGTCATATTCGCTGCCAGCTCGGCAAATATGGCGGGAAGAACCATAAGATGCATTTGCCTACGCAAATTAGCGGAGGGGAATTTTTTGATCAGGACATCTATCGCAGGGATGTTGTCGCAATGTTTAGCGCCTTGCGGGAAAAATACGGATTCTCCATTCATTTCCTGCACGATGTGCATGAAAGGCTTTTTCCTAATGATGCCCTGCAGCTTGCGAAGGACTTAGAGGCATATAAACCTTACTTCCTGGAGGATATCCTTCCGCCTGATCAAAATGAATGGCTTGCACGATTGAGAAGTCAATGCAGCACTCCGATTGCCACAGGAGAATTGTTCAACAACCCACTTGAGTGGCGCAATCTGATTGTCAACAGACACATCGATTTTATCCGTTGTCATGTCTCCCAAATTGGTGGCATCACACCTGCATTAAAGCTTGCTGCCTTATGCGAAAATTTTGGTGTGCGAATAGCTTGGCATGGACCTTCGGATATGACTCCAATAGGTGTTGCTGTTAATACACACTTAAATATTCATTTACATAATGCGGCGATCCAGGAAGTACAGGAACCTGATGAAGAAACGAAAAAAATGTTCCCAGGAAATGTTGAAGTAGTGGATGGCTATATCTATCCTATCGAGAGAAATGGGATTGGCGTTGAATTTAATGAGGATTTGGCACGCAAATATCCTGTCATCTACCGTAAGCATAAGTGGACAGAATCACGTATTCCAAACGGCAGCATTCACACACCGTAACAGCTACATCTATTGCTTAGCCTCCTGCATGAATATGAGGAAACTAATCTTATCATAGAGGTATAATGATGAAAAAACGAGATTTCATTGCAGAAGATATTCTTAGTAAAATATATCAAAATAAATACAAGGCTGGACAAAAGCTCCCTACAGAACGGGAGCTTTCTAGTATATATGCTGTTTCAAGATATACCATTAGAGAAGCGTTAAAAAAACTTGTCAATATTGGGTGTGTATCCATTATTCAAGGTTCCGGTATCTTTGTTTCAGACACTAAATATAAAAGCCCCTTGATTTATAATTCATTAACTGAAAAAAAGTTCAACGAAATCACTTCTGAAATAATCTATTTCAAAAAAATTAAGCCTAATCAAGAATTAGAAAAGATATTTGATTTGCGCCAATTGCCTCATGCACGATTATGGGAATATAAACGAGTCAGGATTGTCGACTATCAAAAAATGCAGATTGAAACGTCGGTTCTTCCTTTTACCTATTTTCCAGATCTTAATGAAGAAAAGATAAAAAGCTCTGTTCATGATTATGTTCAGCAATGCGGTTATCACATATCCCACTTTATCACAACATATCATGCGATCAATATTACGAAAGAAGATGCAGAACTGCTTAACTGTAAAAAAGGAAGCGCAGCTATGCGGATTATTAATAGAGGAATTTTAGAAAATGGTAAAGTGTTTGAATACAGTGAAATCATTAATTTGGATTACTCTGTATCTTATTTCACTCCGTTCAACAAACACAGTCATGAATATAGAAAAAATTAAAAAGACCAGGTGCAATTTATGCCACTGGTCTGTATTTTCTTATTCCATAGTTTAAGAGTGATGCTCTACAATCTTATTCATATCTTCAAGCTTTGCCGTAACCTTCCCGGCATATGTATAATCACCGTAGCAATAAGGGTACCGGAAGTTTAGTTTATCGTTATTGCAAGTATACAGCTCAGGCGATTTTTCTACCATGTATTCAGAGTAGGATTTGGCTATTTCCTCACTGTGATTTGTCTCCTTGCTGACAACGTAATCAATATAGCCTGGTCCCATATTATAACTTTGAATAATCGTATCAATGTCTACCCCATTTGCCTCTCCATATTTGTACATTTCAGAAAAATGGAAGACTCCTTGTTTAATACTTTCAGTCGGATCGGTGATTTCATTTCGGCTCAGGCCCGCAGATTCTGATGACTGCATCGGGTCAGTGCCTTTCCCATGACTTTCCTGATCCATAATCGCAAGCAAAACAGGTGCAAACTCATCAGGTTCGAGGTCATTTCTTTCTAATTCATTGATGATATCAGGCAAATAATTCACTAATCTAGTTTGTTCCGTATGTTTAATGGTTTTAGCGGTCACTAAGTATCCAATATACACAATCATTATTAACAGAATAAGAATCGGCAGCTTCCTTACTTTTCTTCTTTTCTTCAATTTAACCCCTCATTAAAGCAATATAATAATTTTTCGTCGTTATTTACGTTTTCCATTATACAGGATATAAGCAGAAATTTCTTTCTTCAACAGAAAGGTCAGAATATTTTTACCTTTTCGTTCTTCTGAGAGGAGATTATTAAAAAAGGAGATTGATTGGAGCGTAAAGGAAAGACTGCTACTTAGGATGAATGGGACAGGCGAGAGCCTAACACAAATCTCTTCGGTACATATTATCCTTTGCAGATCCTTGAAGAATAAAAAAGAGCAGCTATCCTTTAAGTTACATGGTGTAGAGTGAGAAAGCTGCTTTTACTAGGCTGTACTATTAAACTAACAATCATCTTCTTGCTAATAGTTCGACTGCTTCTTTCACTGGAACAACTTTCGCAAACCGCTTATTCCAAATTTTGTAGTTATAAAATTGATAGGTTTTTTCCCCTGATAAAAACTCATTATCATATGTACTGTTCGTTTCTTCTGGTATGATTACTTCGAATCCTAGCTCGAAAGCGCTTTTGCAGGTCGAATCAATACAATATTCTGTTTGCAGGCCAACTAAAACAATCGTGCTCGTTTCATTGTCTTGTAAATACTGTGTCAATCCGGTTTTTAGAAAAGCACTATTATAACGTTTTCCAAATCTCTTCTCATTATTTATGGGAGCAATGGCAGAAAAGACTCTCCACCCATCTGTGTTTCGTTCAAGTTCCTCGCCTGGATCGTCTTCATGCTGCACATAGATTACTTCTTGATTATTATCCCTTGCAGCACTTATCAGCAGCTTTATATTCTCCACCAATTTTTGCTCATTATATGGATGTTCTGCCATCAATGCCTCTTGAACGTCAACTACCAGCAAGACTGTTTTGCCCATTGTATTCCCTCTCCTTTAACACGATAATAAGCTTTATTTGATAAATAAGGATAAATTTGAAAGGTTTGCTGCTTATACGCACCAAACCTTTTTTAAGTTCCATATGAGATTAACGTTTCGCTTTTTTGTATCTATATGTTAAAAATTTGTATAATCCATAAACTAAAGCAAGCAGCACTAGTAAGTTTAATAGCTGCCAAGCACCAGTTAAAAATGACATAGTTTTCCTCCGACAATTTCCTCGCAGATAATCTTACCATGTTTTTCAATTTGTTAATAGGGGCTATGGAAGAATTTCTTCCTAGATTATCTAGTTCTTGCGGAATGATTTCTGATAATTACAACAGATTACTTCTTATTAAACTTTTTATATGGTATATTTTAGCTATTAAAATTAGCTAGGAGGAATAGGAATGACAGTAAACGATTTTCGCAAGCCTGATTTTGAGATATCTCCCCAATTTATTAATCGCTGGTCGCCGAGGTCTTTTGTAGAGAAGGACATTCCCGAAGAGGTTTTATTCAGTGTCTTTGAAGCAGCACGTTGGGCTCCTTCAGCTTCAAATATGCAGCCTTGGAGATTTGTTATTGCTCGTACACAGGAAGATTTAGAAAAGTTTCATTCCTTTATTGTGCCAGGAAATCTTACTTGGGCCAAGCATGCTTCTGCTTTAGCTGTTATTATTTCAGAAACAAAGACGGTAAGAGGAGAAAATGCGTGGCATGCATTTGACGCTGGTACTGCATGGAGTCATCTTGCGCTAGAAGCTGCCAATAAAGGCTTGGTTACCCATGCTATGGGCGGCTTTGATAAAGAAAAAGCTCGTCAAGTTTTGAATGTGCCAGAGGAGTATGCACTTCATGCAGTAATTGCAATCGGCTTTCAAGGCGAAAAAGATGCCTTGCCGGAAAATTTGCAAGAACGGGAAATACCAAGTGGCAGACGCCCATTAAAAGAATCTCTTTTCGAGGGAACCTTTGGTAAAGAAGCTCTTAAATAACGACTAAATACATAAGAAAAGGGAAGATAGAGCAATATTCCCTTTTCTTCCTTTAAGCATTATCATCCGCATTTTCTTGTGTCGGTTCTAACCCATCCAAAATCATATAGCCTTCTTCATATTTAAAAATTGGCCTATAAACATCTCCCCAGCTTTTTAATGTTTCTTCAATGAGCATACGCAAGGAAGAAGCCGTTTCGTCTTTCTCGTTCGTATTATTCGTTTTATGTCTGCGATGATAAAGCATAAGCTCGTCAATCCAATAAAAACGGTGTGAGACAATAAGCTTTAGCAATATTCTAATATCCTCGACATACCTTCCGCCATATGGATCATCTACAGGCCAGCCGCCGACCTCTCTTACTGCAGAGGTTCTGTAGCATCTTGGCCATATAGACGTGTTTGCAAGTAAAAAATCATATGGATTAGTATAATGTCTGCCTTGTTTGATTCGCGACATATAAACCTGTCCATTTTCATCTTCAAAGCTAATATTGATATTGCCGCTGATCACAGCAACATCTTCCGGCTGTTGTTTCGCTTCATTAGCCATGCTTTGCAATGTGTTCGGATAAAGCCAATCATCAGGATCGAGCTGTACAAAAAAAGGTGTATCTATATGGCTCAGCCCTGTATTCAAGCTAGCCGATTGCCCTAAATTCTCTGGATGTCTTACATATGAAATTCTAGGATCGACAAGAAACTGTTTTACTAACTCTGGACTTTCATCGGTAGAACCATCATCAACCAACAAGATTTTCCAAGAGAAATAAGGCTGTGCGTAGATGCTGCTGATTGCATCAAGTATATATCTCCCGGGGTTATAAAACGGAATCAGGACTGTAATAATATTATCCATCTTTATTCCCTCCAACCTTTCATATTAAATACATATTTATTCTATGAGAGGAAGTATAAAAATGTATGTTCAAACATCTGCCTTTCGCAATTTTGGCATTCGCGTAGTAGATTTCAATATTTATATGTCTATTTAATATAAGCAAAAGGCCTTTTACTTTAAAAGAAAAGACCTACTTAAAACCTATTCTGTTATATGTACTATAAAAATATAAATATTTAATTCTTATAATTAAATGTCCATATTGTTTATAAGGTATTAATAATGAGCTTCAATCGCTAAAATCCCTTCAGTATTAAAAGTATTTTATGCCTATCAATAAGGAATATTTCTTTGCACTATCCATCCTTGTCTATATTTTATAAATGAGGTTATACCAAGCTGTCCCTGCATGCTGGGACTCTGATAGACCATGGTTTTTAAATCCTAATTTCTCATAAAAAGGAATCAATTCTTCCTTGCACGTTAATGTAATTCCTAGTCTGTTATTTTTAATTACAAGCTCTTTTAATTTGTTCATCAAAAGCAGGGCAACCCCTTTGTAACGGGCCTCTTTTGCTACCGCTAATCCAAGAATACTTTGAAATCCGCCTGCAGACGGATTTTGCTGAATACTTTCAAACAGATTATCTGTTATATATGGATAAGGAATGATTGGACCATTAATATAGCCAATGATTTTCCCCTCTTTTTCCGCAACAAGAAACGTATCCTTTATTAAAGCAATTCTTTCTAAAAAGGCTTCCTTTGTTGCTGCTTCTTCTTTTGTAAACCCTTCATTTTCAATGGTTAGCAATCTTTCCAAATCCGTTTCTTTCACATTCCTTATTTGAATCATTTTTCCTATCAACCTTCCGTTTATCTATTATCCGTTCAAGCTTATTATGTATTTTTTCTAGTAACATACCGTCTAACAATTATTCTATTTTTCCACCTACTTCTTGTAAAGAGAGAATTACTTCTTACATAAAAAAACAGGAAAAAGCCTGTTAACTCTTTCCTGACATCATTCAATATGAAGGTAAATTCCATTTGATAATAAGACCTAGATGTGTGAGTCCCCCTCCGAAACCATACAAAAGCAGGCTGTCTCCCTCTTTAATTTTTTGGTCATATAATCCTAGTTGAATCGCCAGTGGGATAGAACTGGAGGATGTATTCCCATATGGTACCATGCTTGTTAAAGTCTTTTCGATTGCCGCACCTGATTTATCACAAATAGACTCAATCATTCGCAGATTCGCACTATGGGGAACGAACCAATCCAGTTCCTCTATCGTCATATCTGCCTTTTTTAAAAGCTCTGCCATTGCTCCAGGCACCGTTCTTGTCGCCCATTTATAAACCTCGCGGCCATTTTGAACCATCTTCCCGTTTGTCTTTAAAGGCTCACCATTCATTTGCTCCGACATGGCAGTTCGGTACACATGAATTCCTCCCTCTCCGTTTGTACCCATATGGGATGCCAGAAAGCTAGGATTTTCCTCATCATATTCAACGAGCATGGCACCAGCACCGTCTCCAAATAAAATACATGTCGTCCGATCTGTATAATCAGTCACCTTAGACAGCGTTTCTGCAGCTACGACGAGCACTTTTCGATGCATTCCTGAAGTAATCAGACTATTCGCGAGATGCAAGCCATATGTGAAGCCCGCACATGCAGCACTTAAATCGAATACTCCAGTAGAGCTCATGTGAAAATGTTTTTGAATTTGGGCAGCTACACTTGGGAAGCTGAAATCAGCTGTAGTTGTCGCAACAATAATAAAGTCTACGTCTTCAAGTGACTTTTTTGAGTTTGCAGCCAAATGTTCAATCGCCTTGATTGCTAATGTGGAAGAAAACTCGTCTTCTGCTGCTATCCTTCTTTCTTTTATGCCGGTTCTTTGCACAATCCATTCGTCATTTGTCTCTACCATTTGGGCCAAATCATCATTTGTCAGCCTTTTATCAGGCACGTATGTCCCGATTGCCGTTATTCTTGCTTTAGATATCATGATTGTCTCTCCCTTTGTTAATTTATAACCAGTTTATATATCCAACTATTAGTATCAGGTACTAAATTTATAATATTATTTTCTCGCTTCATTTGTCAACATACTAGTATTGGAAAAGGCTCTGTCCTTTAAATAAGAAAAAGCTATTTTATATAAAATGTTTAAAGCCTTGCATCTGCGACTCAGCTCTTCAAAAACGGGCCATTACCATAAAAAAGACGCTCCTCTAAATAGGAACGTCTTCATTCTTTATCCTTGTTTTGCTGCAAGCTTTTTCTTGGAACTGCGGAAGGCATGCTCAATTTCTTCAAGTGAGCGTCCTTTCGTTTCAGGAACAAATCGTTTTATAAAAATTAGACTCAATATTCCTAATCCTACAAACAGGAAGAAGGTAGTCGATAATCCGAATGCATCAAATAAAACAGGGAATAGCAATCCTACAAGGAAATTCATCATAAACAGACAGAATATTGATATTCCCATCGCTAACCCGCGCATATGAAGGGGAAAGATTTCAGATTGCATCAACCATGTGACAGGTGAAACGGCACCTTGCTGGAATGCTAAAAATAACACCGTCAAACTGAGAATAATAAATGGCAGCATGGCAGATCCTTTCATTACAATCGAAATGATACCGATAAGCAGCAGAGATGTGCTTGTCCCTGCCATGCCGACAAATAGCATTGGGCGTCTGCCCACCTTGTCAAGCAAGGCTATTCCTACGAAAGTCGCCAATACGGAAATGACTCCATTGGCAATATTGCCGATAAGGGCAGCTTCCGTTGAAAATCCTGCATCCTTTAATATTTCTGTTCCATAATACATAATGGAGTTTACTCCTGTTAACTGCTGTATCATGGCGATTCCAATTCCTATAAGTATAATTCTGCGAACATGCGGAAGTTTTAAATCCTTAAAAGTAGCTTTTTTAAGCTTTCCTTCTTCTTTGATTGTATTTTCAATTTCCTTCAGCTCTCTTCGTGCTTGAACTCTTTCTCTTATCTTTTCAAGCACTGCCTGTGCTCCTTTTATATTACCTTTCGAAGCTAACCAGCGCGGACTTTCCGGAACGATTAGCATTCCTATCCACAACAGCACTGCTGGAAGTGTTGCGATAACTAACATATATCTCCAAACATTACCCATTTCTCCGAAAGAATTCGCAAGGATTGCATTAAATATGTAAGCGAGCAGTTGCCCTGTAACAATCATTAATTCATTTTGTGTAACAAGTCTTCCCCTTTTCTCTGCAGGAGCCATTTCTGCTAGGAAAGCAGGAACTGTCACCGATGTAGCTCCGACGGCAAGACCTAAAACAAATCTGCTTAACACCATGATTTCCATATTAGGTGCAAATGTACAGCCGATTGTTGCGATAAGAAATATAAATGCGACGCTGATGATTGTTTTCCGTCTTCCCTTCCTGTCAGCCAGCCTGCCTCCGAAAATAGCACCAAAAGCTGCCCCGAACAAAAGAGAACTAGTGACTAGCCCTTGTGTAAAAGGAGTCAAATTCAACTGGTCTTCTCTTGACATATAGGGAAGAGCACCATTTACTACGCCGGTGTCATAACCATATAAAAGACCTCCAAAAGTTGAAATGAATGTAATGAGTTTTAAGTATGCCTTTTGTGAAAGCTTCTGTTTTTTCTGCACATTTCCTGTCTTACTTGTGCGGTCTGTAGAAGATGTTCTCACAAAACCAGGTTCTTCGCTTGTTTTCATGTACTACTATCTCCCTTATAAGAAAAAATTGTGAGTTATACTTCCATTATTCTAAGAAGTGTATACAAGTTAATTACCTTTTCAGGAGATTGTTTAAACATAGAGACAGAAAATACAAGGTAAATGAAAAAAAGCTGCCATTTTGGCAGCTTAGTGTCGGACGACTTATTCTTGCTCATTTTCGACAATGAATTTTGCTTGCTTGTCCATTTTTAAACCAGCAACACATAAAACAATAATAAGAAGAAAGGCAATCAATGCCATCAGAGGAATCGTAATGAACCCAAATAAGTTAAAATAATCGGTCGTACATGATACTCTTCCACATGAGCCTAATTCCGGTGGAAACAGCATAATATAATTATGGTAAAGAGAAATGATAAACCCTATACTCGCTAATGATAAAAAGCTCCAGATTTGATTATAATCTTTCCTTATAAGAGCTAATCCAACAATGACCGGCAGAGGATACATAAATATACGCTGTAACCAGCAAAGCTTACATGGTTCATATTTCATAATCTCTGAAAAAAACAGGCTGCCGAATGTGGCAATAGTCGAGACTAGCCATACAGCCATCAAAAGTCTCTCTTTATTTTTATTTTTCACCTAACATATCCTCCTTGCTGCAGACGAAAAGTTATTGTTTTATAACTGTCATCCATGTCTTCACATTCTTAATACGATAACATAATTTTCTCCTATTAAACATGGCTTGTCTATCCAATTATGGGTATTAAGACAACCATAGGAATTAACTCTTTGTTTGCCAAACATTTTACTCACTTATTATAGTTTATTTGCGGCAATTAATGTAGGTATGAAAACAAGGTATTGACTTTTGCCAATACCTTTTATTTATTTCACTCTGCTTGTGCAATCACTTCCAGACTGCTATCCTCTGCATAATGAATGATATTAGTGATTTTGTAAAATTTTTTGTCGATTTTAATGGTTTCTCCTATGGATGGAGATGTCTGAAAGATGATCTGTTTGGATTGCCAGCCTCTCTCTTTGTCTTGATACAGTGTATTTAATCTTACCAAAAGGATCACCTCCTATCAGTGTGCTCCCCATAACATATAATTTTTTTTGTTATTTATGACAATTTTTTCTGTTACAGCTATATCTCGTCAGCAAGCTAAATGGAAAAAACAGGACATTGCTGTCCTGCTTTTTTCTAATCTTTTTGGTTATGTACTATGCTGTTTTTATAAATTCTTATTTTGTATCTTCCAATACATCTCGGATAAATAACCCTAAATTTCCGCTCGAATCAAAAAAGATTGACCATAAAAACAAAATTGGAATAGCTACTGTTAAATAACAGTATTTGAATACTTTTTTCATATCTTTTCAAACCATCCTCTCACTAAACATTACTATATTTTACCATAAAAATTTCTTTATTTCGAATAATCTCACTTTTCCGTCGTTGTATTGGAACAGAATCAAAACTTTATAATAAAATAATTTAAATAAGTCTGGTTCACTAAATGACAAATAAAGGGAAGGATTTTTTATGGGTGTAATCAGTGGCAAAGCTTTAATTGAACGTATTGACAGAATGAATACAGAAATTTGGCTGGACGGCTCCAAGCTAGTGGAAAAGCCTTCCAACCATCCAGCATTTAAAGGAATTCTTCAAGCAAAGGCTGCTTTATATGATATGCAGACAAATCCGAACAGATTAAAGGACATGACCTTTCCCTCTCCACTTACAGGCAATCCTGTCGGTTTATCCTATTTGCAGCCAAAAACGATGGAGGATTTACGGAAAAGACGTACAATGATGGAAGCCTGGGCTAAAGCGACTTATGGAATGATGGGCAGAAGCCCTGATTATTTAAATACGGTGATAATGAGTCTGGCTTCATCTGCTGGACTGCTCGCTGGTGAAGAAAATTGTTTTCCAGAAAATATTAAAAATTTATTTGAAGAAGCACGTGAAAAAGATTTGACTTTTACACATACATTTATCACCCCACAGGTTAATCGGTCCCAGGTATTTTTGGAAGACAGCAAGGAACCAATTTCCGCAAAAGTTGTAGCAAGAACCAAGGACGGCTTAATAATTAAAGGGGCACGGCTGTTGGCCACTCAAGGCGGTATTACAGACGAGGTACTCGTTTTCGGAGCACCTAAATTTGATAAAAATGAAGCGTTCGCCTTCAGTATTGCATCAGATACACCAGGGCTTAAGTTTATATGCAGAGAATCCTTTGCAGGCGGCGATTCACTCGTTGACTACCCTTTAAGCGCAAGATATGAGGAGATGGATTGTATTCTCGTCTTTGACAATGTTCTTGTTCCGTGGAATCGGGTGTTCTACTATGACAATCTTAAAGCAGCCAATGACTTTTTGAATAGGAGCTCCTTTCACCACTACGCATTGCATCAAGTGCTGATAAGACAAATAAAGAAAACTGAATTCATATTAGGCATAGCCGAATCTATAATTGACACCATTGACATTAGAGAGTATTCACATATACAGGAAAAAATGGCGGAGATTATCATCGCATTAGAGACTATGAAAGCTTTATTAGAAAAGTCCGAGCATGATGCACAGCCTGATCAATGTGGACATCTCGTACCAAATATCCTTCCTCTTCAAGTTGCAAGCAATATTTTCTCGAAAAGTTATCCCCGTTTTAGTGAAATTATTCAGTTGATTGGTGCAAGCGGACTTGTGACATTGCCGCAAGAGAAGTCTTTTCATTCTGCTATTCGCAATGATTTACTTCAATACATGCAAGGTGCAAGTAAAAAAGCGGAAGATCGCAATAAAATATTTCGGTTAGGCTGGGATTTGACGATGAGCGCTTTTGGCACAAGACAGACTCAATACGAACGATTCTTTTTCGGTGACCCAATACGCTCAGCAACCAGTTTATACAAACATTATTCATTGCAGCAGCATGTACAACAAGTAAGCGAGTTTTTAAACTTGCAGCAACCAGATGAGCACAGTTCATAAGAGCCTGTATCTTTTGATAATAGGCTTTTTTGTTTTTTATTATCTCATTGCTTTGCCCTTCTATACAATAAATGGCACAAATCTTCCTCATACATATTCAAGTTTGTTATAGGGAAAACTGAATTTGAAACTTATTAAGGAGGGTTCTAGCGCCATGAAAAAAGTAAAACATTTGCTTGCAGTCGCAGCCTTGACAGCAGTTATGACAGGGTGCGGCAATGATGATGATAATAACGGCACTGCCATGAATGATAATAATAATAACAATACCGAAAACAACTTGAACGCTGACAATATCGGCAATAACTCAGACGAACGCAATAAAGCGGACCTTGACGTAGCTGATAAAGCGGCTGAAAAGATAAAAGATATGAAAGAAGTGAAACGTGCAGTTGTCATGAAGACAGATGAAAATGCCTTTGTTGCTGTACAGCTTGAAGGAAATCAAGAAGATGGTGTAACAAATAAACTAGAAGATAAAATCGCTGACAGAGTGAAGGATACGGATAGTGAAATTGATAATGTGTATGTATCTTCAAATCCAGATTTTTATGATCGCTTCACTAATTATGCTGATGATATTGAAAATGGCAAACCAATCAGCGGTTTATATGATGAATTTGTTGAGACAGTAACAAGGATTTTCCCTAATTCCCGCTAGAAAAGTAAAACACCCAAACCAGTGGTTTGGGCGTTTTTAGTTTATTAATAAGGATAGTATGGGTATGGGTATGGGTATGGGTATGGCGGATATGGATAATACGGATATCCTCCATAATACGGGCCGCCAATAAGAGCACCAGCAGCTAGACCCCCTAGCAGTCCCGCAGCGAAAGGTGCACCAAAGCCGGGCCGAAAACCCCATGGACGATAAAATGGGCGTCTGCCAAAGCCAATTGGTCTTCTTAAATCATTTTGGTAAAATCCATAATTTGCAGCTATCTCATTCATCTGTAGTTTACCTCCTCTTTATAATCCCTAATAAGATATTCACCCACCCAGCGTCTTGCTTAGGTAAAAGCACTAGTCATTACGGAAAAAAATCGGAGACAAAATCAGAGGCATTCAAGAATAGCGATTTTCTTTAAATCCTTATTATTGTTTTTTGTTTTCCTGTAGCTGTCTTTTGATGATTTCCGGTAAACGGCTAAGAAGTCTTTAACAGACAACACCTTAAATCTCGCTTCTGCTTCCACCTTCATTTCTAACAGGTTATAAGCAACTCCTGCAAAGTGAGGCAGGTCTTCTTCATAGGCGAACCCTATTTCAAACCCATTTTTCTCAAACTTATGCTCGTGTAAATCTGTCAGTTCATACGACAGCTTTTCCATCATTTCCTTTAAAAGGGGCCATTTCTCCTCTATATAAGATATTGGCACAAGAATATCAATATCCTGTGGGTTAAAGTTAATACCCGTTACGACTTCAAGCCCTAATGACCCATATAAAACAGGAGTTATACCAAGGTTTTTATTTAAGGCCTTTCCTATATAGAGGAACTCTTGATAAAGTTCGTCACTTGTCACTTGACCATCTCCCTCCTTTACACCTAACTTCAGTATAAAATACCTTTAAGGATGAATAAATCATTATCTCATTTAAACAAATCAACAAAATAGCCGATATAAATATATAGTAAGACAAAAGGGGTAATAGATATGGAAAGAAAATATTTAAATGTGATGGAAGAAATTGTAGAGTCTCTTGTTACCTATTTATTACTAAGTCCAGATTTTCAGCTTTTTTGCAAGTGCGAAAAGTGTAAAATGGATATAATTGCATACAGCCTAAACAACCTGCCTCACCATTATGTAACAACAGAAAAAGGCAGACAACATGTGTTTGACCACTTAAACACAGAAGAAAACAGAAAATGGATAAATAAACGACTTATTAGCGCCATCTATCTTGTAGGAAACTACCCAAAGCATGAGCAGCAGTAACTAGCTGTTATAGAAAAATAAAAAAGGAATGAACTGGACTCACCAGATCATTCCTTTTTTGCTGTTAGTTTGTTGCTGGTTTTCTATTTGGGCTTCCTTGCTTCTCAAGCTCTTTAACTGCTTCTTGACTTGTATCGACTCGTTTAACAAACAGTGCCAGAATTAAAGCAATAGCATTAATAGCAAGTGTCACGTAGAAGGAATATTGAATTCCCTCAAGCAGCGCTTTTTGTGTAAGCAGTGCAGCTGAAGCTTCTGTCACAGAAGCTGGATCTACTCCAGCCATCATACTTTCCGCTTCGTTTTTTGTGACTGTATTCATAATTGTAACAAGTATCGCTGTCCCGATTGATCCTGAAACTTGCTGAGCTGTATTATTAACAGCCGTTCCATGAGGATTCAAACGTGTTGGCAATTGGTTTAAGCCGTTTGTCATGATTGGCATCATTACCATTGACATTCCGAACATACGCAATGTATAGACAAGAATAATGTAGGCATGTGTTGAATCTATTTGCAAATGTGCCAGCATATAAGTCGATACACCTGTAATAGCCAGACCTATAACGGCAAGAACACGGGGACCGAATTTATCGAACAGCCTTCCTGTGACCGGCGACATAATCCCCATAATAACTGCACCAGGAAGCATCATTAAACCAGAATCAAGTGGCGATATCCCTCTGACGTTTTGTACATATGCTGGTGTCAAAATCATCCCGGAAAACATCGCAACCGCATTAACTATCGCAATAACAGAGCCTAGCGCAAACATTGGATATTTATAAACACGCAAATCAAGCAGCGGTTCTTCCATTTTTAATTGTCGCATGATGAATACCGCCAATGCTATAGCACCGGCAATCAATGATATTAATACAACTGGATCAGACCAGCCGTCGGAGCTTGCGGAGCTGAAACCATATAACAATCCGCCGAAACCGATGGAAGATAATACAACCGATGTATAATCTAGTGTTGCATTTTTATTTTGTGTCATAACATTCTCAAGCTTCCATGCTGCCAGCAGCAAGCTGATTACAGCAAGCGGAAGAATCATTTCAAATAAAAGTCTCCAGTCATAAAATTCAACAATATAACCAGATAATGTTGGTCCGATTGCAGGAGCTGTAATCATAACCAATCCGAAAATCCCCATAGCAGCACCACGTTTTTCACGGGAGAAGCTAATTAGCATGATATTCATTAACAGCGGGCCCATAACCGAAGACCCTGCCGCTTGGATCATTCGTCCTGCAAGCAATGTGCCAAAGTTAGGAGCAAATGCTGCCAATGCAGTACCTGCTGTAAAAATGGCCATGGAGGTAATGAATAGGCTTCTGTTCGAAAATCTAGTTAACAGGAAGGCTGAAGCTGGTATTAATACACCACTGACAAGCATATAGCCTGTTGACAGCCACTGTACCGTCGAATAATCGTCAATTTTTAGGTCAACCATAATTGATGGTAATGCAACATTCAAAAGTGAGTTGTTTAGAAATGATACAAATGCACCTACAAATAGAATGGCAATCATCAAATATGGAGGTTTCTTTTGTTGTAAACTGGAATCCATATAGTTTTTGTCTCCTTACCCTTAGTAAATTAATTTATCTTTTTATTATCTGCACATGCTAATTGGAGTATGTCAGGACGTTTGATAATTTGCGCAGAAATGTTTTGCTTCTGAAGTGTGTCGACAAGCTTTTTTAATTGCATGTTGATTAAATCCTTCATCATACTTCTTCCCTGCCGAATCCCCTTTTAAGAAGATCCATTTGCTTCAGATAACTGTCAGTCGCCTCTGCAACGGTTAAATCCTTCACATACATTTGAACAATATTATGGAAGGTAACGGCTGTCATAACTCTTACCATGTGATGCAATTCACTTTCATCCTTTAGGTTCAGGTTGCTTTTGTTAATCGATTGGGAGATATTTAAGAAAAGACTTTTTTGCTTTTCTTCGTATACATTATTAGCTAATGTGTTCTCCAATTTATAGTTCATATTCAAAAAGGCGTTTTTAAAAAAGTTTTCATGATTTTGTTCTTTATGATTTGTCACCATAAATTGAAAGGACTTAATAAAGGTTGCGAATAAATCTCCGTCATTTTCCTCTAATATGGAAAGGAATCGCTTCGTATTTTTCTTGGAGATTTCACTTAATAAATAAAAATACAAATCCTCTTTGTCATCGAAATACTGATAAAAACTTCCTCTCGGAATACCTGCGCTTTTAATAATATTGGCAATAGATGCCTCATGTAGCGGAACTCTTGAAAATTCTTCTTTTGCAGCATGAATCAACGTATCTTGCTTATCTGCTGCTAAATGGAAAAATGTTTGTTTTGGCATAAGACAACTCCTACTTCCTATACATGACACAGTGTCACATCTGATAACAAAATTTATTATATGTGACAGCGTGTCATCTTGTCAATATATTAAGATGACATCATGTCACTTTTTTCGGAAAAAATCTTAAACAGATACAAGTTAGCATTTTCCTATTATTTCAAATCGATTATAGGTCTAAAAGATTACACAGTGGCACAAAAGCCCTGCAAGAGAAAAACAAAAAAAACCAGAACAAGACTCTTTCTAAAAAGGTCTTGTTCTGGCTATCTTTGAATGAGCCTGTTATTTGTTTCCTTTTTGTCTGTCTATTTCCTGCTTAAGACGACCTTCCGGTGCGAAGTCCTTTTCCCAGTTCGGCGGCTTAATGATTTTTCCGTCTTCTTCTCTAAATCTTGGTTTACCGTCTTCAAACAGCTTGCCCATATTTGCTTCTTGAACAATCTTAAACAGATTAAATGGCTCTACGCCTGCAATGACAAAGCTTCCCTGGTTAAAATACTCCACATCTGTCAATGCGTCCATTTGTGCAACAAGCACATCATCGACAGGCTTTTTCTCTGTCGTAATTTTAGCAGCGGCTTTATGAAGGCCAGCAAGAAATGCTTGAAACAGCTCCTGAAATTTTTCTTCTTTTCCGTCAGCTGTTGCATAAAGAAATTCTACAAGCTCTTCTCCTGTCCATACAGCTCTGTTTACAGCTGTTTTTTCTTCAATCGGTGCAGGTGTTTCTCCGACTTGATGTCCGAATGCTTGGTGAAAATCTTTCACCATATTATACATAATATTAAGGTCTTTATTTTGTTCGTTTCCCATAATGACTCCCTTTAAAAAAATTCTTCCATGAGTATTTTACCATTAATGCTACCAATATGGGACTTCCATTCTGTTTTTTTTGTAATCCTTGTAAGAGAATATGCGATTTCCTTTTATATAACAACGTTTTGGCCACCGCGGCCTGAACCAACAAAGCAATGTGAAAAAACATTAATTTACTAGTATTTAAACCCCTGTTATAATACTAGAGGAAAGAGGTGTTGAATCAGTGGATATATTCAGTGTTAAAGAATTGTCAGAGGTTGTACGTCATGTAGAAGTCGAAGGTCAAGGGGGTATTTTTACAGAAGAAACTGGAAAACTGCCAAAGGATTATCCAAAAGAATTTCTGAGTAGAATTGTCAACTATATATCCGATCAAGTGTTGATTAATAAGATTGATGCTTTAACCGAGGATGAAGCACTTCATATGTTTGTTAAATCCGTTTATATTGTACGAATCAAACATTTGGAAAGCCCTAATAATTTCGAGGAAAATGCACTTATAGAAAAAGTTTTTGAAGATTATATAATGGAACCTTCCGCGCTTAATTAACCTGCGCTCTTTAGATAAATGTTTTCAGGCTGTTGAGGGCATACCCAACGGCCTGAACTCTCCATATATTTAAGTCCTTATCGAGTCCGTTTGTTGCGATTTAGATTACTTACGATTATTTCCACCGTATTTTTCTTTGCAAGTAAATTCTCATATTTTCTTTGAGACATTAAGTTATATTTCCAATCCGCTTGCCATTTTTTTGTTTTCAACTCATAAGTATTCACAGGTTTCCACACCTTTCCAATCATTCTAACAAAGTTTTACCCGCCTACATCATTCTGTAAACATCTTTTTTTATTTCAAAATAATAAATATTCGCTGTCTCTTTTTCAGCTGTTGGAGTACAATAATAAACAGTGAAAATAGGAATGGAGCAGTTAAATGGAAATTAGACAATTAATGTACTTTGTTGAAGTAGTAAAGCAGAAAAGCATGACGAAAGCATCTGAAAAACTGCATGTTTCCCAGCCTGCCCTTAGTAAAGGTGTCAAAAGTTTGGAAGAAGAAATCGGCATCACGCTAATTAATCGATCAAATAAAACACATGAACTAACAGATGCTGGCCAGATCGTTTACGATTACGCGCAAAAGATAATGGCTCAAATGGATGAGATGGCAACTACCCTCCACGATATGACTAATCTTGCTCGCGGGAACATTAACATCGGTATTCCGCCAATGATCGGCAGCCTCTTTTTCCCTAAAGTTATATCTGCATTTCACAAGGCGTATCCGAATATTCAAATCAATATTAAAGAGTATGGAGCGGCTAAAGTAGTCAAGAGTGTCGAAGAAGGAGAAATTGAAATTGGTATTGCCGTATTGCCAATAATGGATGAGTCTTCGTTCCACGTCTTCCACCTTGTGAGTGAAGAAATTAAATTAATTGTCCACAAACAGCATCCTCTTTCCAATCGAAAAAAAGTCCATATGAAAGAACTTATAGATGAAGAGTTTATTTTTTACAGTGAGGATTTCGCCTTATATGAAATGATGAAACGTGGATTCATCAACGCAGGATTTGAGCCGAACATCATCTTTAAAAGCTCACAATGGGACTTCATGATTGAAATTGTTGCTGCGAATTTAGGGATTTCCATGCTTCCAGAATCGATTTGCAACCGCACAACAAACAATCAAGTAAGATTTATTGATTTAGAACCAGTAACTAATTGGCAGCTTGCTGTCATAACAAAAAAAGACCGTTATTTATCTGTCGCCGGGAGAAGATTTATTGATTTTATTCTTCAGCAATAAATGATCATCTCCCCTGCTCCTCCCCCATTTACGCATCACCTTCTGCACGCACCCATTATAACTATTGGTTATTATAATTATAATAATTATGTATTTTACGAATAGCAACATTCAGCGTATGATAACTTATATAGTTAATCTAAGGTTTAAGGGCGAGCATTTATTCCATTGATTGACAGGGAAGGTGATCGTATTGAAATTTCTAATCATTATCGGGCAAATTGCTTTTATACATCTTTTTCTTTTTCTTGGAATGGGAGTAAAAATGGTTGTGTCAGTTCCGCTGCCAGCATCCATGATTGGTCTCATTTTTTTATTTATAGGTTTACAGCTTAAGTGGATTAAACTGAAGTGGGTAGAAACTGGTGCAGCCTGGCTGCTGGCTGAACTGCTGCTGTTTTTCATTCCATCTGCTGTTGGTATCGTTAACTATGAAGAAATCCTTAATATGAAAGGAATTGAAACGGTTCTTCTCATTGCTGTCAGCACCTTTATCGTGATGGGAGCAACCGGATTTACAGCAGAAAAAATCTATAATAGAAAGAGAAGTTTAAATAAATGAACATTATAATGTTTACTGTATTAACGTATATATTTTACAGAGTGACAAAATGGAGTTATAAAAAATGGAAAAATCCATTGCTGCATCCGCTCCTGCTGTCACCACTGCTTTTAATTCTGTTTATCAGCTGTCTCCATATTCCAGCAGGAAGCTATTTAGAATCATCGCGGTTGTTGACACACCTGCTCGGCCCTGCAACAATCGCCTTTGCGGTGCCGATATATAAACATAAGCATCTGTTGAAAAAATATTTCGGTGTTATGCTAATAAGTGTCACAACCGGTACTGTAGTAGCTATCACGTCATCTTTTTTTCTATCACAATTAATTAATTTGCGAGCAGATTTCATTATAAGCATATTGCCGCGATCCATCACAACGCCAATCGCAATTGAAGTATCGCAGGAAATTGGCGGACTTCCGACATTAACAACCGTGTTTGTCATCATTACTGGAATCATCGGCGGGATAATTGGACCATATGCAATAAAACTTTTATCCTTGAAATCGCCTATTGCTAAAGGATTAGCTTTAGGAATGGGTGCACACGGTGTCGGAACAACAAAAGCGATGGAATTTGGCGAACAGGAAGCAACCTTTTCGACCTTGGCAATGATATTAGCTGCTTGGATTACGGTGATTTGGGGCAGTTCGCTCATTCCTTTGTTAATGAATATTACAAGCTAAAAAAAAACTAAAATCCAAAGGATTTTAGTTTTTATTTTGAGTAAATGCTATTATTATTGACGACTTGCAACTCTCTAGTCGTTTTTTCCATATCACTGCCGCATATTGGGCATTTTGGTGTTTCAGTGCTTTTAAAATTGTCCCGAATCCAGCATTTGCATGTTTCAGATACACAATCCCAAACTACAACTTCTTCTTTTACAATTTCCTCGTTATTCTTTCGGCCAAATCCCATTGCCAAATGAAACACCTCCATGAAGCTTTTGTTTGATTAGAGCCCACTATCAAAAAAAAAGAGCCCGTAAAACATAAAAAATCACTTGCAAACGTAAGAAATCTACAGACTAGACCTTAAAAACAAGTGACCAAACATATCTATCTTTCTTTTAACCTATCTTCCTATTATAACATACATATATAAAAAGTCAAATAATTAATATTCCATCTTATCATATTCCATTTCAATTGAAAAGCATTAGCTATCCTGTAAGCAATATGATATTATTTTCGAGTATGCAATAAATTCACCCATACTTTGAAATACTATGCAGTGATAGATATAGGAGGTCATCAATAATGAATATAACAGAGTATACAGTGGAAAAGATCGAAGATCCAACTGGCATTTTATCAGGAGAACGATATGAATTCTTTTTAACTCTGGAAGAGGATGAGGAGGACGAGCTGTTTGAGGACGGCACCATTCAATTAAAGGTATTGTTCTTCGTTGAGGAGTCAGAAATGAAAGTGTTAAATTATGACTTTTATAACAGCAGCCAAGACAAGTACTTGGATTTTGCTTTAGAAGAGGACGAGCTTCAAGAAGTATTTAATTTTTGCAGCAGTCATTACAAAGAGGCTTAAATTACATAAAAAGAGCAGGAGACATGTCTCCTGCTCTTTTTATTATACTTCGACCGACTTGCCATCTTCCACAATATGATGCATTAAATGCGCAAGATAGTGGATTGGACCAAAAGCGTCCTCTGCTTCTTCCTCTTCATCCTCATCAATTTGCAAATCATTTAAATGAAGTGCTATAAATTGGTAGAAGTCCTTTAATTCAAAGGAAAAACAAGCAGATGGTGTTTCACTTTCTTCCAGATATTGAAGAACTAAATACGATTCTTTTCCACTTTCATCAACTGCATCAAAATAGATGAAGTAGCCGATATTCGTATCCAACTCAAACAACTGTCTAGTTCCACCGCTAGTTACTCGGTTAAAATCTTCTTCACTCAATTTTTGGACTGTAATGTTTTCCATTCCATCTTCTTTATGAAATTCAACAGTAAATTCTTTCATTATGTAGCACCTCTTTCTTTATCAGCCTTTATTGTAACAGACTTTGTCCAATTAACAAAAATATTGCTTCTAAAAAATTATGCTAAAAAGAACCCTGTCATTAGCAGGGTTCTTTATCATCAGCATATTAAAGTTTCGTTACGTTAACAGCTTGCGGGCCACGTGCGCCTTCTTCTATATCGAAGTTAACTTCTTGACCTTCATCCAAAGTTTTGAATCCGTCTGTTTGAATAGCAGAAAAATGAACAAATACGTCATCTCCACCTTCTACTTCAATAAATCCAAAACCTTTTTCTGAGTTAAACCATTTTACTTTACCTGTTGCCATTTTATTGCCTCCTAGATTTAAATAACCAGGATATACATTTATATCCTTCATTTGTTTATATTAACCAATTGGAAGAGAAATTAAACATAAAAGAGAAATATTTTTATTAATCTCTATTTCTGTTTCTGTTTCTGCTTCTTCTTTCTCCGCCGCCGCTGCCGCCGCCACGGTTACGGTCATATCCACGTCCGCCTCTGTCATTACGACGACGTCCGCCAGAACGGTCACCTTTCGGCTTCTTAGAACGAAGCGGTTCAACTGCAGTCAATTTAACTGGCGTTGCATCTGGCTCTTTTGTAAGAAGCTTCAATGCACTTGCAAGCAATGTCACAGAATCAGTTTCTTCCAATAATGTTTCAGCAAGACGCTTATATTCTGCAAATTGATTTTCTTCAACTGTTTTTTGGATTTTGTTAATTGTTGCCTGTTGGTTTCCAGCCAATACATCTGTAGTAGAAGGTATCGGGTTTTTCACCATTTTTTTCTTCGTAACATTTTCAATGATGCGAAGATGATCCAATTCTCTTGGAGATACAAATGTTACAGCATAACCTTTTTTACCTGCACGGCCAGTACGTCCGATACGGTGTACATAGCTTTCAGGGTCTTGCGGAATATCAAAGTTGTAAACATGTGTCACACCGCTGATATCCAATCCGCGGGCAGCTACATCTGTCGCTACCATGATGTCAATTGTTTGTTCCTTAAAGCGACGGATTACTTGATCCCTTTTGCCTTGCGGAATATCACCATGAATTCCTTCTGCAGAATATCCACGCTTGATTAAGCCTTCAACCACTTCATCAACACGTTTTTTTGTTCTACCGAATACAATTGCAAGTTCTGGTGATTGGATGTCAAGAAGACTGCACAACACATCAAACTTTTGGCGCTCTTGTAATTCGATAAAGTTTTGCTCAATATTTGTAACCGTCATTTCTTTTGCTTTAATTTTAACAAGCTCTGGTTCAACCATGAAGCGTTCTGCTAATGATTGAATTCTTTTTGGCATTGTTGCAGAGAAAAGCAATGTTTGACGTGTTTTTGGTGTTTCACTTAGAATTCTTTCGATATCTTCAATGAAGCCCATGTTTAACATTTCATCTGCTTCGTCCAAGACGATCATTTTTGTATCTTGCAGACGAATTGTTTTACGTTCGATATGATCGATTAGACGACCAGGAGTCGCTGCAATAATTTCTGGTTTTTTCTTCAATCCGCGAATTTGGCGGTTAATGTCTTGCCCACCGTAAATTGGTAATGTACGGATGCCTTTCACTGCACCGATACGGTTAAGTTCTTCTGCAACCTGTACAGCCAACTCCCTAGTAGGTGCGATTACAAGACCTTGAACTGGTTTACCCACTTCAATTTTTTCTAAAAGAGGCACACCGAACGCTGTAGTTTTACCAGTACCTGTTTGTGCTTGTCCAATCATATCCTTGCCAGCAAGACCGATTGGAATCGCCTGTGCCTGGATTGGTGTTGGCTCTTCAAAGCCCATATTGGATAATGCTTTTTCTAAACTGCTGCTTAAATTAAAATCTGAAAAAGTGGTCAATACTTTTTCCTCCTTCATTATTGCTCATTGCATTTAATACTTATAAAGAATGGACGTTATCTATTATGATTGTCCATTTTGGATACCCTAGCCTATTTTACCCAAATTAGTAGGCATTTAAATAATCTTATCTTGAAAAATATTGGAGCAAGAGCGTTTTATAAATAATAATAAATATATACTCTCCACTTCCATTCACTTTTTTTCATGTTCTAAAACATTCTGGAAAAAAATATTAGGGGATTTAAATTCCTGATGAAAATGATTGGGTTTATGGAGAATGGCGAAGCACTTTTTGTACTACACTAAAAAAAGGTGATGCATTAAGGAAAGGCATCACCTTTAATCTAAAAATTATTAAGCTTTAGTAACGTTAGCTGCTTGAGGTCCACGGTTACCTTCAACGATTTCGAAAGTTACGTCTTGACCTTCTTCTAAAGTTTTGAAACCTTCTGATTGGATAGCGGAGAAGTGAACAAATACGTCTTGTCCTTCAGTAGACTCGATGAAACCGAAACCTTTTTCTGCATTAAACCATTTTACTTTACCTGTGTTCATTGTAAAACCTCCAAAATTGTGTTACACCTTTAAGAACTTATATAAATCTTTAGGAATCAGTGAAGCATCGCTACCTTTTCGGACATAAGCTATATTTGCAACTATGACCATCTATCCTTAAAAAACATATACCGAACTTACAAGCGTTAAATACATCATATATTCAATAGTGACTTTTGTCAAACATATTTTTTTCTTAATTAAATTCCTTCAGCAGAATCCACTGTGTGCTTCAGCAGCATACTTATTGTAACAGGACCTACTCCGCCTGGTACTGGAGTTATTGCAGATGCGTTTTCCAGGCATGCCTCATAATCGACATCACCGATATTGCCTTTATTATAGCCTGCGTCTAATATTACCGCGCCTGGCTTAATCCAGTCTCCTTGGATGAAGTTCGGCTTGCCGACTGCTGCCACTACGATATCAGCCTGTTTTACGTGGTCTGCTAAATTTGTTGTGCGGGAATGGCATGTAGTTACTGTTGCATCTTCATTTAACAGCAATGCAGATACCGGTTTACCTAAAATCGGGCTTCTGCCGACAACAACAGCATGTTTTCCGCTCGCTTTAATACCGTAATGCTCCATTATCTTCATAATGGCTGCAGGTGTACAAGATGGGAATTTGCCAAATCCAAGAGCCGTTTGCCCATAACCGAAGCTTGTTACCCCATCAACATCTTTTTCGATTGCAATCGTTTCAAATGCCTTTCTTTCGTCAATATGACCAGGAACAGGATGCTGCAGCAAAATTCCATGGACATTATTGTCGTCATTTAAGGCTTGTATCGTTTCAAGTAATTGTTCTGTTGTTGTCTCTTTATCAAGATGGATTCTTTTACTGTCTATTCCTAGCTTTGCACACGCATTTCCTTTCATGCGCACATATGTCTCGGAAGATGGATCGTCTCCAACGAGAATTGTCGCCAGACAAGGTGTTACGCCTTTTGTCTTTAACGCTTCAATTCGGCCTTTCAGTTCTTCCTTAACAGCATTCGCTACCACGTTTCCATCCAGTATTACTTTTTCAGACATGTATATCCCTCCAGGTATTGTGTTAGAAAGGTTAATTTACCTTTTGCCCAGACGACCGGCTATACACTTTTCACAGCTCCCATATGGTTCATTCCATTATTGTCGTCAGTCACTGCGAAACGAATCGTTTTTACTACGTAATCATAACATAGCTTTAATTTCATGAAAACATGTTTCGACAATAAAAAAGGCATCTCCGCATATTTGGGAGATGCCTGCTGTTTTGTGCTTGTGATAGATCTTTACTCATTTATTATTCGAAAATAATTAGACCTATGTAAAAACCGCACTTCTTGGCATATACTTAAGGGTCATGCACCGTGAAACGTGCCATACCTAAAACAATGAAAGCCCTGCCTCTCTTTCATCCTTACGGCTCCGAGGCCGTGCCAGTGTGAATTAGTTCTATGAATTAGAACGGTGGCAAAAATAACATTAACTAGAATAATTTTTTGGAAGGGTTAATCCGCATTTAGGAGATTATTTTAATGTGATTTTTGGAGAAGATTGTTAAAGTGGTGTTTGTTCTATATATCAACTGTTCCTTGTTGTCTTGCTTCTACATAACTTTACACAAGTTCTTTATGATCAATTCCGTTCTTACCTCAAATACATACAAGCAATATCATATCCTATTATTTACAGTTTGTCAATTCTATTTAAACCAAAAGATTAGTCACGGGATTGCCCGTGACTTAATTTTTTTACATTATATGATCCAATAGCTCTTCTGACTGTAAATCAGCTGGCACTGTAGCATGGAGGATTTCCTTTTCAAGCTGTTTTTTATAAAACAGCTGTTCTGCTTGATCCCATCCATAGTAGCTCGCCATATATGCCAATACCTCTTCCTTATATTGAACTGCTTCTTTGATGCCAAACAGCAGCAAGCCTGTTCTGCGCAGGAGCACATCGACTGGAGTCATCGCAAGCTCGTGTTCCAATGCATAATGCACTTTTGCCCATAAAAGCACAGGCATATTATTTTCAGCAGATGCTTTCTGTTCTTTAACAATGCGGTAAACAACCGGAGCATTGCTTCCATACATTCTCGCAACAGCTTCTGCATCTTCCTTCGTCAAGCCAGCATCCATTCCATCTGGAACAATTCCGGCAACATAGCTGTCAAACTTGCTCGATCCCCCCACTTTCCCGCCAGATATTGGCAAATGCTTTGTCTGACATTCTGAAAAGCTTTTATTTGCTTTTGCAAATTTCCCACTGACTAAATTGACAACTGTTTCCGCCATTTTACGGTAGCCAGTCAGCTTTCCGCCAGCAATTGTCACAAGTCCAGACTCCGATTCCCAAATCTCGTCTTTTCTTGAAATTTCAGACGGATCCTTACCGTCTTCTAAAATCAACGGTCTAACTCCAGCCCAGCTTGATTCCACATCATCCTCTGTCACATTGACAGAAGGAAACATATATTTAATTGCATTTAAGATATATGTTCTGTCCTCCACTGTCATAGCTGGGTTAACAGGGTCTTCTTTATAGAAAGTATCTGTTGTTCCTACATAAGCTTTCCCATCTCTAGGAATGGCAAAAACCATTCTGCCGTCTGGTGTATCAAAATAAATGGCTTGCTTTAAAGGAAAAACCGATTGGTCGATAACAAGATGGACTCCTTTTGTAAGCTGCAATGTTTTCCCTTTTCTGCTGCCATCTTTTTCCCGAATGCTGTCAACCCAAGGACCGGCAGCATTAACGATAACTTCTGCGAAAACTGAATACTTCTCGCCAGTTAAAACATCTGTTACTGCTACTCCATTGATTTTCCCTTCTGTATCGTAAAGGAGATTTTCTACCTTTGTATAGTTTAATGCTGCCGCCCCTTTGTCTATCGCTTCCTTCATTACTTCTATTGTTAATCTGCTGTCATCTGTTCTGTATTCCACATAATAACCGCCGCCTTTTAATCCATCCTTTTTAACTAGCGGTTCATATGCCAAGGTTTGTTCTTTCGAAAACATTTTCCGTCTTTCCTTTTTTTTCACTCCTGCAAGAAAATCATACACCCTTAATCCAATGCTTGTCGTAAACTTGCCGAAAGTGCCGCCTGTATGAAAAGGCAACAGCATCCATTCTGGTGTTGTAACATGAGGTCCATTTTCGTAAACAACAGCCCTTTCCTTTCCGACCTCTGCTACCATTTTCACTTCAAACTGTTTCAAATATCGGAGTCCGCCATGAACAAGCTTTGTAGACCGGCTAGATGTGCCTGCCGAGAAGTCCTGCATTTCAACTAAAGCAGTTTTCATGCCTCTTGTAGAAGCATCCAGGGCAATACCAGCACCAGTAATTCCCCCTCCGATTACAAGCACGTCAAATTTGTTTTCTTTAAGTTGTTTTTTCAGTAAGTTGCGGTTTGTTTTCATTTTGGAAGTCCTCCTAAGGAATAATGTCCAACAAAAAAGAGACCACAAAGCATCATTACCATTATTTGATAACGACTTTGTGGTCTCTCCTGATCTCCGGACATTTTATTAACTTGTTTTTAGTATAACATACTTTTTTATATATTCACAGTATTTTGAATTAAATGATGTAATTTTAGTTTTTGAATGCCATTGTAGCGTTGACTGCTTTTTTCCAGCCAGCATATAGCTCTTCTCGCTTTTCTTCCTCCATGGCAGGATCGAACGATTTTTCTAACTTCCATTGTTCAGCGATTTCAGCTTGGTCCTTCCAGAAGCCGACAGCCAATCCCGCTAAATAGGCCGTACCAAGAGCGGTTGTTTCATTGATGACAGGTCTTTGAACAGGTACATTTAAGATATCTCCTTGGAATTGCATCAAGAAATTGTTCTTAACTGCTCCTCCATCTGCTCGTAATGTTTTTACGCTAATGTTCGAATCCGCTTCCATTGCAGATAAAACATCTCTCGTCTGATATGCAAGTGATTCAAGTGTAGCTCTGACGAAATGCTCTTTTGTTGTTCCTCTTGTTACTCCGAACATAGCTCCCCGCACATCACTGTCCCAATATGGAGTTCCAAGCCCAACAAATGCTGGCACTAAGTAGACACCATCTGTTGACTCCACTTTCGTCGCATATGCTTCACTGTCTTTTGCATCCTTCAGCATTCTTAAGCCGTCACGAAGCCATTGAATAGCAGATCCTGCTACAAAGATACTACCTTCTAGGGCATACTCCACTTTTCCATTCAATCCCCATGCAATTGTTGTCAGCAAACCATGATTGGAACGGACAGCTTTTTCTCCTGTGTTCATCAACATGAAACAGCCTGTTCCATACGTATTTTTTGCCATACCTTCCTCAAAGCATGCCTGACCAAATAATGCTGCCTGCTGGTCGCCAGCCACACCAGCAATTGGAATATTCTTTCCGAAGAAATGATAGTCTACTGTATGAGCATAAACTTCAGATGACGGCTTTACTTCTGGAAGCATTGACTTTGGAACAGTTAAAATTTCAAGCAGTTCCTCATCCCATTTAAGGTCATAAATATTAAACATTAATGTGCGAGATGCATTCGTATAGTCTGTTACATGCGCCTTTCCGCCAGACAGCTTCCAAATAAGCCAAGTGTCAATCGTCCCGAACAGCAATTGACCGTTTTCCGCTTTCTCTCTTGTACCTTCGACATTATCTAGAATCCACTTAACTTTTGTGCCTGCGAAGTACGCGTCAATTAACAAACCCGTTTTATCTCTGAACAATTGGTTGTATCCTTGTGCTTTCAATTCTTCACATATTCCGTTCGTTTGTCTCGATTGCCACACAATCGCATTATAGACAGGCACACCAGTCTCTTTATCCCATACTACTGCTGTTTCCCGTTGGTTAGTAATACCGATGCCTTCAATTTGATCTGCCTTAATATCTGATTCTGATAAAACTGTTGCGATTACAGAGAGAATCGAACCCCAAATTTCACTAGCATTATGTTCCACCCAGCCTGGCTTAGGAAAAATTTGTGTAAACTCCTTTTGTGCTGTATGAACGATTTCCCCTTTTTTGTTGAAAATAATCGCTCTTGAACTTGTTGTCCCTTGATCTAAAGATAAAATATATTTCTCCACAAAAATACCCCCTAATTAGTTTTAAAAATTAATCTAGTATGTGAAAACTAGTATTATGCTGCTTTTTTCATTTTAATAGAATTGTTGCTTTTTGTGCCAAAAAATGCAAGCACTAACACCACTATACTTACGATGATAACTAGCCAAAAATAAGTAGATACTGTTCCTTTATAGAAATATTGATAAAATACAGAAGCTAATCCGCCTCCAAGAATTGGACCTACTACAGGAATCCATGCGTACTTCCAGTTTGAATCTCCCTTGCCTGCTATCGGAAGCAATGCATGAGCGATACGGGGCCCTAGATCTCTTGCCGGGTTAATGGCATAACCAGTTGTTCCGCCAAGAGACATACCGATTACAACAATTAATAGTCCAACTGCGATTGGGTTTAAACCTTCTGCAAACGAATTAGCTCCAATGTAAAGCAAGCCTAAAACTAACATGAATGTCCCAATTAATTCTCCAAGCAAGTTAGAAAATGTGTGCGGGATTGCCGGGCCTGTAGAAAATACAGCTAATTTCGCGCCTGGATCGTCTGTTGCCTTCCAGTGAGGTAAATAATGTAAGTATACGATGACTGCTCCGATAAATGCTCCAAGCATTTGAGCTATGATATATTCAGGCACTAGGCTCCATGCAAAATCACCATTAAGAGCAAGTGCTATTGTTACGGCAGGATTTAAATGGGCACCGCTGATACTGCCGACAGCAAAAGCACCCATCGCAACAGCTAATCCCCAGGCAACCGTTATCACAATCCACCCGCTATTATTAGAAAACGTTTTCTTTAAGTTGCTGCCCGCAACTACTCCTCCCCCAAAAACGATTAAGATCATTGTACCAATAATTTCACCTAAAAATGCAGACATTCAAAATCTCCCCCTTTACACCGAATGAAAAACAAAGTTAAAAAACAGCAAAAAAGGAGAGCACAACAGAAAAATATCACATCAAAATGTGAAAATCTGTGTGCATCTCCTTATCTCCGACACGTTTTATTAACTTGTAGGTTCATCATAACCCACTATGAAAACGCTGTCAACACATTTACAATATTTTCTCTAGAAAAATAGTAAGAACCTATTTATCCCATAATGTCCGTCTGGAAGTAGTTATGCCAGCTGCTCCAGCTTTAATCGCATTATTGACATCCGCTTCCGACCGTATTAGTCCGCCTGCTAATATCGGAACATCCAGCCGTTGTTTAATTTCTTCAATCATCCATGGCATCGTCCCTGGGAGAAGTTCAATATAATCAGGTCTTGTCCTTTGAACCAGTTTAATGCTTTTTTCAATGGCGTGGCTATCAAGAAGGAAGACTCGCTGTATAGCAATTACATTCTTTTGCTTAGCTTTTAGAATGACAGATGATTTTGTCGAAATCAGTCCATACGGCTTAAATTCCTGGCAAATAAATTCTGTAGCAAAGTCATCGCTCTTTAACCCTTGGATTAAATCCACATGATAAATCATTTTCTTGCCTGCACTTCTTGCCAGCTTGCTGATATTTTTCAATTGAGAAATATGTATTTCCAAGAAGACTCCTACTTCATAATCGCTTTCCAAAAAGGCTTCGAATTCCTTTAAATTTGATGATGCAGGTATTATTTTTTGGTCCATCTTTTACCCTCTAGTCATTTATTTTTTCTCTCTTCATAATAGCGGAAAACAAGGATGCATACTAGCAAAAATGCAAACCCAACTGCAAAGCCGCCAACAACATCTGTCGGGTAATGAACACCTAAATAAATCCTGCTTATGCCAATCATCAGAATGACCAAGCATGCAATAATAATCGTTGCTGCTTTTTTTCCTGCTGTCTTCCAGATATGCAAGAATACATATGCGGCACTTCCATAAAAAATTAAGGAACCCATGCTATGTCCACTCGGAAAACTGTAACCATGCTCTGTAATCAGCGGCAAAATATCCGGCCGCTCCCGTTTGAATATCCATTTCAAAAACTTATTAAGCAAGCCTCCAAGAGCCGGTGCACAAATCAGAAAAGCGGCAAGAGAAAATTTCCTGTAAAGGCATAAAAGCACTGTGCCAACCACGACTGCCACCGCGATAAACTTAATTGAGCCTAAATCGGTCAATATCACTGTCCATTCGGTTGTAGCATCACTTTCAAAAGACTGAATGTAATCAATAATAACTTGATCAAATGCGATTATTTCCGCTCCCTGTATTCTCGAGGCAACAAAAATAAACATGACGATAAACAATACGACTATGGTTAATATGGTAGTTACATATTTTAATGTCATTTGCTCTGTTTTATTCAATAATTCTCACCTTTCTTATAATGGATTGCCCATTTACATAGAACTGTAGACATAATTACCTAAAAAGGAAAATTTGTCAAACAAAAGCATGCAAAGGGGCAATCCCCCCTTGCATTATGCTTCTTTCGCGACTTTTTTTCTTGTTTTTGTTTTTGTCTTTACCTTTTTTTCTTCTGCTGCTGGCTGTTCCGGTTTAGTGTTGTCTATTGATGCTTGCAATGCTGCCATTAGGTCCATGACATTGGAAGTTTGCACCTTTTCTTTACTTGTAACAATTTCTTGGCCAGTTTTCTTGGCTTCAATCAATTCAAGGAGGGCTGTACGGTACTCATCCGTATACTTTGTCGGATCAAAAGCTGTTGTAAGCTGATCAATTAGCAGGATCGCTGTTTCCAGCTCTTTTTTGGCGATAGTTGCTTCTGCAGGGACATTAGGGACATCTTCAGCTTTCCTGACTTCATCAGGAAAATGAATAGTTTCCATTACTAGTGTATTTTCATACACCCTAATGACTGCAAGCTGCTCCTTCGAGCGAATGATTATTTTGGCGATACCGACCTTGCCTGATTCTATTAATGCCTCACGGAGTAGTCCGTAAGCTTTGTTACCTCCATCACCAGAAGACATATAATAACATTTATCATAATAAATAGGATCTATCTCTTCCATCTTAACAAAGTCGATAATTTCTACTGCCTTATCTTCATTTTCTTTTTGGAGCTTTTCCAAATCCTCTTTATCAAGAACAACATATTTACCTTTTGCATATTCATATGCTTTTACAATATCCTCAGGTGCCACTTCTTGTTCACATGCAGAGCATTTTTTTTCATATTTAATCGGCGCATGACATGTTTTATGCAATGTCCGCAGCTTTATATCTTTATCCTCTGTTGCTGTGTGCAGTTTTATCGGGATGTTAACTAATCCGAAGCTGATGCTTCCTTTCCACATTGTGTGCATACCATCTATTCTCCAATCCTAAATATTTCTTAGTTAGTGTGTTTCTTATTAATAAGTTGGCTATTCCGCATGTCTTTCATGCAATGAAATCTTGGAAATGAATGAATTAGTCTCACTAGCGTACACTATTTCGTAAATAAACATTGTTAGGAGTACTGGTTTTATGAAATATACTGCTTCCTTTACAATAACAGAGTACCGCAAAGCTGATATTCTCTTTTCAGTAGGTGTTTCTGACAATGGAAACATCAAAAATGTCGGACAATTCAGTGAAGGATTAACAGCAAAAGAGTTAACCGCCTTATCAGGCATCTTAGAAAAGAATAAACAGTCTGAAGAAAAAGGCGTAATGACAGTCACACCTGGAATTTGTGTAGATTTAGAATTTACTTCCTTTGCCAATGGGCAAATTGAAAATCCAGTATTTCTCCAATTTGTTTTTGAAAAGTCTTGGCAGGAATGCACCTATGAAAAATTACTACAACAAATTGGCATAGAGCAACAAATTACCCACCCAGATAAGCCATTATTTCCGGGTAATGAGTTGCGCAAAATCGACTTTATTGAATATTTAACAGAAGTGAAAGATGTAATGCTTCCATTTTTACATAACCGCTTGCTAACTGTTATTCGTTTCCCGCATGGATTGTTTGGCGATTCCTTTTACCAGAAGCAATGTCCAGAGTATGCGCCTCCCTTTGTCCAGACAAGCTGGAAGGAGGATATTAATTACATTGTTTGCAATAATGAGCAGACACTTATGTGGCTTGGCAACCAGCTTGCATTTGAGTTCCATATTCCATTTGAAACGATTCTGTCAGATAGCATGCCGTCTGAAATTGTGTTTGATCTCGACCCGCCATCAAGAGATCATTTTTCACTTGCCATTAAAGCGGCCCAAATATTAAAGACCATTCTGGACGGCCTAAAATTAATCGCCTTTATAAAGATATCTGGCAATAAAGGTATCCAAGTTTATATCCCGCTTCCAGAAAAAACGTACACATATGAAGAGGCGAGAGTCTTTACTGAATTTATCGCTAATTATATGGTAACTATGGAACCAAAGTTATTTACGATTGAGCGCTTGAAAAAAAATCGCCATAACCGCCTGTATATTGATTATATCCAGCATAGTGAAGGAAAAACGATTGTTGCTCCGTATTCTATAAGAGGAAATGAAGGCGGATATGTTGCCTGCCCAATTCATTGGGAAGAGCTGACAGACAGCTTGACACCGCAGTCATACTCAATGAAATCCGTACAAAAGCGGATAAAAAACAACATAAACCCGTTTGCAGATTATTTTGAGGCGAAAAAAAAGCAGTCCTTAAAAGCTGTACTGCAGTTCATTCAGTCAAATAACTCATGAAATGAAACGGCATACAAAGAAAAGAGAACCAGCGAGTTCTCCTTTTTTTGTTTATATAAAGATTTTACATAAGCGTTTCATTAAATGGATAAATCATTTCCTTTGTAATTCCTAAATTCTCAAAAAAATGCTGCTCAATAAAGTAACTTATTTCTCTCAATTCAGAAGAAGTCGGAAAAGATGAAATATTGATTTTGGGTATATGCTCAATACATGTATTTACAGGATTTAATTCACCGGCCGATATAAGTAAATCAAACTCCTCATACATATACAGCAGATTTAAACTGGAAGGGTCCAAGCTGGATATTTTTAGCTTACTGTCAAAATGATAGGCTAATATTTCACGAATATAATCTTTTTCACTGTATGTTCTACACACAACAGCTACTTGGATTTTGTGATGGTTCCATCTCCTTATTACAGCTGCTTGTACTAAGGAGAAAATCTCAAGTGTATCAAGCTTTTTAAATAGGAGTGAGTATGGAGTCAGGCATTCCTCAGCAAGCTTTTCTATTGCTTGAAAAAGCTCGTTCTCTTCAAAAAAATCTAAGTATTGCAGAGCAGAATTTTTCACTGTTTCTGTCTCAAATTCCGTTTCAACAGATATTCGCTTTAGTGACTGATACAAGTGGAACAAGAAAATATCATCCTGTGAAATCGGAAAACCAATAAACCGATCAAGCTTTGCCAAATATTGAGCCATTGGATAGCCTCTTTCCGTTTTCATCGAGCTATGAATATATTTTAGATGCTTTGTTCGGTTAAGTGGCCTTTCCTCGCTCATTATAAATATGGAAAAATAAAGGATTTCCTGGAGCTGAACCTCTCTGCGCGGACATTTGACCATATATGGCGACAGCAGTTTAGTTAATTCGAAGTATTTGCTTCCAGCATGTGTATTCAACACTTTATCAGGATAAGAAATATAATGACCCATTGAAGCCCGATGATTGGCTATAAACAGAATAATAGTCAGTCTGTGCAGCGCCCCGGTTCTGTATGACATGGAAAAGTTGGAAAACAGCCTGACTAAATGCTCTTGGAACTTAACGGCATCAAGCCCTTCCTTCACAATATTTGTTTCAAAGGACATGAAGTCCAAATATTGCATAATGAAACGACGAATCTTCTTCTCGTCCCCGACCAAACGGAAGGGACTCGCAGTCAGCATTACTTCTGCCTGTTCGACAACTTCCTGCAGCTTTTCAAGATGCCTATAAGCGGTTGATCTGCTGATATGGACTTCCTGACATATTTGCGAAACATCAACTCCATCATTTAATAAAATGATCTTCAATGTGTGCAAATACGTGTTTTTTTCTCTGATTTGTCCCAATAGATTTTCCAGCGTTCCATTCTCCGGCTTGATAAGCCTTACTCCAAATGTTTCATTCTTTTCAAAAACCCAATCCTCCGGCAGGATACTTTCCAAAAACTCTAAATCACGCCAAATGGTCGTTTTTGAAAAACCTGTTTTATCCGAAAGAACCGCGAGGCTGTTCCACTTATCTTCACTAAGCAGCTGAAAAATTAAGTCAGAATAACGTTTATAAAATCGATTCATCCACATCACCTTTATGCCAAAGATATATTCTATTTTGTTTAATTTAATGAAATTAATGCAGAATAGACCAGTTTTTGAATGTAGTTACTAAGTTTTTTTATTAAACGCCTTATCAAAGATTGACCCATCTGTACTTAATTGCTTTGACAACAGCCCTAGTACGGCTTTTTGTCCTAGACTTTTTTAATATACTGCTAATATGGTTTTTAACCGTCTTATCACTGATTTGAAGATCGTCCGCTATATCAAAATTGCTTTTTCCCTTTGCGAGAAGCTGAAGAACAGTAAGCTCTCGTTTTGAAAAGATATGAAGACCAGCCGAATTATTATCATTCCGCTGTGTTATATGACGGTATTGCTGCAGCACCTTGCTTGTAATAAACGGGTCCATATAGTTTTTCTCAGCTAGCAGACTTCTAACTGCCTCCTTCAGCCAAATCTCTATTTTCTCCATTTTGACAAACCCCATTACACCAATTCTTAATGAGGCATTAAAGTCTTTTTCCTCATCTTCCTGAAACAGCATAATAATCTTCGCTGCTGGATCTTCATCCAATAGCTCTTTCGCTGCTTCTATGCCATCAACATTAGGCATTAAGCTTGAAATAATAAAGACATCCGGGTTATGAGCCTTCTTAATTGGCAGAGCAAATCTGCCATCTTGTCCTTCTGCAATAATTTGAAAGGACTGGTCTTCTCTCAGCATTTGTCGCATTTTCTCTCTGGCACGCGGATTATTGTCTAAAAGTGCTATTGTAGCCATCAATTATTGACTCCCCTTTGAAATACTTGTTGCTTATTTCCAAACACAGCCAAAAATTCGAACCAAATCCCAACTTTTTGAACAATAAGCAAATGTTGAAAAAGCTAGAAATTTTGATGAAAGAGGGTGCTTATTGATTAAAAAATAAGGAATTGAATGTGAATGAAATTAATAACAATCTACATTTTACAATGAGGATTAAGTTGGCTTCATCCCAATAATGAAATGCAGCTTTTCATTATCTATCATTAATTCTTTAATACTTGTTTTTATCTTATAAAAATTGAAAAATTTCTGTTAAAGCAATACATTCTTAGATTTTTATATATTAAAAATAAATCCCGGCAAAGAATTATCTCAAATGTAAAACGATTCGTTCCGTTTGAGAGCATCAACTTATGCCATTTACATGCTATTCTTGCATAGAAGACTTGTTAACCTTTCTTATGAAGGAGGAATCATGCTTTGAATAACCATATTCAGGATTTAACATGCAAATTATTGAAACATTGCCGCAGGACATTAGGACACTCCATGCGCGTTGCTGACGAACTGCATCAGTTTAGTGCTTTTATTGGTATGGGTTCATCTGCGAAGATTTTTTATATGGGGGCTTTACATGACATAGGGAAGCTGAAAATCGACCCTTCCTTGCTTAACAAGAAGGAAAAGCTGACTGAAATGGAAATGCGGGAGCTTAAGCGTCACACTCTGTATGGTAGACAGCTGTTGGAGGACAGACAAATCTTTTCCGATGAATTTTTAAATACTATTTTATATCATCATGAGAATATAGATGGGAGCGGTTATTACGGATTAAAAGGCAAAGAAATACCTCTTTTTGCGAGGATGATTCGCATCATTGACACATATGATGCTATGGCTTACGGACGAGTCTATCAAGATCCGTTATGTGAAGACCAGGTAAAACTAAAAATGGAAAAGCTTATAAGAACTGTATTTGATGATATGCTTCTTTACTCTTATTTTAGTTATCTGGAAACAAAAAAGCTTCGCTTGCTCAAGGGCGCATTGCAACACTCCTAATAAAGCGTTGCATGAGACGCGCAACGCTTTAAAAAAACTAATTTTCCATTCTGCACTCCAGGGGATCTGCTGTTACGAATGCTTCAATTATAGGATGTCTTAATGTATGATTCTCAATCCATTCTAGAAAACTGACCTTCACTGTAAGCAGCGGCTTTAACCAAACCATATTGCCTTTGTTTGCCATACTCGCAAAAGGGCAGTTGCCAGTTTCAATGGTTTTAAGAATTTTGGTGAGTTCTGCCCAATCCTTATTTGTTAATTTGCCATTGCCGACACTGCCGATATAAACCAAATGATCTGTTTGATCATAAAGACCAAGATGCAGGGAATTGGCTACACCATTTTTATATGTTACTCCGCCTATAACAGCAATCAAGTCATGTTGTTTTTTTCTTTTCAGCCAGCGCTTATCCTTGCCTCCAATGGAGTAGCTGCTTGTCAAATCCTTAAAAACTACCCCTTCTAAATCATTGCTAAGGCAGGCTTGCAGCAGCCCCTCCTTGTCGTGAAAGCTTTCGACAAGCTGCACATGCTCATTCGGTATAAAGTACTTCTTTAAAAGCTCCTGCCTTTCTGCAAGACTATGACCTGTCAGCAACTCGCCATCTAGCTGTATTATGTCAAATACCATATAGGTTATTGGCACTTGTTCTAGCATTCCTCCATTAACGCCGACACTTTTTAGCCGATCCCGTCTCATTACTTCGTAAAAAGATGGCTTCCCTTCCTTTAAAGCAATCAATTCTCCGTCCAAAATAAAAGAAGCTGCTGAAAAGTAAGCAGTTGTATCGATCAGTTCTGGATACTGTTTAGTCCGCTCATTTAATTTACGATTAAAGAGCTTTGTTTCACCAAATTCATGGTATGTTAGTATTCTTGTGCCATCCCATTTCACTTGGGCGATCCAGTTATCACCTGTAGGTATAGTTTCCGTTACGATTGGTTCGAAAGGGACAATTGGTTTCATTGTTTCAGTCCTTTTTTCTTTAAGATTCCTCAAATCGCCTGTTTTTATGCTTTGGCGAACCAAGAAATCACCAGGACTAATTAAAGTATGAATATGTAAGTAAATGAACTAGGAAGCCCTTTCAAATCTAAACAACTTATATATACTTTACACTTAACCCAAAATACACGACAACAGAGGATAGTAAAATAACAGCAAAAAACAAAATTTTTCCTTTGCTAGACCATTTATCCATCCAGCCCCATCTTTTACGATTTCTATCCAATAAGAAGAAATCCCCTGCAACTGCTAATATGATAATAAGGTACACAAAAAAAGAATTCAAAGCTGTTTACCTCCTTCATTTTCCTAGCTGTTTATTACAAATTATACCATAAAAAAAAGAGCTGCATTAAAATGCAGCTCCATTAAATTAAAAAGTTTTTGCCAGATCCTTTGCTCGTGCTATGCCGTTTTCCTTGATTTCCTGCGCCTTATCCGGCATTGCTGCATGGCCTTCAATAAACAGACCTTCAAATGTCGGCACCCCAAAGAAGTGCTTAATAATAGCGTTTAAATAGCGGTGACCCATTTCTAAATCGGCTGTTGGACCTTCTGAATAGATGCCTCCGCGAGCTTGAATATGAAGGGCCTTTTTGTCTGTCAGCAATCCGACAGAACCTTGATCTGTATACTTAAAGGTCTTCCCTGCAACAGCAACAGAATCAATATATGCTTTCATAACAGGTGGGAAAGAAAAGTTCCACATCGGTGTGACGAAAACATATTTATCGCCGCCCACAAATTGATCACTTAATTCAGCCAGTCTGCTTACTTTAGACTTTTCTTCATTAGAAAGCTCATCAAACCCTTTTCCTGATTGAAGCTTGCCCCATCCACTGAACACATCACTGTCGATTTCAGGAATGTTTTCCTTATACAAATCGATATGAACAATTTCATCATTTGGATTCTGCTCTTTGTATGATTCAATAAATGCCTGTCCTGCAGCCATGCTGAAGGATTGGGAATGGTCGTGCGGATGTGCTGTAATATATAGTAATTTTGCCATTGTTTATTGCCTTCTTTCCATTAGTTTAGGCACTTATTTTTTGATGAAAGGAAGAAAAAAATACTGCTGTTGCTGTTTTAGATTCTTCCAATCGATAAACATTATTACCAATTAAAAAACCCGGAAGGCAAGTCCTTCCAGGCAAAATTTTATACAAGCTTTTCTTTTAAGTATGTTTGTGCTGCTTCCTGCAGTTTACTGTACTGAGACTCTTCCTGTTCATTGACAACTTTATCATGAAGAATAAAATCACTTAGATTGTTAAGATCCGCTTCCACACCTGCTTCATAAACATATGTTGCATTGCCGATAAGATCAATACGATACTTGCCATCATTTTCATGAACGTAACAGCGGACTTTTCCGCCATTATTGTAGACCTCGATAAATTCACCTGTGTTATTGAAGCCGTTTAAGATGGACACAAGTGATGATGCTGACATAGCTGTTCCGCATGCATTTGTAAATCCAACGCCACGCTCATATGTGCGAACATAAATATTGCCTTTGTCTAATATAGAAACGAAGCTGACATTCACTCCATCAGGGAAAAGTTCATTAGGTCCATTTACATAGCTGCTTATCTCTTCTTGCACCGAAGATTCGATTGTCTCTTTGTCGACAATTGCAATCAGATGAGGATTTGGCACAGCTAAGGCAGTAAATGTAAGCTCCGGATGAAGGCTTTCAATCTTTTCATTTAAAAGCGTCTTCTGCTCGATACGTAATGGCAAATCTGTTGTTTGGAAGGAAACGGGGGAAATCTCCACCAAATATGTTGGAATCTCTGGGAAAATGTCTGCTTCGTTGTTCACTTCAAGATTCGCTTTCATTGTTTCTATAACCGCTTCTTTCACATCAAGAAGTTCACAAACATAGCGGGCAACACAGCGTATCCCATTGCCGCACATAGATGCTTCTGACCCATCTGCATTAAAAACTCTCATGCGGGCATCTGCTTTATCACTCGGCATCACATACAATATTCCGTCTGCTCCTAATTGGGAGCTCCGGTCGCAAAAGGCAATGGCCAAATTTGCGCGGTCTTCTTCTGAGAAGGAATAGCTAGGATTGGAAATCTCGTCGATTATCAAGAAATCATTCCCGCTTCCGTGGCATTTAGTAAGTTTAATATTCATCTGTAATTTCCTCCAACGTTAACTTATATGTTACATTGTACTTCTGCAGTTGCCATTATTGCAATCATAAAACCATTGTTTTATGGACATTCGCTAAATAAATAAGCCTATGTCCTTTTGTTTAGCTTTAGGACACAGGCTCTTCATTACATTTTTTTGTCTTCCATTAATTCTTTTGCCCAATTAAGGGATTCTGCATATACTTTGAACAAGTCTTTTTCCTCAATCCCAAGCTTTCTGCAGCCTTTGCTAATTTGAACCCAGTCTGCTTTTTCGACTGCAAGCACTAGATCAAGCACATCCCTTTGTGTATTGCTTTTTCCAGAGAGCGCATCCATGATTGCTTCATCAAGGGGAACTTGAACTAATATCTCTTCCATATCAAGATTCAAGATTGAATCCATTAATGAAAACATTCCTGTCAAGAAATGTCCGGAGGTATTGATTTTCCCTGGTATGAGTTTTGCAACAGACTCACACATTCTCGCCCTTATAAGACAGTTAGACATAATCTCATACGAAATTCCATTATTCCAGTCTTTTTCTCTTACAGCCAGAACGTACAGCCATTTTTGCAGTTCCATCAGCCCGATAAGAACAATCGCTTGCCTGATGCTTGTAACCTTATGCTTAAGGCCAAAACCTAGTGTATTAATTAATTTAAGGAGCTTGTACGATAAAGAAATATCCTGTTCAATCAAATTAGAAATCATATCAATGTCTGGATCAATGGAACGAATATGTTTGGAGATACCATAATATGTATGAATATAAGCAGGTACATCATGTGTAGACATGATAGAAGGCTTTGAGAAATAATAACCTTGAAAATAATGATAGCCGGCAGTCCTTGCTGTCTCATAATCTTCCCTAGTCTCAAGCTTTTCAGCAACCATCTCTTTGCCAAGCTGTTTGGCGAGGGTCTCAATTTCAATCCTTGCAGCTTCATCCGTATTCATGAAATCAACTTTAATGATATCTGCCGTGATAAGCAATTCATAGGCATATGGATTTGTATTGTCAAAAATATAATCATCCAGCGCAATTTTATATCCTAACGCCTTTAACTCTTTGCATATATTGATTATTTTTCTGCTTGGCTCGACAGTTTCTAATATCTCTATCACGATTTCTCTCGGTTGAAAATATGTAGGCAGCCCTAGATCCAAAAGATTTTCTGTAAAGTTAATAAAACAAGGTTTTCCATCCGATAACTTTTCTATGCCTATATTTAAAAAACTATTTATGATAACATCTGCTGTCGCATGGTCTCCGTCAATATTTGGAAACATATTAACTTCGTTATTTCGATATAACAATTCATAACCGTACACTTCTTCCATTCTGTTGAACAGCGGCTGCCTAGCCACAAAAACTTCCATTGAAATACCTCCGAACTTCTTTTCTACTCATTTCAAAATATTTAGTATTATTCTAATAAACAAGGCCTTCAAAGGCTGTCGAACTCTGTAGCATTTCTAAAAAGTGACTATATGCTCTATTATAATGGGTAATTTAGCTCAGCCCAAATTTATGTGGCAGATTTTCCCCAATATCTTCAATAAAAACTGGCCGCCATAGGCATAAAACCTATAGAAGCCAGTTATTATCAGTGTGTATATTGAAGGACAAAATTTATTAGGAACAAGGAAGAAATGAAGTATAAAGGTAAAGATACTTCTTTTGCTTTTCCGAGCGCTATTTTCAAGATTGGATATAAAATAAATCCAATTGCCATTCCATCTGCAATGCTGTAAGTGAAAGGAATCATCGCAATGATAAAAAAGCTTGGAAAACTTTCACTTAAATCCTTAAGATCTAGATTACGAATATTTTGCAGCATCAGCCCGCCGATAATAATAAGAATCGGTGCAACAGCACTATTCGGAATCAGCTTTATCACAGGGATAAAGAAAGCAGAGCAAATGAAAAGCACCGCTGTCGTAACAGATGTCAGGCCTGTTTTCCCACCTGCAGCCATGCTAGCAGTGCTTTCAACCGTAGATACAGTCGGGCTGCTGCCGAAAAAGCCGGACAGAAAAACAGATACAGCATTTGCTTGAAAAGCTCGTTTAAAACGTTCCGGTTTTCCGATATATTGAACATGATTGGAAACGAGTCCAATATTTTCGAAAACTAATACCATTGATAAAGAGAACACCGCTACCCAAAATGGTATCGTAATAATCTTATCAAAGGACATATGACCAAATACACTCCAATAATCCTTTAACTGTACTGAATCGCCAGCAGCTCCTGTGTCTATCAAACCGAACATCCATGAAATCAATGTTCCAACTAAGATAGTAATCAGGAAGTTCCCTTTTACATTTCTTAAAAATAAGATAATGCTGATGATTAATGTAATGACTGTTGCCAATACATGCAAATCACTAAAGGAACCAAGTGCAATAATAGAATTACTGCCTTTTTGGACAATTCCGCCCTTTTCGAGGCCAATTAGCATCAAAAATAAGCCAAGTCCAACTGTAAGCGATTCTTTAAGGGAAGATGGTATGGACTGACTAACAATGCTTGCCAGCTTTGTAAACGCAATCAGCATGAACAAAAGCCCTGAAACAAACACGACAGCAAGCGCTTCCTGCCAGCTCAATCCCATTGACTGAACGATTGTATACGAGAAAAGCGCATTAATGCCCATTCCTGGTACAAGCAATACCGGTACATTCCCTAGAAACCCCATCAACAAACAGCCGAAAACAGATGTCAAGATGGTCGCGATAATAGCAGCTTCAAGTGGAATTCCAGCCTCTGATAAAATAAGCGAGTTGACAGCGACAATATAGACAACTGTAAAAAACCCAATCAGACCTGCAAAAAATTCCCCTTTGAAAGTAGCTTCGCTTTCTTTCATTTTAAAGAATTCTGTTATATAGTTTTTCATTTATTAAACCTGTTTAAATATAGCCCTCTCCCTACCCGCATCACTCTATAGAAGTTTTACTTCTTTGAACATAAATTTCAGTCCAAAAACTGCTTACCACTTTAGGTGAGCCACAATTGAATATGATAGCAGATTTCCATTACTTTGCCAATCCTTTTACAATAAAATTGGCCAAATCCCTTTCCGCTTCCAGAAAAGAATTTGGCCAATAACTAAGATTATATCCTTTATATGTTAAACCATTTCTTTATATAGATTCGCCATTTCAATAGCGTTAGTTGCAGCTTCCCAGCCTTTGTTTCCAGCCTTTGTACCTGCGCGCTCAATCGCTTGTTCAATCGATTCCGTTGTTAATACGCCAAAGATAATTGGTACTCCTGTTGCAAGAGACGTGCTTGCAACCCCTTTAGCTACTTCATTGCTGACAAAATCGAAATGTGGAGTCGCTCCGCGAATAACTGTACCTAAAGTTATAATTGCATCGTATTTATTTGTTTCAGCTAGCTTTTTCGCAGCAAGAGGAATCTCAAATACTCCTGGCACCCATGCAACATTAATATTCTCTGCTTCCACACCATGACGCTTCAAAGCATCTTCAGCACCTGATAATAGTCGTGTTGTGATGAACTCATTAAATCTTGAAACGATGATTCCTACCTTTAAGCCGCTTCCAATTAAATTACCTTCGAATATTCTAGTCATTTTACTGTCTCCTTTTCATCTTCTCTTTTTTGTCTGTATTCTGCTAAGTCTTTTATTGTAATCATTTTCAAATCGAATTTTTGAGCTATTAATTTTAAGTCATCTACTCTAGCCATCGTCCCATCCTCTTTTAAAATCTCACAGATAATACCAGACGGGAAACTGCCAGCCAATTTTGCCAAGTCAACCGCTGCTTCTGTATGGCCATTTCTTGAAAGAACTCCACCGCTGTGTGCAATTAGAGGAAAGATATGACCTGGTCTAGTAAAATCAGCAGCTTTGGCATCTTTTTCTACCATTTTTTCAATTGTCAGTGCCCGTTCAAAAGCGCTGATTCCTGTCGTTGTGTCTTTATGGTCTATACTGATTGTGAAAGCTGTCCCACGAGGATCATTGTTGTTGCTTACCATCGGCGACAGTTCAAGATGGTCTGCAAGCTCCTTTTCTATCGGAACACAGATAAGCCCTCTGCCTTCTTTTGCCATAAAGTTAATCATATCAGGTGTCACTAACTCCGACAGACCGACTAAATCCCCTTCGTTTTCCCGGTCTTCATCATCTGTTACGATGATCAGTTTACCTGCTTTTAAATCTTCTAACGCTTCTTCAATGGAATGAAACATATTATTTCCCCCTTTTTTTGAGTTTAAATGTTTTGCCTTAATAGAAGCCGTTTTCCTTCAAAAAGTCAGGGGTAATGTTGCTGGCACGGCTGCTGTTTGCCTTGTCTCTGTTCATAAACGAATAAAAATATTTTGCCATCATATCAAATTCAAGATTTACGATATCTCCGACCTGCTTCTTACCGACAACCGACTCGGAAGAAGTATGGGGAATGATGCTTACACCTACAGAATGGTCTTTCGTCTCGAAAATGGTCAGGCTCGTTCCGTCCACTGCAATAGATCCCTTCTCTAAAATAAGATGAGAGAATTGTTCTGGGACTTCTATTTCCACGCTGATGCTGTTTTCGATAGTTTTTCTCTCCAATATTCTGCCAACACAATCTATATGGCCTGTTACAAAATGACCACCAAACCTGCCATTTGCTGCCATAGCCCTTTCTAGGTTGACAAACGAACCATTTGTCAGGCGGGATAGAGATGTATCCTTAAAGGTTTCGGGCATTACATCTGCTGTGAATTCATGTTGTTTGAAGCTAGTAACAGTAAGGCAAACTCCGTTTACGGAAATACTGTCCCCTAATTTCATATCTTCCATGATGACTTTCGCTTGTATGGCAAGGACAAGGGTTTTGCCAGTTTTTGAAATATTTTTTACCACACCCGTTTCCTCGACAATACCAGTAAACAATAAGCTTCCTCCTCTAGTTAATATTGCAGGATTTTTATTAAATAGCTGCCTTAACACCATAATTGGGGCGTTTAAAAGCAAATCTAGTTTAGTTATTAATGAGAACAAAATATAAACCGCTGCTGTATGTAATCCAGTTTTTTTCATTTTGACCATTCCTTCATAAAATCATGCAGTGCCTGCCTACAGTTGATAAATCAAATAAAAATAAAAAATCCCGTATAAATATTTATACGGGAGATTGTACAACAAATAAGCGGCTTCATATTTTAAAGGTTACGCCAAAAAAGAGCAGCTTTTTTTGATTTTTAACTAAAAAGTCATCGTCAAAAAAGCGTACCTGAAAATACACCTGTTCATACTAAACACACTTTCATTCCATTTTAGAATGATAGCAGCTTCTGTTTGCCTTCTCCCATCCAGACTATACTGTCGGCTTTGGTTTCTCACCAAATCCACCGTCTTATTATTCATAAGCCGGGTCACGGGCTTAGAGTATTTATACACTCATCACCGCCGGTTGGGAATTTCACCCTACCCCGAAGGCGACCACAACGTCGTGGTCCTTTACTATTTAATTGTTGCTAGTTTACACTAGATATACGCATAATGCAACTACTCTGCTTCAATTTTTTTAGTGCATTTATTTGAGAAAATAAATGTAACTTATTGATAGTATTAAACGTATTAACAATAAACAAACGAAAAATATTTAGTAAGAATGGAGCTAATGTATGACAGAAAATGAAGCTTTTTTATTAAAAGAATTGGATGAGGTGAAGAAATGGGAGAAGGATCAAAGCGGTCTTTGGTTTTGGGAAAAGCTAAGCCGGCTGCCCTTCAAGTTGATTGATAAATTAACACCAGCTTTCATTCAAAATAAAATCGGCCAATTGCTTGATGAAATGGGAAATTACATTCAAAGCGGCGGAAAATTGCTGAGCGACATCTCTTCTTCCAAAAAATATTATAAGCATCTTAACGTTGAAAATTTTGAAGAAGTAAAGGAACTCCCCCTCGTTGAAATGAAAGCAGCCGTCGGAAAGCTCACAAAAAGCCGAAAAACAATAGCAACATTACAAGGTGCAAGTACAGGGATTGGCGGCTTATTTACTTTAGGCATCGATATTCCCTTGCTGCTGTCGATGCAAATAAAAATTCTTCAAGACATCGCCATTTGTTATGGCTATAATCCAAATGAAAAAAAAGAAAGAATCTTTATTATTAAATGCCTACAATATGTTTCTGCAGACGTTATGGGCAAAAACACCATTCTGGACCAGCTATCCCATTTTGATGATAATTCTGAGAAGGTCCAAAGAGAGGTTGTCCTTGAAATGCAAGGCTGGAAAGAGGTTGTATTCGCCTATCGGGATGCTTTCGGCTGGAAAAAGCTATTTCAGATGGTGCCGGTCTTCGGGATTGTATTCGGCGCCTTTTCCAACCGCTCGATGATTCACGACATAGCCGAAACAGGCGAGATGTTTTACAGAAAACGTAAAGTTATCGAGAGGCTAAGCAAGCCAACAAATAATGTTGCCGGTGATTAAAAGAGCTGCATACAAAAAAAGAAACGGATCAAGAAGCTTGATCCGTTTTTTCTAGTTTTGCAGGATATAATATCGGGAGCCGAATTACAAATTTAGTGCCGTTTCCTTTTTCACTTTCAACTTGAATGCTCCCTCCCATTTCTTTTATACAATTGTATACAAACATCATACCAAGACCAGTGCCATTTTTTCCTTTTGTAGAATAATATGGTTCTCCCAATCTTGACACTTCCTCCTTACTCATGCCAATACCTGTATCACTTATGGATATCACGGCTTCTTGTTTTTGTTTTATTGTTTTTATCACAAGAATGCCGCTGGAGTGCTCCTCCATTGCCTCGATTGCATTTTTGCATATATTCACAAGGCATTGGCTGAAATATTGCTGGTTGCCCATAATATGTATGGTGCTTGTCTCCACTTCCATACGTATGGAGCTCTTATTCGCCAGAGGATGAAGCACCTGAGTGATTCGCTGTATTTCTTCTTCCACGTTTAATGCTTCTATTCCATCCATTGGGTTGGGATTAGCAAATGCCAGATAGTCCTCAATTACCTTAACTGCCTTGTCAAGCTCACTTAACGATATGTCTAAATAATTTTTTTGATTATCATTTAAAGCCGTTTCCTGCAAAAGCTGCATAAAACCCTTTACAGATGTCAACGGATTTCGTACTTCATGGGAAATGGAAGCTGCCAGTTGACTGACTGTTTCCATCTTTTGAGCTTGAAATATTTTATTTTGAACGTTCCACAGTTTTTGAATGACCTCTACTACATAAATAATTAAGCATAATACGATAGATTGGATTAGCGCATATTGCAATGCGAGCTTAATAGGAATACCAATACCAGACACCCATCTGACTGCCGCTAAAGTAATTATCGTAGAAAAAATCCCGATTAAAAAGCTGTAAAAGACTTTCTGCTTAATAGATCTCTGCAAGAACCACCTTCGCACAAATAACAGTCCAATCAAATGAATGGGAGCAACAACAAGAGTATTGATTACACCTATTCCATCAAACAAGCTTCTGTATAATATATTTACTAAAGCTAAAACGAGAGCAGCAATGGGACCTCCATACAAGGAACCAAAAATCTGAGCGACCAATCGCAAATCAAAAAGAATACCATTACCAACCTTAATAGGAAAACTTATGCATGCTATAATTGCAGCAGAAGATGATAAGATGAGGAGTGATTTCTTATTTTCCATTTGGCCATTCCTTAAAACAAATAACAGCGGAATAAAGCAGCAAAATAAAAAAAGAAAGAAACCGTTTACTAAAAAGTCGTCAAGCATGATGTATTCACCTTTCTTATCCTTTTTCTTTCATTTTATATGAAGGGAAATTGTTTCACAATGGCTATTTGCTCTCCCTTTTAAGCAGCTGCTTCAGCTTTTCCTCTGTTCCTGATCCATCTACTGGTGTGTAGATGCTGCATCTTAAATCATTCATCCCATGAACCTGAAGCGAAGTGAGATTGTACAGCATTTTCCCAGCCTTTGAATGGCGAAATTCAATCATCACCTCTGGAGCTGAGCTGACTTCACTTTCATTCCACATCACTTCAAAATCAGGGTATTTATCAATCATTGTTTCGATAAACTCAGAGTACCAATCATCTGCCATATACTGCCCTAGGTACGTGCGAAAAATAGAGAGAAAACCTTTAGCGAAATGTTCCCAATTTACAGCTAGGGCTCTTAATTCTTTTCTAGCAAATAACAGCTCAATTAAGTTTCTATTTTCAAGGGAAAGCATATTAAAATCCAAAAAAACTTGTGCAGCTGCTTCGTTCCAGCCGACAATATAGCTTCGCCTGTCTGTAATGATGGTCGGACAGTAGTGAAGTTCGCTCAATATTCTCCTTATAGAAGGTGTAATCAGTTCCCCTTCCTCCATTGGAATACCAGCATTTTTTGTCTCCTCCAATGCCAGTCCAAATAAATACCGCTTTTCATCCTTGTTCAATCGTAATGCATCTGAAACGGCTTCTAATACAGAAATGGACACTTTTATGTCTCTGCCCTGCTCAAGCCATGTATACCATGTGGTGCTTACACCGGCAAGCTGGGCTACTTCTTCCCTGCGAAGCCCTGTTGTTCTTCGCCTCCCGCCTAAAGGCAGTCCGACCATCGCCGGCTGAAGCTTTGCCCGTTTCATCTTTAGAAACTCAGATAATGCTCGCAATCGAATCTCGTCATTCATTCTTTTCACTCCTTTTTAAGATAGTACTATTTATACTAGGATAAACTACAACTTGTAATAGGATAAGTAAACGATAAAATAAAGAAAAAAACAAGCTTTTGGAGGAATGTATTATGAAAAGAGTCGTTGTGACTGGAATGGGTGTTATCTCACCAATCGGAAATAATGTAGAGCAGTTTTGGGGAAATCTCTCTAACGGAATATCTGGCATTCGCAAAATTGACCAGTTTGATGTATCTAATTCCAAAACAACTATTGCAGGAATGATTGCAGATTTTGATGCAGTCGGCAGATGGGGAGCAAAGGAAGCAAAAAAACTGGACCGCTTCGCACAATTTGCATTAGCGGCAGCAGAAGAAGCTTTAAATAGTTCAGAACTTGATTTGGAAGTAGTCGACAAAGAAAGGCTTGGAGTATACGTCGGTTCAGGAATCGGCGGCTTGAACACACTCATTGATAATGTAAATATATTAAATGACAGAGGTCCAAACAGGGTTAGTCCAAATCTAGTTCCGATGATGATTTCTAATGCAGCTGCGGCGCAAATCAGCATAAGGCTAGGCGCATTAGGTCCTTCCCTCTCCCCTGTTACGGCATGTTCCATTGGAAATACGTCAATAGGTGAAGCTTTTAACGCGATTCGCAATGATGATGCAGATATTATGTTTGCTGGTGGTGCAGAAGCTGCCATATCCCCATTATCTCTCGCAAGTTTCGGAAATGCACGAGCTCTATCGACACGAAACGAGGAACCTGAGCTCGCAAGCCGTCCATTTGATGAAGAACGAGATGGGTTTGTGATGAGTGAAGGTGCAGGGATTTTAGTGCTAGAATCATTAGAACATGCAGTTAAACGAAATGCGCCTATCCTCTGTGAAGTAATTGGATACGGAGCAAGCTCTGATGCTTATCATATGGTTGCTTCCCACCCTGAAGGCACAGGTGCTTATTCAGCCATGCGAAATGCATTGAGAAAAGCCAACATTTCACCTGCAGATGTTGACGTAATCAGTGCCCATGCAACGAGCACAAAGGTTGGTGATTTATCAGAAACGCTTGCGATCAAAAAACTGTTTGGCCAAGATGCCTATCGCATACCTGTAACAGCAAATAAATCAATGCTTGGCCATATGTTGGGCGCAGCAGGCGGCGCAGAAGCAGTCGCTCTTATTAAAAGTCTTTTGCATCAGCTTATTCCGCCAACTATCAACTTGAAAAAGAATGACGCTGACTGTGATTTGGACTATGTGCCAAACGAAGCGAGAAAAGCGCCAATAACAATTGGATTATCTAATTCCTTCGGTTTTGGCGGCCATAACTCGGCAATTGTATTGAAAAGCTATCAATAAAGTTAAGGCTGGCAATCACTTTGCCAGCCTTAACTTTATTCCATATGTGTTTGAAAGGAGCAATTCACCAATCAAGTATTTTTATTAATGATCCTTATAAGCAAATATTTTTGCCAATATGGCATAAATATGAATAATATCCTTATTAGAAGCAGAATGATGGATGGAAACAACAGGATGGTTCGGATCTAGAAATCGCTTTTGCCAATCTTTTGGCATCCATCCCTTTTTGACATTTACAATGGCAATGCCTCGTTCATCTTCTAAACAATAATCGGTAAAAGCAAGCGATCTTTTCAAGCACAGCTCTTTTTTTTCATATTTATAAACAGTTTTCGTTGCTTTGTCTGTCCGCTTCTCTTCCAACTTGCTGATAAGCTGTTTTTTTCTGTTTCTAATTTCAACACATTGTTTTTTGACTGTAAACTGATATTGCAGCATGTTTTCCCCATTATAGAACCCATACGTTTTTGCTGTGAATATATCGAAAAACGGCGGCAAATACCATCGAAATAACGTAAATTTGTCATCCCTAATCTCGCCGAGCACTGTGCCCTCACTATCAAAGATAAGCATTCTTAAAGACGGTGCAGGTAAAAAGGATAACAAGACCGTCTTCGATTGGAGAATAGAGGTAACCTTCTGCGCCTCCAATGTATCTGTTAGCCTCTCACAGCGCCTTCTTTGAATTAAATAAGAGGCAAACGCTGTAATGCTGTATAAGCAAAATGGTATGATTAGAAGAAGAAATAGACGATTCAGCTTAACGCTAATGAACAGTGCAATAAAGAAGATGACTGGAATACAGCTAATAAGGCTCGCGTTTAAGAAGGCAGTGGCTGATTGTCTGTAGTACTTTTCTATATTCATCACAAACATGGCTCCTTACTGATATTTTCCGTTATAATCTAGTATTCTATATTCTATTAACAGCCTCTATCATCTATGATTGATTGGAGTGATATTTTTGAAAAAAATGAAATTCGTTATTATTTTTTGTGCTGTTCTATTGCTTGCTTCTACGTCTTATTATTATGTGAAGATGAAAAGAACTGCTTCTGCTGTTCCCCCTGAAGGTATTCCTTATATCATTATTCTCGGAGCAAAGGTGGATGGTGACGAGTTGTCCAAAGTATTAAAAAACCGGGCTGATGCTGCTATTTCCTACTGGAATAATAATAAACAGGCAAAAATCGTTGTTACAGGAGGCAAAGGAAATGGCGAAAATATAACAGAGGCTGCGGCTCTCAAAAACTATCTGCTCGCAAATAATATTGCAGAAGATAAAATCCTTTTAGAAGATCAGTCTACATCGACGTATGAAAACCTGCAAAACAGCATGGATTTATATAATATTACAGAAGCGGTTATCGCAAGCAGCGACTTCCACCTATACAGGGCTGTCACAATAGCCGAGAAAAAAGGGATGAAGGCCTATCCTCTTGCAGCTAAAACACCCGCTTCTGTTATTATCCCGCTTACTATTCGTGAATTTTTGGCAATTGGCAAAATGAAGATACTAGGTTTTTGACTCTTCTACTAATCGAAAAACCCCAATGGGAATATTACCATTGGGGTTTCTAACTTTAAATAAATTGTTGCTCTTTCCATTTTCCCAGAGCTGCCTTCGCATCGCGATAGCCTTGCATGTATAGATTTTCCAGCTTTTGCGGATTTCTCTCCATGCGTCCAACGACCAGCTTTTCCTGCGGTCTTACTACCATGATATTTCCTTTTTTCTCTTCCTGTTCCACATATTCCAGTGTTTCATTATATAATTTGTATCTTGCTTCCATTGCTTGCTGCAACCCTTTGAATTGGGGATACTTTCGTCTCACAAAAAAAGCAAAACGTGATTTAGATTTACGATAACCGAGATTCCTTGTTAAAATGACAACATTTCTTTTAAAGCCATCCTCCTGCGCCCTTTTTAAGGGAATCGGATCGGAAATGCCGCCATCTAGCAGTTTCCTCCCTTTGAAATCAACAACGGGTGCTAAAAATGGCAGAGAGCTAGAGGCTTCCAAAGCTTTTAGGAGCTCCTCTTTATAATCTTGTTTGCCATAAAATACACTTTCGCCTGTTTGAATATCTGTTGCACCAATTTTAAATTCTGCTTCATTGCCATAAAACGCTTCATAATCAAACGGAACCATCGTGTTAGGAATCTGATTGTAAATGAAGTCCATCCCGAAGAATTGACCTGTTTGTCGAAAATTTCGCCATGACATATATCTTGGATCTGTAACATAATCCAAGCTTACCTTTTTGTTTCTGCCAGCTTGCTGAGACATATACGAGGCCCCATAGCTTGCCCCTGCTGAAACTCCGATTACATATGGGAAATAGACATTATGCTCCAGAAAGCACTCAAGCGCACCGGCAGTATAAACCCCGCGCATGCCTCCCCCTTCCAGCACTAAACCGATATTTTCCTTCATTTCTATCCTTCTTTCTCTTACCTTCATTCTTAACTATCATAATCGATTAAGCTCATGAAAGGAAAAAAAAAGACTTTCTTCGTTAAGAAGAAGTCTTAAAAACGCATCAGAATATATAGTTGCTCCCAAACCGAGCATTTTTAACGGCAACTAATCTTAAAAGAAAATTCTTTAGTTAAAAAATTGTCTCTTTTTCTCCAGTTACCTAATAAAACGAATGGTAAGAGGTATACGATAATCAGAACCTTCATATGACTTAATAGCAGCTATAATCGTAAAGATGAAGCCAAGAAGTGCAACAATTGGCATTAGAACAAAGCCGACAAGCACAAAAATCAGCAACCAGCTAATAAAACCGTAAATGGCGTACGAGATAAGGAAATTAAAATACTCTTTACCATGATATTTTACAAATTCTGAATCACTTTTTATTAAATAAATAACTAATGGACCAAGAAATGCTGTGAAAAAACTGGAAACATAAATAAGCATGGCAAATATTCTTTCATCATGAGTTACTTCTTTGTGGAAATTCATTTTGTCCTCCCTTTTGGGTTTCAATAATATGTTGTCTTATTATATACGAGCATAGTGTTAATATGTTTCAGTTTTTATGCCCTTTTTTCTTAATTGGGATGTTAAGATAATTTTAAGGTAAATGGACTATTATTCCTTTAGGTATTCACCTATTAATCTTTCATCCTAAATTCTTATTTCATTTTTTCTTACACGTCATGTATACTAATGATTGTCTATTCTACAAATAAAATACAAATATTTTCAATAAGCGGGAGAGATGTAAGTGTCTGAACTAGTACATACAATCTTTGACTTTTTATCATCCTTAGGCTATATGGGTATAGCTTTAGGTTTAATGGTCGAAGTAATACCAAGTGAAATTGTTTTAAGCTATGGAGGCTATTTAATCCATTCTGGCCATATTAATTTTTTCGGTGCTCTCATTGCCGGTGTTATCGGCGGAACGATTGCCCAGCTGTTTTTATATTGGATTGCGCTGTATGGCGGAAGACCATTTATCGACAGATACGGGAAGTATATTTTAATCAAAAGCTCTCATGTGGATGCTTCTGAAAAATGGTTTCTTAAATATGGGACGGGCATGATTTTTCTGGCGCGGTTTATCCCTGTTGTCAGACATGCTATTTCGATTCCAGCCGGGCTTGCAAGAATGCCAATTGGCCAATTCACCCTTTATACGACTGCAGCGATTATTCCATGGACCGTCTTATTTCTGTTGCTGGGAATGCGTTTAGGTGATCATTGGGAAAATATTGAAACATATGCAAAACCTTATATTACACCAATTATTATTGGAGCTGTTGTGCTGCTGGCTGCATATGTACTTCTGCAATTCCGCAAGAAAAAAAATAAATAAAGTATTTACAAAAACATTACAATTACCTATATTATTTTCAAGACTTTTTTTGTAAAATAGAAGCAGTACGATATTATTGCAGGAAAACAATAAATAAAATATAGGGAAGGCAAATGGTGCGCCACCTAATTAGGTTCTAGTGGGTTCGATTCCCACCCCGAAATTTTTTACAAGCTACAAGTTGATAAAAAATTTCGAGGGCGGAGGCACTTTTTGTTTTTCCTTTGCACACACTGCCCTCATGTATAAGGAGGGTATTTTTATGCTGAAAAAACGTGAATTGGAAGATTGCGCTGTCCTATTTGAAATGATGAAGCATCCGGATGTATTTCCCTTTGTCCGCCAAAAAGCGGCATCTTATGAAGAATATTTATTTATCACAAAACAGACGATAGAAGCAGAAGAAAAAGGTGAACTGATCTCTCGTACCATTCTTGATGAATGGCATAATCCGATAGGAACCATTAATCTTTATGATATTCAAGACGGCATTGGGTTTTTAGGAACTTGGATAGGCAAACCTTATCATGGAAAAGGATATAATAAAATAGCCAAGGAACTGTTTTTTTCAGAAGCCTTCTTTGAGCTGAATATTAACAGTATTTTAATGCGCATAAGAGAGCATAATCTCCGTTCCGTTAAAGCAGCAGAAAAACTCCCTTATGCCGTACATGCTAATGAGACAAGAAAATCGATTGTAGAAAAACTCAAGGAAGAAACAGGAGTAAGCTACGAATTATTTGAAGTCCCTAAAGATGTTTTTACACTATATACAATGCGCTCCAACCAGGAACAGACAGACGATCTGATGGAGGCATAATTATAAAGGTCAAAAAAATGCTCAGGATTTATTCCTGGGCATTTACTCGTTTGGTACAGTCAATATTTCCTTCCCATCACTTTCACCTGAACTTCCAGTACATTCGCTTAGTATGTACTTTTTTTCCGTTTCTTCCACTTTCATAAAAATATCCTTACACATGTATTCCTCAAGAGAATCACCATCAACACTTGCAGAAATATTGATTTGCTTTCCGTTAAAGATTAATCTTTCAACCATACGCTGTCCTTCTATCCCGTATGAAACAAAGTTCACTTTTGCTTCTTTTCCCTTCTTTACCTTATCTATAAATCTATTTAATCCATCTAAATTTTCAATTTGATTATGATTGTCAACAACCTGTTCTACACCTATATTTTTTATCCCATATTGCTGACAACCAGACATCATGTGAAGAAGCAACAGCAGACCGATAGTAGCTCGTCTCATAAACCTATCTCCTTGTAATTTTATACAGATAATACCATAAATAGTTATTACTTACACTTATTTTGCATACAAGCTTACTTCGTGAGTCATACTTACCTTCCCTTCCTAATATAGTACACATAGGACAACTTTCTATATAGGAGTGTATTTTTTTATGATTGAATTTTTGAATACTCATATTTGGGCAAGTATATTGCTTGCAGCAATCGTATTTGGAGCAAGCCTCCTGCTGCGCAAATGGTTTACTAACTATTTTTTTAAGTTAATTCTCAGCTACACAAAAAAGAAAAAAATTCATGCTGCAAGCACTGTTCTTGTTGCTTTTGAAAAGCCTGTACGCTGGGTGTTCGTTGTCATTGGCATACAGTTAGCCTTCCTGTTCCTCCCTATTCAGACTGTAAGTTTTGAATCTAGTCTCGTCCGCTCCTGTTTTATCGGGCTGTTAACATGGGGATTGTTTAACTTGAGCAGTGTGACCACCCTATTGTTTCCTAAGCTTATGACAAAGCTGGATATTAATGTAGATAAGATTATCGTGCCTTTTATAACAAAAATGTTAAAAACACTTGTTCTTATGCTCGGTTTTAGCATTATTGCTCAGGAATGGGGTTTTAATATAAATGGATTTATCGCAGGACTTGGGCTTGGGGGACTTGCGATTGCTCTTGCAGCAAAGGAAACGGTCAGCAACCTTTTTGGCGGAGTAGTCCTGGTGACAGAAAAGCCATTTACGATTGGGGACTGGATTAAAACGCCGAGTGTAGAAGGTACAATTGAAGATATTACGTTTAGAAGCACCAAAGTACGGACTTTCGCACAAGCACTTGTAACGGTTCCAAATTCAACGCTTGCCAATGAACCAATTATTAATTGGTCTAAAATGGGAAAACGGCAAGTTTCGTTTTACTTAAAGGTTGATATTCACACGAAAAAAGAAAGATTACAAGCTACCATTGCCAATATGAAAGCAGTGCTCGAGCGTCATCCTGGTGTTCACCCTGAAACCATTCTTGTTTCTCTTGAGTCCTTAAATGACAGCAGTGCTGATATATTAATTTACTTTTTCACAAAAGCTACCGATTATAATGGGTATTTACAAACAAAAGAAGATATTAATTTTCAAATTATCGAAATTATCGAGAAAAAAGATGTAGCATTTGCTGTTCCGAAAAGCACTGTCCATGTAGAGATGCCAGCTGAATTAAACACCGCAGACAGATTATTCTCTCATGGCTAAATTAACAACAGAAAAGTCATGCTGTTTTGCCATATTTTCCTTTTATCTGTGATATAATCGAAACGTTATTGAACAAAAGTGAGGAAATATGATGAATCAAACCTTTACAACAAAGCAAAAACTCAAGCAAATGTTAGTTATTTTACTGCCTGTTCTAGTCACACAGGTGGGCATGTTCGGTCTTACTTTTTTTGATACAACGATGGCTGGTCATTACAGTCCGATTGATCTTGCTGGAGTTGCTGTCGGAAGTTCTTTATGGACCCCTATTTATACTGGCTTAAGCGGTATATTGCTTGCTGTCCCTCCGATTGTCGCTCAAGCAGTCGGCAGAAAAGAGGAATCGAAGGTCAGTTTCTCCGTCGTTCAAGCAATCTATCTGTCATTATCAATGGCAGTTCTATTAATCATTCTAGGAGCCGTTTTCCTAAAACCTATCTTGCAGAGTATGGGTCTTGAACAAGAGGTTCAAGACATTGCCTTCCATTACTTAGCTGCATTGAGCACAGGCATTATTCCGATTTTCTTTTATTTTGTGCTGCGGTCCTTCATCGATGCCCTTGGCCAAACACAAGTAACAATGTTTATTACGCTTTCTGCACTGCCGGTCAATATTGGGCTGAATTACGTATTCATTAACGGTATTTGGATATTCCCAGAGATGGGCGGTGTCGGCACAGGCTACGCTACAAGTATTACATATTGGTACATGCTGTTAACTGCACTCCATATTGTTTATCATAATCAGCCATTTGCTGGATTTAAATTGCTTAGTAAATTCCATGCTGTCTCTTGGGAAAAATGGAAGGAAATCTTGAAGATTGGTGTGCCAATCGGATTCTCGATCTTTTTTGAAACAAGCATTTTCAGTGCGGTGACATTGTTAATGAGCAATTATGACACGAATACCATTGCTGCTCATCAATCAGCTATTAATTTCGCTTCCCTTCTGTATATGGTTCCGCTGAGCATTTCAACGGCGCTGACAATATTGGTTGGTTTCGAAGTTGGTGCAGGCAGGCTGAAGGATGCAAAACAATACAGCTGGATGGGTGTTTTCACTGCCATCAGCATTGCTTTTGTGAGCGGCATCATCCTGATGGCTTTCAGAGGTCCGATAGCAGGCATTTATACAAATGATGCTGAGGTGTTAAAGCTGACAGCAAGCTTCCTTATATATGCGATATTCTTCCAGCTTTCAGATGCCATCCAGGCACCTGTTCAAGGAGCATTACGAGGTTATAAGGATGTTAATATTACCTTGATTATGACACTTGTCAGCTATTGGGTGATTGGACTTCCTTGCGGTTATCTGCTTGCCAATTATTCAAGTCTCGGTCCTTTCGGCTATTGGATCGGCTTAATTGCCGGTTTGGCAACAGGTGCTGTTTTTTTAAGCAGCAGACTGTATTCCGTTCAGAAAAAACAGGCCTTGGCACATAAATAAAGGAGGAATCAAGACGATTCCTCCTTTTTTCTTTCACACTATTTATTGGCTCATTTTTAGCCATCATTTCAATAAATGCATCCACCATTGTGTGCCTCTGCCTTCATGCAAGATGGACAGGGCCTTAGAAACTGGCATCCCCTTTCTGTATGTCCTGTCTGACGTCATTGCATCAAACGCATCAGTAACTGCCAAAGAAGGATATTTCTTCGCCTTTTAGTCCGTCAGGATAGCCTTTTCCATCAAATCTTTCATGATGACTTCGCACATCTTCAAGAATGGTGGCCATTTCTTTTTGCGGCTGTACTTGTTTAAGGATGTTTTCACCAATGACTGGATGTGTTTTATGTGCATGAATCTTCCTCTGTCAGCTTCCCTTCTTTTAACAAAACATTATCAGGAATACCTATTTTGCCAATATCATGCAATATCGCTGATTTATACAATAACTCCAACTCACTTGTAGGCAGCTTTAAGTTTTGCCCAATTAACTGCGAATAGACGGCAACCCTATTTGAATGGCCTGCGGTGTATTGGTCTCGGCATTAAGGGTGGTACTGAGCACCATCATAAAACTGTCTAAGAGCTGTTTATTAAACTTTTCACGCTGAATGATTGTTTCATTCATTTCATGAAAGCCTTTGAACAATTCAGCAAACTCGTCTGTATATACCATGCTGTTTGGCTCGGAATACTTGCTTGTGCCAACACTCTCCATTAAATTTTTCAGCTGATAGATAGGTGTGATTATATCCTTAGAGAGGAATCTTGCCGTTAAAACGGATTAAACAATCGTTATAAAAAGGCTTATAATGGCCCAATTCCAAAACGGAAAATCTTGAATATCACCACTGTCAATCAGCTTGACTCTTGTGGACAGCAAGATAATTACTAATGGAAGAACACTGATGCTGACTACCGTAGTTAAAAACTTCTGAAATAACCATAATAAAACAGAGTATTCGCATATCTTTGTCCTAATATTTAAACTGGTGAACATAAAGGCACCGCCAACCCCAAAAACGGCTAAAAAAGATCCAATCATGTAGTTATATAACAAACTGTTCATCAGTTTTTATAAGTATCCAAATCCATGCACCTAATTTTCGTAAAATAATATTATTATCTTATCATCAATAGGATAAAAACAACTGTTCCTTTTACCCGTCAACAGAGTGGAAAATTAATACAAGCGATAATAACACGAATTGGGTACAAATGAATATGATATAAAAAAATCGAGCACTTCTGAAAGAAAGGATGAATTTCCAATGTTCCCATGGAATTTATTCCCTTTTAATAAAGACACGAAAAACAAAATGCAGCAAATGAGACCTGCCGAGATTCAAAAGTATGTACATGATATGATGGATAAGCTGATGCCAGAATCTCTGCAGAAAATGAACACTGATGAAATGTTCCAAAACATGTCACAAATGACGAATCGACAAACAGGAGCTGAGCCGAACAAATTTGATTATCTAGTATTTGAAACACACCATCACGTCTATGTACGAATTCCTATTAAGGAAGAAATTTGGCTGGAAAGAGTAAAGGTATACTACACCTCCAGTCAATTGATTATTCAACATATACCAGATGAAGAAAGCAAACATACAATTAATCTTCCTTCCCTTGTCAGAAGAAAGGGATCAACAGCCAATTATAAAGATGGTGTATTAGAAATCATGATTCAAAAAAACACACAGGTGCAATATTCTGAGATCGAAGTGTCGGATCTACATTAATCTTCCGAGAAAGGGTGTGCCGAAAATTATGTCGTTTGAAAACCTGGAAAAAATTTATCAGTTTCATGAAAATCCAACTAATGATATGCTCTGGAATAACTTATTTCAAGACTCGCCAAGCCAGCAGCATTTTTTTAATGGTAGGAATGCCATTAAAAGCAATAATCAGTTTCCCCCTTGTGATTTTTATACAAAGAATGGAGTTTGTTATATTGAAGTAGAGCTTCCGGGCATGACCCCGGAAAATGTTGCCGTTAAGTGTGAAGATCATACGCTTCATATTGCTGGGCATTTTAAGACACTTTGTGAAGAGTATGCCTATTATTTAAAAGAAAGGCAAAACCGGAGTTTCCATAAAGTGATTACATTGCCATATGCCATTAGGAAGGAAGAGCTTTCTTTCCAATTTAAAAACGGAATACTAATCATCCAAATACCGCCTGCATCGAAATAAAAAATCAACTCGGTTGCTTTGAGTTGATTTTTCTTGTTTGTTACCCATTATTTAAAGCTTTTATCGAAGCAGTAGAAAGGTCGTTCTTTTCCAGGAAAATGTAATTCTCCTACTTTGTTAAAGCCATTTTTCAGAAACAGATTTTGTGCTTTTTCATTGATGGCATATGTGTCTGTTTTTAAATAGAAGGTGTCATTTTCAATAGCAAAAATTTCAGCGAAAGCAAGGAGCTTGCTTGCTATTCCCCCGCCGCGTATTTCAGGATCAACCATTAGCCTGTGAATAACATAAAAGTTTTTTTCCGTTAATGTCCATTCAATTAAATCATAGTTTTTACCGCCGATACGGTCAATCGCAATAGAGCCGACTACTTCTTCATCCATGATTGCAACAAATGCAGAACTGTTTTCAATATCTGTTTTAAAATCCTTTTCAGCAGGATATTTATCAGACCATTGGTCATTTCCTTCTTCATTCATTATTTTTATTGTTTTTGCTGCTATATTCATAATTGCATCTAAGTCATTTATCGTTGCTAGTCTAATTTCCACGCTCAATTCTCCTATTATAGTATTTCTTTATTATTCCCCGTTTACTTGAGACTATTTCATTTTTTCTAAAATGAACTATATGAAAAACCATTATATAAATTTCTCATCAAAAAAACCACTAAAGTACACAGCTACAGAAAATAAAATAAAATTCAAAAACGCGGAAATTTTCACATAAAGAAAAAAACCAAAGGAACTATTCCTTTGGTTTTTTCAACAACTATTATTTACCTATAAATTGCTGTGTCCAGTAATTCCCGTCAGCTACATAGCCTACCCCAATATGAGTAAAATTGCTGCTTAAAATATTAGCGCGATGGCCTTCACTGTTCATCCATGCTTTCACCACTTGCTCTGGTGTTGTTTGACCTTTAGCAATGTTTTCGCCAGCTGCTTTATAGGAAACACCAAATTGCTTCATCATATCAAATGGGCTGCCATATGTCGGGCTTGTATGATCAAAATAATTGTTCTTGCTCATATCCTCAGACTTAGCTCTTGCAACTTTGCTTAACTCTGTATCTAGAGTTAAAGCAGGAAGACCTTGTTTAGCTCTCTCTGCATTTGTCAATTCAACAACTTCTTTTTCAAATGCACTCACACTTGAAGAAGTTTGTGTGGCTTCCGTCTTCTGTTGGTTTGCCGTTGTATCCTGTGCATTAGCAGTGTTTGCTGTTGTAGTTGTTTTATTGTCAGTTGCTGTTGTGTTTGTAGGTGCTTTTGTTGTTGCTGTCTCCTTATTTACAGTGTTGCTTGTGCTGCCATAATAGTTTTTAAGCAACTTATTTATATCAATATTACCTGAAAACTGCTTCATTAAGGCATTGATTTGCTCTTCATTAAGATTATATGATTGATACGTTACTTTCACCGCTTCTCTCTCTTGATTAGAAGCTGCATCTGCCTGATGCATAACCGGATTTGACATGAATAGTGCTGCAGCTGCTGCTGTTGAAAAGATTAACTTTTTCTTCATCTAAAAAATCCTCCTAAAATATGAATTTCTTAATATCGTATTAAAGGCTTGCTTACAGAAAAATCATATCATACGATTTTTGTCATATTTGTGGATAAAATATCCAACAAGTAAAAGCTAATTAGCTGCAGCAGCTTTTATTTCGCTTAAACCACTTATCGCCCAAAGCATGGTGAAAACTTTTCTAATTCATTAGAAGTTCAAATTATTTTACTTAATTATCCAGCAGATACATATTAAGTATGAAATTAAGTATTGACAAGTTTTGAAGCACAGTCTGTTCATAACAAATATGACAATAACTTGACTTACATAACAGGAAATCAATAATTGTTACTACTGAAAAAAGGGCTGTATATATCCAAAAAAAGGTGGAATAGTAAAAAGGAAGAAGAAGATATAAAGATGGAAGGAAGTATAGTTATGAGTACACCTTATGCTTGCCCAAATTGCCGGACAAATAGAAGCAGATTCAATATTATCCGCCAAGTGCCCCAATCTGTAAAGTTAGACCCTCAAACTGGAAATATTGTAGAAGAGTATACAGCAGATAATCTTTCCCCCTTTCATATTGGCTATAACGGTCCTGACAATCGTATCCAATGTGCAGCTTGCGGACTGGTAGATGAAGAAAGAACTTTTGCTAAATTTGGAGAGATGCGCTAATAAACAAACAAGATAAGCCGTATGCATCTGCATACGGCTTTTGTTTCTATAATGGAAAAAACTCGTCATCAATTAAAACTTTCCACGGCTCAATAGGTGAAGTTCTGACTAACGTCAGCCTTTTCATTTCACTTTTTCTTTTTTCATTTTGAATATAAAGCTGCCACTCCAAGTTTATGTGTAAAACAGTTTCAAATTGATAGTCCTTTGTCTCCTCCACTTTAAACAGCTTTACATTTTCCAGTTCTTCCAAAGCAGCTCGCCAATCCAGTTTTTCTGTACTTAAGTGGTTTAAGATTGTATTATCCTGCTCTTTCATTCCTGCAACAAAGGAGCGCACAGTATCATTTGGATCTTGCTTGTCTAGCTCCATTTTTAAAATACCAGCTGCTTTATATACCATGAGCTTATGTGATAAATCCATATTGTCGGTCTTATGGGTAGTGCTTCCTAAAAAATGAATACAAAAATGGCCTGGAAACTTATTCTGTAATGCTCCTGCCCCATGTGGCATCCCATGCATCGATGCAGCTAGCACTTGATCATCCTTCAAAACAAGAATCGATCTTCTTTTCCAGCTCCATTTTCCGCCGTAGATTTCTTTCATAATCTTTGTATCAGCTGTTGTAAGTGGCTGGACATCAGCATGCTGTGACCCTGCTCTCCGCTGTGCATGAAATAACTTGCCTGTTTCCATATCATAAATGGAAAACTTGCTGTAACGTGGAATGACCTTATCTGCTTCCTTCCATTCGAGCAGCTGAATGCCGTATGTGATTGGAGCATTCTCCTTTGTTTCAGCATGGACGTTTGACACCATAAAAAGACTTGCGGCAACAGCAACAAAAAGAATGAACTTTCCCTTTTTGAACAAAATTACCCTCCTCTACACTTTAGCTAAAGAAAGTTTGCCCGTTTTATTGATAGTTCATTCTAAGTTATTGCGGCAACTTGTCAGATTACAGATTGTCTAACTGTTCTTTGATATGCTGCCAATCAATATTTTCACCGATAAAGACTAGATTTAATGGCATCTTCATATCTTCTCTCATCATTAAGGGCATTCCGTAGGAATACTGAAATAAATCAGGGTAGTGATTTTGATGGAATTGCACATAGCCTTTAATGCGATATATAGTGTCAGGAAGCTCCTTAAGAAATGCTTCAAATTTATCTGAAGCAATTGTATGTTTAAAATGATAGACAAACGAACTAAGCTGTAACGTTTGAATTGTTGTTTTGACTGTTTCTTTCGCGAATTGCATCGTCATATCTTTCAATTTTTGTACTGGAAGCTTTGAATAACTTGTTAATATAGCGAATGCTTTCGGATTGATGCTTTGAAGCTCAAACGTGACTTTTAATTTTTCCGCCTCTGTTAACTGGTCCTGTTTATTTATTAATATCATGTTGGCATGACGTATTTGCTCAATTAGAAGCTGCCCAACTGCTGGACTCATTTTGGAACGCTCTAGCCAAAGCTTCCCATCCATAACCGTTATAATTCCTTTAAGCAATAGTTTATCAGCAAAAATGGGTGAAAGGATGCTGTCCATCGTTTCAACAGGATGTGCCGCACCAGTAGTCTCTAGGTAAATTACATCTGGCTTTTCCTCTATCAGCAGTGATTGCAGCTGGCCTTCAAGCTTATCTTGAATCGTGCAGCACACACATCCTCCTAACAGCTCCTTCAGCGGTACATCTGCTTCGACTTCATTTGAATCAATCGATATATCACCAAATTCATTCATTAAGACTGCAACTTTTCTGCCTTCTTCCTTTTCATGAGTGAGCAGTCGCTTCAACAAAGTTGTTTTCCCGCTCCCTAAAAACCCTGATAATATAAATACTTCCGTTTTTTTCATCGTTATCCTCCTTAACTATAAAAGCATAACAATGGAAAAAGGAGGGCAAGTAGAAAATGCCGCTCCTTTCCATATTACTTTTTCAGTTCTTTATTTAGTATTTCGATTGCTTTTTTCATTTGCGTATCATTCTTTTGGATTTTTTCACTTAACTTTTCCATGAGCTTAAGCGTTGTATCTCCAGTAATGACGCCATCTACCTTTAATTTTTCTTTTTCTTGGAATTCCTTCGTTGCTTCCTCTGTACTTTCATCGAAATAGCCGTTCGCATTTTCAACTTTATAGCCAAGTGCATTCAGCATTTCCTGTGCAGTTTTCACTTCATTGGAATTCGAATCCAGTTTTAACTTCGTATCTGGATTAATAATCGTCAATTTTGCATAGCTTGGAAGTTCTACTTTATAGGTCGGTTCAATTCCTTTTTCATGAATCCACCTGCCATCTGGTGTCAACCATTTATCAGTGGTGAATTTAATATTGCTTCCATCTGATAATTCAATAGCACTTTGAACAGTACCCTTACCGAAAGACTTCACTCCGACTAACGGAACGTCTGCAGACTGATTTACAGCAGCAGCAAGGATTTCAGAAGCGCTGGCGCTTCCCTCATCAATCAATACTACTAATGGCAGCTTGTTTGCATTCGTGTTTTCTGAAGCAACTTGTTCAATTTTACCATTTTTATGCTCCACTTGGAAAATAAGCTCTCCTTCAGGAATAAACAGGTTGGCTATTTCTTGAACTTGTGTCAGCAATCCGCCTGGATTTTGTCTTAAATCAAGAACAATCCCCTTCATGCCTTTCTCTTTGAACTCATTCAGTTTATCAACAAGTTCTTGGGCTGTGTCTGACGAGAAGCTTGTGATTTGAATTTCAGCTATGCCGTCATCACGAAGTTCTCCATAAACCGTCTCAATTGGTATGGTGTCCCTGACAATATCAATTTTTAACGTATCTTCACTGCCAGCTCTCTCTATTTCAAGGCTTACAGTTGTCCCTTTTTTGCCTCTTATAAGTGTGACAGCTTCAGATGAGCTCATGCCTTGCAGGCTTTTGCCATCTACAGTCAAAATATTGTCATTCGGTTTCACTCCGGCTTTTTCTGCAGGAGACCCTTTTATTGGAGACACAACAATAATGCTGTCATCCTTTTCTTGTATTTCGGCTCCAATTCCTTCAAATGAAGAAGAAATACTTTCATTAAAGCTAGATGCCTCCTCCTGGTTCATATAATCAGAATAAGGATCATCTAATGCTGTGAACATGCCGTCAATGGCTCCATTCACCAAGTCTTCTGTGTCGACATCTTGATAAAATTTATCCTTTATCGTATCGTACGCAGAGTAAAGCTTAGAAAATTCGCTTCTGTCTGTACCAACCGTAACAGCTGGCTCTTCGCCAAACGCGAGTGCAACGGTTGTAATCCCTGCAGCTAATATAACCGTAAAGAAAATAAGCATGACAAAGTGAAATTTCTTTATGCGGATAAAACTGTGATCTTTATCTCCCGCTTCGTTTTCCTCATTTATGTTCTTTTCATTCTCCAAATAATTCACCACTTTCATTTGCCCTTTTGGCACCGCGATACATGCCTTTTATAATCAACAGTATCAAAAAAATTGGGTTAATTTATGACATAATTATGAATAAATTTTGAACAAATATCTTTTCTTTAGATTTTTCTAACTTGTTCAAAATATTCCTCTAATGTCCAATTGTTTTCAAAGATATCTTTTGCTGATTTTTTGCCGACATACCGGTAATGCCATGGCTCAAATTTATATTTGGTGATATCCTCTTTTCCTTTCGGATAGCGAAGAATAAACCCGTAAAGATGGGCTTTATCATGGAGCCATTTTCCTTCTTTCGTGTCTTCAAACTCTTCGGTGAGCAGGAAATCGGCACTTTCAGCAGAGATATCCATTGCAAGCCCTGTCTGATGCTCACTGTTTCCTGGATATGCGACTGCTTCTTCTGCTTTTTTCTCTCCGACCTTATCAACTTCTGCCTTAAACAGAACGGACTGACGGTCGTAGGATCGGTAACCTGACACTGCATACAGGATGACACCGTCTTTTTTTGCAGCATTGAACATTTCTTCCAAGGCAGATGCTGCTTCTTTTCTCAAATAGCTTTTTTCGATGTCTTGATCTCCAAAGGAAAACAGCACATCTGGCCTTACCATATCTTCCGGTGCATAACCATCAGGTAAACCGAAATCCTTGTTGACAAGAGAGACAGTATTCGTCGGATTTTGAATAATGTTCCGGCCGTCCACCACTTTAATGTCATTGAAAAATGCTGCTTCAAGAGTCCAAGGGATTTCCTCCTCAGAACCTTCGCTTTCTGAGTCATTTTCCTGTGTGCTGTCTGCAGTTCCTTCTTCATTTGATTGCTCTGTGTCTTTATCTCCATTCCCCGTTGTTTCTTCTGAAGCCTTATCCTTATTTAAAAAGGGAATGTGTTCTGTAATGCCATCCAGTTTACTGCACCCTGTCAAAAGGGCAGTAAGCAACAGCAGCAGCGCTAGTTTTTTCATTCTCCACCCCATATTACACTTGTACAAAAGTACGCTTATTCTTTAATTGCAGCTTCGAGTGACACCTCAATCATTTCATTGAAAGTTGTCTGTCTTTCTGAAGCTGTCGTTTCCTCTCCTGTCAAAACATGGTCACTTACAGTTAATACAGACAAAGCTTTGCGGTTAAATTTAGCTGCTAATGTATAAAGTGCTGCTGATTCCATTTCAATCGCTAGAATTTGGTATTTAGCCCATTTTTCCAGCTCAGAATTATCGTTATAGAACATATCTGCCGTAAATACATTCCCGACTTTAAGAGAAAGGCCCTTTTCAATGCCTGCATCATATGCCTTTTTAAGCAGATCAAAGTTTGCTGTCGGTGCGTAGTCTACGCCACCGAAAGTAATGCGGTTCATTTGCGAGTCAGTTGAAGCGCTCATTGCTAAAATGACATCGCGAACTTTAACATCCTGCTGGATAGCACCGCAAGTTCCGACTCTGATTAGATTTTGAACGTTATAGCTTGTCATTAATTCATTCACGTAAATTGCGATTGAAGGAGCTCCCATGCCTGTTCCTTGAACAGAAATTCTTTTTCCTTTATATGTACCTGTATATCCAAACATATTTCTCACTTCGTTATAGCATACCGCATTCTCCAAAAAATTCTCCGCGATATACTTTGCTCTCAAAGGATCTCCAGGAAGGAGTACCGTTTCTGCAATTTCGTTTTCTTTTGCGCCAATATGTACACTCATTTTTAAGTACCTCCATTGATAAGAACATTTCAATAAAAAATATATTAGGAATCATTTCCATATCCTAAACATTCACTATTTGTACTATATCATATTCTAGATTTGGGATAAATACAATTAATAGCAGGATAACAAAACTTTAATCGGCAATACTAATTTTAGCTTTTCCTTTGGGTTAGGAAAACATGCTAATACACACAAGTAACTTTTAAAATTTAAATGTTGAAGGAGATATTATTATGGGAAAAAAGCATCGCAATCGAATTAACTCTCCTAAAAAAAATAATCATATACCGAAAGAAGCCATTATTGCTGAACACGAAGCACATGGCAAAGAAATGTCTGCTAGAGAAAGAAAGAACTAAAAAAAGCAGGTGTGACCAAAAACAGTCACACCTGCTTTTTTAACCTGCATATTTGTTGATTAAATGATAGAGATTCCCCTTTAAGTCTGCCAGCTCCTGCTTATGAATACGCAAGGAGACATAGCTTTCATCCATATCAAGAGCCTCTGCGAATAATCCAGATAGCCCCCTTTGTTTTCTGTCAATCTGAAGCATAACATCGAGCTCATTTTCTGTAGCTGTTAGAATGACTAATTCAACCTCATCCAGCTTACCCCTAAAAGAACCGGAGACCGGAACGAATTCAAACTCCTGCACGAATGGAAGTCGCATTCGATGTGCCCGGCCTGCCTCTTTACAGCCGCCGCTTTTCATATGAAAACCCAGCTCCTCAAAAGCATGGAACACTCCTCTAGTGAATGGAGATGGAACGATATTAATATGGTCGACATCATTTGGGTCAATAGCTTGTTTAATATCAAGGCCTGTTGAGATCCATACTTTTGTTCTGCCTATCGTAAAGGGAATATCATATGGAAGCACACTCGAAAATGGGATAACCTTTTTCTCTTTTGCCTCAATAGTAAAGGCTCCTGCAGCAAGGAATTCTCCAATCAAGGCCGTTTGTGATTCCTTTTTATCGTCTCTTTCTATTTCGTATTGTGTATACAGTCTGACATATATGGCGTCAATATTTTGAGCAACATTGCCTCCTGTAATATTTATTTCTCCCTCTATCTGTTCACCTGGTAAATAATCGGATTTTTTCAGCACCGTATCAAGTTTTGCTGCGCCAACGCCTACACTTGCCAAGGCTTTTTTAAATATAGACATAATAATTTTTTCCTCCCGCTATTTGCAAAATGATTTTGTTGTAATCATTTACGGAAGGGATGTTATAAAAGTTTCAATTAAACTAAAAAAAAAACAATAAAAAATGGCAAGAGCATTCTCCTGCCATATGAACGAAATAACCTGCTTTTATATTAAACTGTTTTTTCCAAACTTACATTCACTATTCATCCAATTCCTCATCAATAATGTATTTCTCAAGAAGATATTCAAAAGTTATGTCAGCTAATTCTTCCATTTCATCTTCTGTGGGAACGTATCCCCTTTTTAATAGCTCACGAAAGAAAAACTCAGCAATTTCCTCCGTATCTATTATTACGTCAATCTCTTTCAAGCATATCGCCCCCTTTTGTAAGAATATATGTGACATAAGGTAAAACATGCAAAGCTTTTGTACAAATTATCGGATAAATTAAAATATTTTTCAAGAAAAAAGAGACATGTTTAGAGGGCCAGGTTCATATTTATTACTATTGACACTGCAAAACCTAAAATATCGTGAATTATGGGGGAAAATACTGTGAATAAGTTCCAGCATTTAGTCGAAGCTTTTAAAGAAGATGTGAATGAAGATAACAGCAGTATTTTAGGAATATTTGACAAAGGACTCAAAGCATTGTTTTCATTAGTATTGTTCGGCTGTATTCCTTACTTCCTATACCTTATTCTCTAATCTAGTGTAGGTCAAGCTTAGAGCTTTTGCTTATCATCCTTGCTGCTTAACTGTTTTAGCTTTCTAATGGTCAGTCTCATTGCATGCTCATACTCTAAATCTTCGAACATCTCATACAATAATTGATAGTCATTATATATATCAAGCAAACCATCAATCAATTCTTGCTTTTCCTTCGTGCTTTCAAGCAGCTCTTTTTCCGACTTACGGTAAGAGCTGTTAGTTTTTTGCAAGTTTACCGGTTTCTTTTTCTTATCCATTATATATAAGAGACCCAGCTTTTGAATAAAGCTGTCAGCATTTTCTGCATCTGCCACTAAAGTGAGTTCTTCTTCCCCTGCCTCAAGCCATTCTCCATCACTAACTCTTGACAGTTCATAAATGATATCTTCCCATGCATCTGATTTGTAACGCCAAATTTCTGTGCGGAAACCCATGATTTTAAAAAGATTGGATCCATAGCCTTTTACTTTGACAAGGTCACCTATAAAATAGCGATATTCAATGTCTATTTTTTCCGTATCCATCAGCTCTCCTTCGAATTCTGACAGCATCTGCAGACTGGATTCCAAATATAATCCTTCACTTTTATTCACTTCGTAGACATGCATGTCATCAAGCCACTTCACGTCTGTGATTTTGCCAACGGTTCCATAGATAGTGATGACAACAGTATCGCCAATTTTAAACTTCGGTTTTTTTCGGTTTCCCATAGTAAAAAGTCCTCTCTAAACAGATTGTGCGATATTCGGTCCGCAAAAAGCAGCACCCTTGCCCCCACAGTCATGCTTAAAGACTTAACAACTAAAGTGGGGGATTTTAATAAGAAACTACCCTTTCATAAATCCACATCTCATCTTCATCCTTTTTTTGTTCGCTGTTTTTCTTATCTGAGATAATATATGCATCATCCTTGCTAATCGCCAATACTCATGTTCTATTTCATTTCGTTTTTTTCTAAATCAGCCATTATACAGGGAATGGACGTTTTGTTAATCCAATATATGTAGCTGACAAACTATTTTAGAATACACTTTAACCAAAACACGGGTTTCATTAAAAAATGGGCAAATAAAAAAGCATTTCGCAAAAAATGCAAAATGCTAATAACGGATTTCCTTTTCTTCTTGAAACAGATACGTTTCCCAAGCTTCATCAAAGATTCTCATACTATCCAAATAATGACCATTTAGCTCTAAATAATTGCTTATTTCATCATAATCAAAGCTGTTTTTTGGGAAGCTGTGATCTAAATAAGCATGATTGGCAAAGTGACTTATGTTATCTTTTGGCTGGGGATGGCGGAATTTCATTAAAAAATGATAAAAAGATTTAGTCATCGTTCCTCTTCCTTATCCGAAATAATATACCGTATACTATACATAACAAGAAATAATGGTGCAAGCATTATTCACTTTTTATAAGACTTCCAATCTATGCCTATTTAACGCTCCTCTTGGTTCCTATTATGTTTAATTCAGAAAAGGCAGGATATAATATAGCATGGCGATATTTAAGAAAGCGGGGAAATACAGTAACTTCTATGAAAAACAAAACTTTTATTCTAGTAATTACCAGTGTATTTGGGATAGCCTTATTTTTGCTGTATTGCCTCTATCATCCCGGCAAAACAAGCTCCAGTACTAAAAACGTCTACGACAAAATAAAGGCAAGTGAACCAGTATCCTATCTTGTAATCGGAGACAGTATCGGAAGAGGTTCTGGTGCGAGCAAGGATCAGACTAAATGGTTTTATTTGCTTGAAGATAAATTATATGACAATTATGGTTCTCCATTAAAACGGAACATGATTGTTCAAAGTGGAGCCACAGCTTTTGAAGGCTTATATAAATTCAAGAATTCCAGTATCCAGAATATTGATCTAATCTTTATCGTCTTTGGAGAAAATGACCGTAAATACATGAATAATGACGTTTTTTATTATTTATACAGCCAGCTTCTTCTCCAAGTAAAAGAAAAATATCCTGCAGCTGAAATCATTACCCTTACAGAAAGCAGTTTAGATAATGAAAATTTTGCAGATGTCATCTCTAAAGTGTCTGGGGAATACCAGGCAACAAATCTTGACATGAGAATTCCATTTCGTGAATCAGGAAAAAGAGCAGAAGAATTAACGAAGGATTTGGTTCATCCAAATGATAAGGGCTATCAGCTTTATGCTGAATATATTTACAAGCATTTCAACAAACAGATACAGAACAAGGAAAAGAGTACAGAACTGCCCTTGAATGACTATGCGGCTAAAGCAATCAATATGGTAACAAACAACGATTATACATTTAAAGACAGCTCTTATGTGAAAAAGCAAGGATATTATACTACTGATGATAAGGGTGCCGAACTTGGCTTTACCTTTAAGGGCACCTATCTTGGCGCAAATGTAATAAGAGGTCCGCTGGGCGGCTTAGTTGATGTCTATATCGACGATGAATTTGTAACAAGTATTTCGACATGGTGGCCATTTGAAAAACCAAGGTCTGAGTTTATTGCCGGCGGACTTCCAGATGAAACACATAAGGTAATCTTTCGCTCAGCAGGTAAAGCTTCCTCCCATAACACTTCAGGGTATCACAGAGTGCAGATTTCGTCTGTGATTGTTCAAGACAAATAGTTAACATAAAAAAGGCAATCCTCTAAAACGGATTGCCCTTTTCTTTGTATTGATTAATCTTCAATCAAACAACACTTTGTATTTGCCGTAGCCTTCTTGCTCCAGATCTTCCTTTCTGATGAAACGAAGAGAGGCTGAGTTCATGCAGTATCTTAAGCCTGTTGGATCAGGGCCATCATTGAATACATGGCCAAGATGTGAATCAGATTCTTTCGTCCTAACCTCTGTCCTAACCATAAAGTGACTAGTATCTGTTTTTTCTACAAGATCTTTCTCACTAATAGGCTTAGTAAAACTCGGCCAGCCGCAGCCTGCATCATATTTGTCATTTGAACTGAACAAAGGCTTGCCAGAAATGATGTCGACATAAATACCATCAGCAAATTCGTTCCAATATTCATTATGGAAAGGAGGCTCTGTTCCATTGTTTTGAGTTACTTCATATTGAATTGGTGTCAGTTTGTCTTTTAATTCTTTTTTATTCATGCTTTTCCCCCCAGTTGTTTTTAATAAAAGCAGCTCTTCCTGAGCCTACATGATAGGCGTTATAATGCAGCGAATTTTTTTTGTAGTAACCTTGGTGATAATCCTCTGCGTCATAAAAAACAGATGCCGGAAGTATCTTCGTTGCAATCGGCTTGTTAAATTTGCCGCTTTCTCCTAATGCTTTCTTTGAAAGTTCAGCAAGTCGTTTCTGTTCTTGATTATGATAAAAAATAGCTGTTTGGTAGGATTGTCCTCGATCAAAAAACTGGCCGCCTGGGTCTGTCGGGTCAATCTGTTGCCAATATATATCAAGCAGTTTTTCGTAAGGGAACAATTCGGGATCGAATGTAATCTGGACTGCCTCATAATGACCTGTCGTTTCAGAGCAGACTTCCTTATAAGTAGGATTTTCCTTATGGCCGCCCGTATAGCCGGAAACAACAGAAATAATTCCAGGCTCCTGATCAAACGGCTTCACCATACACCAGAAACAGCCGCCGGCAAATGTTGCTTTTTCATATTGTTTTTCCATACCATACACCTCTATTCCATTTAGTATGTATACTATCTATTCCCTATAGGGAGTGTAACAACACTTCTTTTATTAGCTTAAACAAAATCGCCTGAGAAAGCAAAAAAGAGGCTTGCTGAATAATAAGAGGGAGAGCATGCCTGCACTCCCCATTCTCATTATTATTTTCGCTTTGCTTTTATCGTTTTTTTGATACTCTTCCATTTCTTCTTCTCATCTGACTGAGCTTTTTTATTCTGCTTTCTGTCAAGATAAGCAAGTTCTCGCTTCATTTTGAAATAGCTGTTCAGGCGGCCTGACTCCAGCTCTCCGTCCTCTATTGCCTGTTTGACAGCACAATTAGCTTCCCCCATATGACCGCAGTCTCTAAACCGGCAATTTTCAGCCAATTCCTCGATATCAGTGAAACTCTCTAAGATACCGGCACTGCTGTTCCACAGCTGCAATTCTCTCATCCCTGGTGTATCAATTAAAACACAGCCATTAGGCAGCACGAGCATCTCCCGGTAAGTTGTCGTATGACGGCCTTTGTCATCGTCTTCCCTAATTGTTTGCACCGCTTGCTTCTCATAACCTAATAAATAGTTCGTTAATGTAGATTTGCCTACACCGGAAGATCCTAAGAGGGCAATTGTTTTTTGCGGCTGCAAGTAGTCGTTCAAAAGATCAAGCCCCCGATTCTCATGGACACTTACCGCGATTACCGGCACACCGAATGCGACTGCTTCAACTAAAGCGACTGAATCCTCTACATTGTTAGAAAGCTCTGATTTAGTAAGGAGAATCACTGGATTAGCGCCGCTTTCCCATGTCAGTGTCAAATATCTTTCGATTCTGCGCAAGTTTAAATCCTCATTCAGAGAATTAACTAAGAATATCGTATCCACATTTGCTGCTACGATTTGCTCTTCTGTAGTCTGGCCAGCTGTTTTTCTTGAAAATTTACTTTTTCTCGGAAGAACTGCCATTATCGTGCCTTTTCCTTCATTAAGCCGCGGCAGCACAGCGACCCAATCTCCTACTGCAGGATAGTCCTCTCTTCCGACAGCTTCAAAGGAAAGTTTTCCTGACACCTCACACAATAGCTCGCCGAATTCCGTAAAAATCCGGTAAATCCTCTTATGCTCTAATGCAACCCGACCTGCAATAATACCCTCTTTATTTAAGTGCGCTAATGCGCTTTTTAGCTCTTCATTGAACCCGATTTTATTTAAATCCATTTTAATCCTCCATTTTTATGCATAATAAAAAACCATAAGCACGTACAGCCCATGGTTTTCACATGCATTCAAATGCAGAATGTAATTCACTTACTTCATAAAGTAAGCGTAGGGCTGTACGATATATGCAATTGCCTTATTTACACAGATTAACTTTTTCATCGTACATCACCCTTTCCGTTATAATTAGTTATAGTATATACCATTTTTTTCTTTTTGTACATATAATTTCCGATTAGAAGATTATTTTTTAGATAGGCACTGTATCATTCGCTTTGCATAAGATGAAGCAAATTGAGCAAATAGGAGTGATACTATGAATAAACAAGGAGACAGCTTTCCCATTCATGAAGCGGGCATGTACAATCTGTTAAGCGATTATTATAAGTATACAAATCCAGAACTTCATATTTACTATTACCAAAAACATCTTCAAAGCCTGAAAATGGCACTCCCGCAAAACATAACAGCAGATACGGAAAGGCAAGCAGAATACGGCAAAATCCGCTTTATCCATGCATCTGTTCAAAAGCCAGCTGTCGATATTTTCATCAATGGAGTAAAAATATTTAAAGAGGTACCCTTTAAAAGCACTACAAATGATATGACCCTGCCAGTAGGCCGCTATCAAATAGACATTTATGAAACAGGGAAGATGGTTGATTCGCTCTGCAGCCAAAAAATCCTTGTAGAAAGTAACATCTATCATACTATTACCTTTTTAGAATCTGCCAATCAATATTTAAAGCTTTACTCCTACCGGGAAGATCCTTTTGTGCATGCAGCTGAAACAAAACTGCGTTTCATTCATCTTCATCCAAAATTGCCAGCATTAAATATTGCTGTCCAAAAAGGAGATGTTGTTTTTCCTGGTTTACACTTGAAGGCATCTACTTCTTACTTAGGGCTATACCCGATGACTGTCTATTTAGAAGCGCGAGATGCAGACACAAATAGACAAATTGCAACTCTTCCTCCTTTAACATTAAAGGAAAACAAAGCGTATTCTGCTTTGATTCTTGAAGGTTCCTCAGAGGAAGCTCCCACAGATATCTTGCTTATATCTATATAAAAAAGGCAGAATATCCATTCTGCCTTTTTACAATTGATTATTCCGTTGGCAAGAGCAAGTTGAAGCGAATTCGATTGTTTTCCAAATCAAATTCCTCTACTTCCGCCGCCATACCGTCGCCGATTTTCATATTAGTAAGATGCACATCAATAGTCTCATCATCGGGATTAATATTAACCCATGATGGAAGCTTATACTGATTCTCAATAAATTTCATTACATAGGAAACGGGAAGAGACAGCTGTCCGATACTGATCGATTTCTGTCTTAATGTAAGGTCCCCATTGTCCAATGGAATTGGTTCAAATGTAAGCTTCATTTCTATATCACTGCTAAAGATCGGCAAATAGCCAAAAAGCTCTACTTCGTCATTAAGATTTACTTCATAATGAACAGGCCCATTTAAGCCTTCTTTTTCCAAATAATTGTTGATAAGCAAAGTTAAGTCTTCTTTATTTGTTGTCACTTGAAACGGAATAACATCTTCGTTCTGTGAATCCACTCTGTCTGCCGATTTGTCAGCAGGTAAAAACACAAGGGTGACAAGGACTAACAGGATAATTATATTGATGGTTGCTAATATTAAAAAAGCTGTTTTCCATTTTTTCTTAAACAAACTCATTCTCCTCTGTTTTCTCTATTCAAGCGCTTCATTGCTAATATTTCCCCAATCGCCTCTTCTTTTACTGTCTGATAAATTTCGTCAGCAATCAATTTATAGCCTTTATCGTTCGGATGAAAATAGTCTGTATAAAGAAGGTTTTCAGATGAATCAGCAAAAATGTGTTCAATGGGCACAAAATAAGTATTGTTATATAGAGTAAGAATATTTTCTCCCGACATATTCCATTCTGTCACAATATCATTCATTTCATCCACGTCAGAAAACCATTTTGTAAAGGGATTATATACACCAACGAGGACTATCGCAGCTTCTTGATTATCTTTGCGAATTTCCTTCAGTATATTATAAAGATTCGTCTCAAATGTCTTCATTTGCCCTGTAAAATCATCGAGCTGCAAATTTGAGATATGATCGCGAACAACTTTCATAATATCATTGCCGCCTATTGTTAAAACAACCATATCTGCATCTCTGATGGAATTCTTGACTTCATCAGATTTAATTTTTTTGAGCAGCTGGTCTGTCCGATTGCCTTTAACACCAAAGTTGCTGATAGTGACGTTCCCTACTCCCTCTTCCTGCTTAAATAGTTGCTCCAGATAAGGGACATAGCCGCCTTTGCCAGTACTGTCACCAACACCCTGTGTCAAGGAATCACCGGCTGCGACAACATTCAAGTCCTCCGATATAAAGCTTTCTGGGACTTCCTGCTTCATGGCTACAACCGTTTCTTTCGAATCATTCCTATGAAAGGAAGTGTTGGTTGTACAAGAAGTAAGCAAAAAAAGCGTTATAATTGAAATCAGTAAGGTAAATGGTCTCATTGGCTAACACCTACCTTTATTGCATTTTTAATCATTATAACATATGGATAAAAGAATGGTTTTTACATTTTTATCCTTCTACCATTAGGCCAAAACTATGCAAATACTTTTTGCCTTTATTGAAAAAAGACCTATTCATTAGGCCTTATATTGTTTTACAGAATGAATGATAGGTAAAAAATAGCTAAAACATTTAGTATGTATGATTGAATAGGCATTTGAAAACAAGCACTTAACTATATAGTGGGATATAAACCTTAAAAGTTGTACCCTTGCCTTTTTCACTTTCGACTTCAATCTTGCCTTTCATTTGTTCAATCATTTGATAGCTGACCATCAATCCCATGCCAGTACCCTTTTCTTTTAAGGAATAAAAAGCTGTTCCTAGTCTGCCTAATTCCTCTTCTGTCATTCCAATACCCGTGTCCTTAATTTCAAAAACCCCAAAACCAGCTTTTTTGTATAAACACACGCTTAACACACCTCCGTTAAGCATGGATTCTATTCCATTTTTAAGAATATTGATCAGCACTTGCTTCAATTCACTGCTGTTTGCGCGTATATAAACCTGCTGGATGTCACGTTCAAAAGTAATGCTTTTCGACATCAATGCATAAGAATGCATTAAGTCAATTACCTTCATGATTAAATCTTCTCCATCGACTTTTTCACTTTGTTCAATTCCAGGCTTCGCTAAAGATAAGTAATCATTAATAATTGTCTCTGCTCTGTTCATTTCTTCAATCATAAGCTTTATGTACATTCGTTCCTCTTCACTAATATGTTCTTTAGCAAGAAATATCTGCAGGAAACCTTTAACAACAGTCATTGGATTTCTTATTTCATGGGCTACAGAGGCTGCTAATTGGCCAATCGCATTCATTTTTTCCGCACGCTGCAGCTCCCGGTGGATTTTCGTGTAGTTCATAATATTGTCCATCTCGTTTAAAGCTTCTTCTACTGAATTCAGCTCAATATCCCGAGACAATGTCCCTAATTCTTTCGAGGTTTTAGAAAGTCTTGTAAAAAGCATAGCAAGCTTTCTAACCATTTCGTTAAGACTGTCGCTGATTGCCCTTATATCGGATGCATGATGGCTGTTTAGCTCCACTTCCAAATTGCCGCTGCTAATCTCCTTAAGTCCCCATATTACCTCTTTTAAAGGCAATAGAAGCTTGCTGATTGCTCTTTTCGTATAGATAAACAGAAGTGCAGCCAAAAACAAGAATAGAACCACAAGCCACAATGACAGCTTGTGAATGCTGCTAAACAAACTATCTGCTGAAATGTCCATTCCTATCGCGCCGATAACATTCATGCGCTCGTCTGTTATAGGTATGAATGCAGTATAAATATGGCTGCCATTCTCCTTGCGGAAGCCGCTGTAATCCGGAATTTTTATTAGAGGAATTTTGCTCGTTAACGCTGCACTGCTTGATGTGAAATAGGCTCCATCTTGTTGAAGGACTGACCATTCCTTGCAGGAGGAAGCTTCGTCATATATACAAATATATGTTTGAAGCACTTTTTCTTGTTGGAATGTATAGCTCGATAAGAGGTGTTCCTTATCATCATCACTCATAGAGCCGCTGGCGTAAAACTCCCCATCCGTTAAATGGTGTGCTGCAAAGTTTAACAGACTGTCCGTGTGTTCAGAGACAGCTTTCTTCCACTCATGAGAAGTGATGACATAGATGGATATTATTGCAGCAATTAACAGGAAAAAAGGCATACAAAAAGAGAATAATTGAATTTTATTTAAAAGAGGAAATTGCTTCACTTTTTTCATCATGTTACCCACCAAATCCTTTTAATTCCTTTTTCTAGAAATATAACTAAAAGAATTCGACAGAATTAAACGAAATTCCTCTTATTCCGCTAACTTTTTTTATGAAAGAAGGAGACGTTTAATTGTCCCCTTTCATTTTAGCGAGTTGCTCCTCATATAAATTTCTTAATATATAGACTTTATATAACTCTAATTTTCTTTGTTCTTGTGGATGCCGGTTCAACCCTAACTCTTTTAATCGGGCAACATACCAGCCTTTTGAACCATAATATGCCATTATTCTCTCCCCCTTAAAAAAAGATCCCCTTTACACTATATGTTAATAGGTTATTTCCTATGACCTAAAGCTGTGTACAAAAAAAAGAGATTGATTAATATCAATCTCTAAAAAAAGCTATTCCGCATAATAGCTAAAACCTAAAGCTCCTTGACCTGTGTGTGTGCTAATAACAGGTGTTGTGAAATCAATTTCTATTTTATTAAACCCTGAAACTTTTTCGATTGCATCTGAAAGCATTTTCGCATAATCAAGGCTGTCGGCATGAGTTATGCCTACTCTTTTAATCGTTTTCCCAAAGCATTCCTCCGCGAACGCATTTGCTAAGAACTTTACTGCCTGTGCTCTGCTTCGCACTTTTGTAACGGGTGTGTATACTCCGTCTTCCAAGGAGGCGATCGGCTTAATGTTTAAGAGTGAACCTATAAAGGCTTTTCCTTTACCAATCCTTCCACCTTTAATTAGGTTTTCAAGGGTATCGACGACAACAAATAATTTAGTATGCTTTTTGACATGCTGAATTTTTGCTAATATGTCCTCTTTATCGATACCGTTTTGTGCCATCATAGCAGCCTCAATAACTTGGAAGGATAAGGCTTTAGAAATATACTCAGAATCAATTACGGTAACATCTGCCTCTGTTAGTGCTGCAGCGCTTCTTGCAGAGTCAACTGTTCCGCTCATTCCTCCAGTCATATGGATGGAAATAACCGTATATCCTTCGTCTGCCAATTTATTATACGTTTCAAGAAAAACTCCCACTGGAGGTTGGGATGTTTTCGGAAGATTTTCTGCTTCCTTCATTTTTTGAATAAATTCTGCTGGGTTTATATCTACTCTATCTAAAAAGGTTTCTCCGTTTATTGATATTGATAACGGGATTACTTCAATGTCATATTTTTCAATTAATTCTGATGCCAAATCTGCCGTTGAGTCTGTAACAATTTTAATCTTTTTCATTTCACACTTCCCTTAGTAAAAATCTTGCCTTTTGTAAAGCGTTTTCTTAAACTAAAATTATACATCATTAGTCCTATAAATGGCAAGCAGAAACCTAAACTGGCAATCTGGCAATAAAACACCGTCTACAACTATATAAAAAAACCCCTAATGGAATCAGGGGTTTCTCTAAAAACTGTTAACGCCTTTATACAAGCAAGTTAAACAGGTTTGAATCCTTATTCAGCTCTGTATACGGAAAGCCTTTCAGATCCATTCTTTCAATAAGTCCTTTATAGTCTTCTCTGTGCTTCAGCTCCAAGCCGACTAATGCTGGACCATTTTCTTTATTGTTCTTTTTGATATATTCAAATCTTGTTATATCATCATCAGGACCGAGAACCTCATCAAGAAATTCCCTAAGTGCTCCTGCTCTTTGCGGGAAGTTAACGATGAAATGGTACAACAGCCCTTCATATAATAATGATCTTTCCTTAATGTCCTGCATTCTGTCAATATCATTATTTCCGCCGCTTATAACAACAACAACATTCTTGCCTTTAATCTTGTCCTTATATAAGTCCAACGCTGCGACAGGAAGCGCTCCGGCTGGCTCTGCTACGATTGCGTGCTCATTATAAAGAGAAAGAATCGAAGTACATACCTTTCCTTCCGGAACGAGCAGGATATCCTCGAGCAGCTGTTTACATACATCATAGCTTTTCTCCCCAACACGCTTAACAGCAGCACCGTCAACAAACTTATTAATTTTATCTAGTGTAATAACTTTGCGCTGCAGAACCGATTCTTTCATCGAAGGTGCTCCGGCAGGTTCGACACCAATCATTTTTGTCCCAGGTGAAACACCTTTAATATAAGTGCTTAACCCTGCCATCAGCCCGCCACCGCCGATGCTTGCAAACACATAATCGACAGGCTCCTCGATGTCATTCATGATTTCAATGCCTACCGTTCCTTGACCTGCAATGACATGCTCATCATTGAACGGATGGATGAACGCTCTTTCTTCCTGTGTTGCACATGCGACTGCTTCTTCATAGGAGTCATCAAACGTATCACCTACAAGAACGACCTCTACATTACTTTTCCCGAACATCTTCACCTGCGTTACTTTTTGTTTCGGTGTTGTTGCAGGCATAAAGATTTTCCCGTGCACACCTAAATATCTGCAGGCATATGCCACTCCTTGTGCATGGTTGCCAGCACTCGCACAGACTACTCCATTTTTCATCTTTTCTTTTTCCTGCATGACCATAGAATAAAAGGCCCCTCTTAATTTAAAGGAACGCACATGTTGTAAGTCTTCTCTTTTCAGATAGATATTACAATCATATTTTTCTGACAATCTATGATTTTTTTGTAAAGGAGTATGGGCCACTATGTCTTTAATTCGCTGGTACGCAATCAGAATATCCTCCAACTGCACCGTTTTTTTCATTACATTTTGTTCCATATCCACACCCTCATTTCACAGCTTTTAATTTGTACATTATAACATGTCAGAGAAGGAAATCCATCATAATAATTCTAAATTTTTTGTTTTTTCTCTACAAATCAATCGTTGGAATCAGAAAATTTTTATGATTTAAAATACATGTCAAATAGCAATAATGCTAAAATATAGACATCCTGATCGTCATTAACCGTTATTGTATGAACACCACTGACTAGATTGTTTCTTTTGATGCTGCCGACAACTTTATTGTCACACATCATTTTAGCTTCTCCATTGATTGTTCTTGAAGTGATGGTGAATCCTTCCTCACCTAACGTTCCTCTCATGGATTCCTTCAGATGAACAGCATTTTTCAAGTTAAAAACAGTCGCTGCTTTTCCGAACAATTCTCCATTTTTATAAATAAGCCAGCTTTCATTGTTTGCCAGTAATTTCTCCCGCTCCCATTCTACGCTATACACATTGTCACCAATCGAAAGTCTAAAGGATAAATACCATGGCGCTTTTCCTTCTATACAGCTGTCTACTACTCTGTGCCAGCGCTTTGTAAATAGGCGCTGATAGACACCCTTTTGCTCTTTTCCTTTAAATAGAGGTTTTGGCGTGTGCAGAAATTTTTGCAGGACATAAATAGACCAGTTCTCTGTGTTAGCCGGTATATAAGCCTGTTCCTTTTTGGAAAGAATGTTCGCAACGATATACAGCACAACAGCAGCAACTAAGGAGAGCGATGCTATCATAATCGTTGTCACATCAATCTGTCCGATGATAAAATACCTGACGACAGTACCAGAGAGTATTAGGAAAAACAGAATATATAAATGCAGCAAAGCATTTCCCCTCCTTTTCTCTTCTTTATGTACGAGTCAAGTAAGCTTTTAGTTTCCATTTTATTGCTTCATTTGTTTTAATTGCTTCAATCCAGTAAAATAAACAAGAAGGAGGGATCGAATGAAATTCTCTGTAAAAGAAGAAATTGCTAACAGCATCACCCATGGAATCGGCTTACTATTAAGTATTCCAGCGCTTGTTTTTTTAATTGTTAATGCAGCTGAAACAGAAAATCCGTGGAGGATTGTCAGCTTTTCGATTTTCGGTACGACCATGCTGCTCCTGTATCTATGCTCGACTCTTCTTCACAGCACAACATATGAAAAACTGAAGGATTTTTTTGAAATCCTGGACCATTCTGCCATCTATTTGCTCATCGCAGGGACATACACACCCTTTTTGCTTGTAGCTATTAGAGGACCCCTTGGCTGGACATTGTTCGGAATTGTTTGGGGACTTGCTGTTGCCGGAATTGTCTTTAAATGTTACTTTGTGAAAAAGTTTATTGTCGCATCCACCATCTTGTATGTTATTATGGGCTGGCTGATTGTTTCAGCGATAGTTCCTTTATTTCAGGCTATCGGAACACAAGGTGCGGTGCTGCTCGTAATTGGCGGTATCCTTTACACAATCGGCAGCATCTTTTATGTACTGCAAAAGACACCTTACTTCCATGCGATCTGGCATGTTTTCGTCTTAGCTGGAAGCTCGTTCATGTATTTTTGTATCTTATTTTATGTATAAAAAAACCAAATCAGCAGCTGATTTGGTTTTTTTCTTAGCTTTTTCGTTCATATACAAGGAAGCGGTAATCATAATCATTCTGTTCATTTCTAATCCCTTTTTCTTCACTGATAACACGCCATTCATTCCAGTCAATTTCGGGGAAATAAGTATCTGCCTCAAATTCACCACTGATTTCCGTTATGTACATTCTGTCTGTAATTTCAAGCGTTTCTTTAAATATTTCTGAGCCGCCAATAATAAAGATTTCCTCATCCTTCGTTGCCTGCCAACTATTGAATTCAGCAATGGAATACAGAACGGTACAGCCTTCACAAGAATAGTGCCTGTCTCTTGTCAGTATAACGTTTTCGCGATTAGGCAGATTCCGCCCGATAGAATCCCGCGTTTTTCTACCCATGACTATAGGATGTCCTGTTGTTACTTTCTTGAAGTACTTTAAATCTTCCGGCAGATGCCAAGGCAATTGGTTATTAAACCCTATTGCCTGCTTGTCATCCATCGCTACGATCATGGAAATCATACACTTACCACTCCTTTAATATGAGGATGTGCTTCATAGTTAACTATTTCAAAATCTTCATATTTGAATGAGAATATATCTTTCACATCTTTATTCATCACAAGCTGCGGCAGCGGCTTTGGTTCTCTAGTAAGCTGAAGCTCAACTTGCTCGATATGATTATTGTAAATATGAACATCACCGAACGTATGAATAAACTCTCCAACCTCAAGGTCACATACTTGGGCAATCATATAAGTCAAAAGTGCATAGGACGCAATATTAAACGGCACCCCTAAAAAGACGTCAGCAGAACGCTGATACAGCTGACATGAAAGCTTTCCGTCAGCTACATAAAATTGAAACAGACAATGACATGGCGGCAATGCCATATCAGGTATGTCCCCGACATTCCATGCACTGACTATCATCCTGCGAGAATCAGGATTGTTCTTAATTGTGTGAATTAATTCAGCTATCTGATCTATTGTGCTGCCGTCGCGTGCGGTCCATGATCTCCACTGATGTCCATACACAGGGCCAAGATTTCCGTCCTCATCTGCCCACTCATTCCAAATTCGCACATTATTGTCCTGTAAATATTTAATATTCGTATCTCCATTTAAGAACCACAACAGCTCATGAATAATCGAACGCAAGTGGAGCTTCTTTGTCGTAATCAGCGGAAATCCTTCTGCCAAATCGAAACGCATTTGATATCCAAATGTACTGACTGTGCCAGTTCCCGTGCGGTCCTCTTTCTTTGTTCCCGTCGTCAAGACATGCCTGCATAGATCTAAATATTGCTTCATTTATTCAACATCCTTTTCCTGCTAAAATTTCTTAGTTAATGCTGGCAATCTGTTTGTAAGTTAAAGGTGCCAGCTCCTTTAATGTTTCCTTCGTTGAACCGCCCAAATAATACATGGCAAAGGTTTCGGCAAAATATTCCTCTGGATAGTTCAAAAAATATTGGCTGTACGGAAACAGCGTTGCTTTCTCCTTATTCCAAGCAGCGGTAAAAGCTTCCGTTTTACTATAATAATTCAAAACCTTATAGTCAATGGAATGGGCAAGCTCATGAAACTCCAAATTAACGGAGCCATGCCCGCTGCCCTTTGGGCTCGCTCCAATTTTTACAAGCACTGTTTGGCCGCCGCCGATTCCTGGGACATCATCCCACGTTTTTTCGGACCGATAGCCTCTTGGTACAATTCCGGCAAACTGTTGTGCCGTTGGATTATCTGTCAGCTTCCCCGTAAACAGCTTCACTTTTATGCCTTTTTTCTCGATTTTCTGCAAAAGTGACTGCGGCAGTCTATTTATACGTTTCGCAATTGCTGCTGCTTCTTTCTGGTCAAAGGCTGGTTTTGGCAGCAAAATAATATTTTGCAGGTTCATTTGTTCAGATTGAGTCAGCTCTCCCTTAATAATGGACTGAACTGGAAAATCCTTTAGAAATATGCCATCTATGTCTTGTTGAGAATTCCCCATCAGGAAGGAGACTATGCCAATCATAAAAAACGGCATAAATCTTCTTATATGCTTCATCCTTTTCTCCCCATCTTTCTTGCGATGTCTATACATTATGTTTGAGGTTCAAGCAGATTCCTAAATTAATAATCTACTAGATTATAGCATATATTAAATCGTAAGAGAGCAGTAAAGGATATTGGAAATACCTTCAAAAAAAACCTTTCAAACAGAACCAATGAAGGCTTCTATTCTGAAAGGCTAACTTGTCGTTATTAACTTACCATAACTTTTCTTTAAACGTCGAGTCCATAGTTGCGGCATAATGCAGCAAGTCCGCCTGAGAAGCCGCTTCCGATAGCATTAAACTTCCAGTCACCATTATGTTTGTACAATTCACAAATAACGACTGCTGTTTCCACAGAGAAATCCTCTCCCAAGTCAAAACGAAGAATTTCCACATTTGTTTCTTCATTAACGACTCTGACAAACGCATTGGAAACTTGGCCGAAATTTTGGTTTCTTGAATCGGCATCATGAATTGTTACAGCAATGCCTACTTTTTCTACATGTGCAGGCATCTTAGAAAAATCGATGACAATTTGCTCATCATCTCCGTCTCCTGCGCCTGTCCGGTTGTCGCCTGTGTGCTCGACACCACCGCTCGGATGTGCAAGGTTATTATAGAAAATGAAGTCCACATCATTTACTACCTTGCCGTTTGCATCTGCCAAAAAAGCAGATGCATCTAAGTCAAAATCAACCCCGCCGTCATAGCGGTTCGTATCCCAGCCTAATCCGATTACCGCTCTAGTTAAGCCCGGGTTTGTTTTTGTTAAGTCGATTCTTTGTCCTTTAGATAGATTAATGGACATCCTTTTCTCCTCCTTTTTTCTTCTGGTTAAAGCCACTATTCCTTAAGAATAAGATTTTACGACTTCACCAAGACTGCCAGCAGATGTGCCAGATCCGATTGCGCCAAACTTCCATTCTTGGCCGTGTCTGTAAAGTTCACCAACAATCAAGCTTGTCATCCCATTATAATTATCTGTCAAGTTATAGTGAAGCATAGTATCGTTTGAGCTTGGATTAACAATGCGTATAAAGGCATTTTGAATCATGCCGAAATGCTGTTTTCGTTTGATTGCATCATAAATATTAACAACAAATACAAGCCTATGAACAGATGCAGGCACTCGGCTCAACTCTACGAAAACTTGCTCGTCATCCCCTGCACCGTCTCCAGTCAAGTTGTCGCCGGAGTGCTGCACACTGCCATCTCTGCTCTTTAAGTTGCCAAAGTAAATAACATCACTGTTGCCCTTTACTTTCCCGTTCTCATCAAGCATAAGCACAGATGCATCACAGTCGACATTTCCGCCAGAACCGCCGCCGCCGAACAAGGAGCCAAATAAGCCGCCGCCACCCTTTTGCTGAACAGGATCCCAGCCTAGTCCTACCATAATTTTTGATAAACCTGGATTGCCTTTAGTCAAATCAACTTTTTGTCCTTTTTGCAGATTGATTGCCATATTGTCCACCCCTATGTATTTGTTTTTTTTATATAGTAGGGCAGAAATGTTCTGCCCTTATATTTAGCCTTTTAATTTCATTTGCTTGAAATTGTTTTGCAGCTGCTCGAGTTTTTTTGTGCCTTCTTCACGAAGTCGCTTATTCTCTTCCTCGATAGACTTTGTCTCCTGCATACCCTTCATAATGATATTCCAAGACTCTTCGATTGTCTCAATCTTAATGCTCGGCGCACCTGCCAGCCTTGCGATATCAACACTTTGCTGAGATATGTTCTGCGCATTTCGGACAAGCATCTCATTTGTACGGCGGTCAAGCTCGCTCATACTGTCTGCTACAAGCTTCTGTCTTTTAGCGGCAACAGCTTGAATCAAACCATTTTTGAAGATTGGAATTGTCGTTACAAATGCAGAGTTTATTTTACCTATCAGCTTCGTATTTCCCCGCTGCAGCAATCTGATTTGCGGTGCTGTCTGCAGGGCAACCATTTTAGCCATTTCCAAGTCATACACTCGTTGGTCGATAAGCTCGATTGCATTGCGCAATGTATCGAGCTGCATGGCTGCAAGCTGATCGCCTTGAATTGCTTTTGCTTCAATTGGAGGTAGCACTTCCTCTTTCAGCTGGTCAGATTTCATCGCACCTGCAACAGCATACTTCTCGAGTGTTAAGTAATACTGATAGTTTTGCTCATACATATTATCGAGCATATTTGTCGACTCGACCATTTCATTTTGGTACTTAGAGATTTCGACATATACTTTATCGATTTCCTGCCCCATAGACTGGTACTTGCCGAATAGCTTCTCCATTAATTTTTCGCTTTTCTTAAATAGCTTCCCGAAAAGTCCTTTTGAGGATTGTTCAAAATCCTTCTTATCAAATTTATCCATAATTCTGCCGAGCTGTTTCAAAAGTTCACCTGAGTCTTCAACTTTTGTCATTCTCATATTCCCTAAAATTTGATCTGAGAATTTCGAAATTTGGACAGCAGGCTCTTTTCCAAACTCCAATATTTGAATTTGGTCTCTTTCGTCAATCGATCTTGCCAATTGCTGCACTTCAGGCTCATTTCTTAACGAAAGCTTGATTTCAGAAACCTTATTTTCCGTTAACACATCTATCACTTGATGTTCATTACTTGAAGAATTAGATGATTGCATATTCACTGCTAATCTCCCCTTCTATTTTTTTTGAAGCCGTTTAGAATCATTTTCTTAAAGAATGATTCTTCCTTATATTCCATATCGAAAACAACATCCTCCAGCCAGTGAGCATCATAGGAGCCTTCTTGAATGAATGTCTCCATATCTGAATGACCTGGCGGATTATAAACGATAATATCTACACCGAATGAATTCAGTAAAAGCAATATAGCCGCATCTTCCCTTGTGAACAGACCGTTAAGCTCTGTTTTGTAGAGAATGACACTCGGCACATCCTGTGAATAGTCAAACTTCTGAAGCAGCTTCAGGATATCTGCAGGAATAATCAGCCCTTGTGTAAACAGAAATATAGCTGCTTCCTCTTCTGTCTCATTCGGCAAAAGCTTCAGCTGCGGCTTATCGCATATTGTGCGTATGCTTGAGGCAATTCCCTTTTGCAGCCCTAGCGGCAAGCGGCTATAGTTCCAGTAATTGGCTGTCATCATTTTGTTAATATCTAATTTCCCTTCTCTGTCGAGGGCACTTCGGTAGTGGAAACGGTAATCGCTGACAACAGCTCTTGTAAACGGGAAATTCTTGATTAAAAGAGCATGGTCGACATTTACAAGACTATGCATCCGATCCCAGTATTCCTTTCTATTGCTGCTTACACCAAATACTTTAGCAAAAATAGTTGGAATTTTCACTACTCCATTGCTGACTTCAAAGTTAGGGCGAATCATTGCTTTTTCTTTCTCCAACAAAAAAAGCTCATCATATGTCGTTTTTAAGGTGACAGAAGTAGGAGTATAATCCCTTAGTTGCCATGGTTTATATAGACCAGAACCTTCATGATTAAGAATGCTTTCAATTTCTTTGGACGCTCTGTACGCAACCGTTGCCGTTCTCCGCCGTTTTTCAGTTGGAAACTCTTCTGCCTCTTTTGCTTGCGGATATATATGTGTAAAAGCCGGCTGTCCTTCACCGGATATTTGTGTGAGGATGTCATCACCATTTGGACTGACGACCACTAAATCACAGCCTATTGTAGCCAAGTATGTCAAAAAATAAGCCTGGCTTTTGCTGCCTGTCCCGTACCACAAAAATTGCGGCAGCCGATCTTCCTCTCTGCACGCTTCAAGACTCGGTTCAAGATGATTGATGGACCATTTAATGACATCGACAAGAATTCTTCGCAATTCGCTGCTTTTTAAGCCACTCGGCTCTGCTTCTGCAAATCGCTCCAAAACCTTAATCATCCCTTCCCTTAATTTCCTATGAATGGATGGGACTTGAGATTTCAACAGCAAATTCTCTCCATCTAAAAAAGCGACAAAGCGATTGACCGAAAGATTTTGTTCTTGCAGCAAATTCAGCACTCTTTGAATCGCCTGAAAATGCTTGTTGTCAAGCACCCTATTCAAGTGATGGTTGCTGATAAGCACAAGCCTGCTGTCATCTTGACTGACCCAATCATACAGCTGGTTGTAGTATTCGTCTTCATCCATCGGAACGCCAAGCAGCTTTACAAGCACTTGTCCGAATGTGATGACACCATTTTCTTCTTTATAGAGCGGCCTGCTTTTTGGCGGCTGCTGCAATGTTGTATACCAGTTTTCCATTGATACAGGAAGTATCTGCCCATTCAGCGTGTGTAAATTAACATTCATTTTCCCACTTCCCTAAACGAACTGCTCTGTTAAATATGGCCTTGTGATTTGAAAAGGCTTTATATGTATCATAGCAAAAGTATATAGATATTGCTAAATATTTACCGTATATAAATTAGTACGTTTACTAGTCTAAAAAGTTTCATATTTTTTAAGCACTGCTTAACTTTCTAGCCTTCCAAGCAATATCTTTTGGGCTTTATATACCTATGTTCAATCCTTTTTAACGTCTCACCATTTTGAAGCAATTGCATATTATACAGTAAATCTAGGCTAAGCAGGTGTTATAATATGAGATCATTATATCGAAAAAAGTCTTATCATGAACTCGAGTCAGAACTGGAACAATTGGAGCAAGTTATAAGTTCCAAAACCTATCTTTTCTTTGATTTGTTTTTTATCAGTTTAATAATCAGTTTTGCCATAAGTGTGACCTTCAAGTCTCTTTTGCTAGGAATATTCACCTTTTTTATTTTTTATTCTGTTTTTATTGGCATCTATCGCTTGCTTTCCAAATGGTTTAAAGATTCTCCAACAGAGGAGTAGCATTCCTCTTATAAAGCCGGTGCACCGTTTCGATGATTTCTTCACCAGCATCAGCACCAGAGAAATTAGTAAGATTATAACGATTAGCATCTCGCACTTCGTCTGCTAATTCACCATGCTTTGGCATCCAAGCATGAGTACAAGCATCCAGTAAAGGAAAATCAAGGAGAGAGTCTCCTGCCCCTGCTGTAATTTTGATGCCTTCTCTTTTTTGGATAAATTTTACGGCTTCTCCCTTACACACAGGTGCTGGCATAAAATACAGCTTTCGCCCTTGCAGGGAAACCTTCCAGCCATTTTCTAATGCTATCTTTCCAATCAGTTTTTTCGTCTCAGAAGTTATTTGCTGTTCTAATATATAATAAAAGAAGAGATCATCTGCTATTTTCATAGAACCAGGTAAGGCTTGCCCGTTGACTAATTCCATCAGTTTTTCTTTTTCAATACATTGCTCTGCAAGCTTTACCTGAACTTCTTTCGTCCAATCTGACAATATTTCTCCTTTATAATGGATATTCGCACCATTGGAGGTCACACTGTAGGTGATTGGAATGTTCTCTTCGAAAATAAAGATACGCTTATATTGCTCATACGTTCTTGTCGTCACAGGCACAAATTGCAGCTGAGATGCAAGCTCCTTTAATTTTCTTAGTGCATCTATCTTCATATAGGAGATATAGTTTCCCTTTAATCTTTCAACAGGTACCATGCTTTCATTTAATGGAGTTCCCATTTCAGACAGAGCGCGTTCTGAATAAATCAAGGTTCTGTCTAAGTCTGACGCGAACATCATCATCATTTAGCACCAACCTTTTTAATAAGACCGCAGCATGTATAGCTCATTTGAGGATATGGAATGATTTCCACATTTCGTTCTTTTGCAAGCAAAACAATATGGCGCACATATGGGCTACTTGGGTCTTTCATGAGAATTTTCCACGGAACTCTCCTTAAAAGCACCCTAGTCGTCTCTCCGACTCCTGGCTTTACGTAATTAACTGTTTCAATTCCGAAAGATTCTTTCATTTCGAGGACTTCCTTCATTCCCTTGAAAGAAACTTCCTCTTCTTTTATAACATCCGAAATTGCCTGCTCCAATTTTTCTGTATCAATATGATGAAACTCAGAAGTGATTTCTTCCAAATACTTCTCTGAGACGTCATATTCTGTTAGTTCTTCGTAAAATTTTGCACCATGGAAATCTGACTCACCTATATAGGCATCATTCAGCACGGTTCTGCTGATAAGACCAGAGACTGTTGAATTTAAACATGCGCTTGGAATTAGAAAATCCTCTCTTGTTCCATATAAATTTGTGCAATGCCCAGGGTCTGCCACTACAGCGAGTGCATCATCAAGCTCAAATCCGTGGCTGTCTTTGAATTCAGCTAGAGATTTAGTTAATTCGATGGAAATGGCTCCTTTGCCTGTCCAGCCATCGATAAATTGAATATTGCCCTCAGGATGTGTTTTTAGGATGTACAGAAGAGCATTTTCGTCAATCCCTCTGTCTCTGATGATGGAAATGCTATAATGCGGGAAGCTCATGCTGTATTTCTGCTCTAAGTAACGTTTAATCAATATACCGATCGGTGTTCCTGCCCTAGCTAAAGAGACAAGCACCGTATTATTGCCCTTTTTTCTGTAAATCTGCTCAGCAACAACAGCAGTGCAAAAGGCAACCTTCTCCTTATATTCATCCAGAGTTTCCCAAAAAACTTGGAGATATTTTTCTGGAGGATTATATTCCTTCGGCAGCGTTTCACTGTAATGCTGTCCACCCTGAATGCGGCGCTCCCGCTCCTCTGTATCGCCTTCTAAATTTAAGCTGCTTAAATCCTTTAACAGAAAAACAACATCTTCCTCTTTATAAGAGCCAAACTTTTTTAGATCGGTCTTTTCCATCATCTACACTACCTCCCACTGCAATGCACCACATTTATTTTTTTTACTCCCGTTTCTTTAAGCTTTGCAAGCAAGAGCTGAAGCTTATCTTCTTCCACTTTTCTCTCAAAGAATATAAAAATATCATCGTATGCATAAGACGGAATATTGTATAAATAATGGTCTATATGCTCATCTTCAGGGTTTAGAAAATGGATGGCTGTTTTGGCTCCATAATGGTTTTCATTATGAGGATAAATCGGGCTTCTCGTGCTGGATTGGTAGGAAACACCCTGTCCCATTAGACTTGCAATTTTCATTGGAATATACATAAACTCGCCAGTTCCAATACAGAGTGTTTGGGTGCCAAGTCTCTTTTTAGCCAAGTAATCAGCTGCTTTATCCATCCAGTGATTTTCACTTGACAGAAGTCCGAATCTTCCAGTATCCCCTAAGTAATAGCCAGGATTTTCCTTGCCTGCTAATGTTCGTGAGTAATAAGGAAGCTGGCTGTTTTCCGTAAAATCATCAAGCGAAATAAACTCCGTCTCCACATTATCCGTGATTAAAGGATTTGTTTCCTGTTGAATATCTTCGATTTGCAGCGCTCCTTCAAGACTGAATTCTCCCTTTAATAGACTCACAATGCGAATATTAATCTTGAGCTCCTGCTCTAACTGTTTTAGCTTTTGGTCATTTTCTTTGCTGCGCCAATCCAGAATGGAGACAATTGTATACTCTTTCCGCGGGAATTTCCCCTGAATATCCTTAATAATATTAATGGCAGTCTTTCCTGTCGTCAGTTCATCATCAACAAGAATGACTTCGCGAGTATTATCAAGCATGGAAACATCTATATAGCAGCGATGAGACGTAGCATGGGAGTGCTCCTCCTCAAAAGAAATTATCGATTCCATACCCTCCACTAACTCCCGAGTCGTGTGAAAAAAGGACGCATGTTGAAATGCTTTATAGAAACTGTGGCCCAGTGCAGTTGCTGTTTCGGCAAACCCGATAATAACAGGATCAGCCGTCTCCTTCCTGATGAAAGGGGCATCCTGAAAATTCGCAATGGAATGATGATAGCAGTCAAGCAATTCCTCTCTTTTTGCAGATAGACTATCTATCTTTAATTCTTCATATCTGGCAGCAAGCGCGAAACCCGTCCATAATCCAAGCTGTGGCTTAATCGGAATATGTTTTCCTAATAGCCTGCTGACAAACAAAAACGACCTTTTTTTATTGATTCTTGCCGCCATTTGAAATAGTTCTTCTGCATGCAGCTCAAATGGATTTTCCTTTATTTCAATATGCATCTTTAAATCATTTAGAATTGGCAATAAAATTTTCTTGTTTGAGTAAGTCAATGTATGTAAATTCTTCATGGAACACCCCATAAACTCTAGATTTTAGCATGATTTTCTGAGCCCAATAGAAATGGGGCTTTATTTCATTCATTTTATTGGAGAAGGAGCTTTTCATTACTCCAATCTCTCCATTACTGCTTGCAATTATATTTGCCGCGTCCAAATATTCCTCATAGCTGACAACATTTAACGCTTGTACAGGCTTAATATGGGTTGGGTGAATGATTGTTTTTCCTGTCAGGCCATTCGTAATGTCCATCAGTACTTCTCTAATCAAGCCATCCATATGCTTATCAATAAGCTGTGTTCTCATCTGCATGCCTGCCTTGCCGTATCTTTTTCTAAATGGCGTTTCCCGCAGCTGTGGTATCAGCATTCTCTCTTTGGAAGAAAAGTACTCCCAAACTGGTCCTGAAACAACATATGGACTGTCAGCGCGTAAAAATACATTGATGATATCTGTGATGCAATCGCGGATAATGGCCACATCATACACCGTTGTATCACTGTTTCTCCGAATGCCATAAAGACCGCAAAAATCAGTCGCTCCAATGCGGACATTTAAAATAAGATGTTTATATGTATCAAGAACTTTTTTAATCGATAACAGTTCTTCGAGCCTAGTCTCTTTTTCTATTATTTTCTTCGTTTCTAGTATCGGCATTGCATACAGCAAATTCCCCTTCGTATTATAGGCATCCAATTCTTGCAAAATGATGCTGCCAATTTGGGCATCAAACTTAGGAATCACAATACCTGTCAGCAAATGCATACAATCTTTAAGAGCGTTCATCAGCCGTAAAAACTGGTCAACAGAGCGAATTCTAATAAAAATCATTGGCATTTTGCTTTTCACTAATATTCCCTGCTCTATACTTGCCTTTATGTTAAGCAGCTCTTCTTTTAATTTCGCTTCTGCAAGCTCTACTTCATGATCACCGATAGAATCTTCTAAGCATATAACCATTGATGTTAAGCCGGGATGCTTGTTTATCAGAAGATCATGATAAATATTTGGTCTAGTTGCAGGCATATACAGGGTGGAGGCAAGGGCATAGGATAAAATCTCCTTATCAGAAGTTATCGACAATTCCTCAGGCTCCTTATAAAAAAGCTTTTCAACAAGCTGATTATTTAAATCGGAAAATAATTTCATTTCAGTAACTCCATTCCACTATAAAGCCTTTTGTGATTAGACTATTCTGATAATTATTATATAAAAAAAATTAGAAATTACCTTTTATTTTAATATAATATCGGTTTTCTTGCATTAATATTTTCTTGTTATGGGTAAATTTGTAATAACATGAGGATTATGTCTTTAGATGGAAAAAAGAAGGGATGACAACTTGTCATACCCCTTCTCTCTCGTTACTTTATTAAGCTTCGCCTTGCTCTGCTTTTTTCTTATTACGATTATGAACAACAAATGTTGCTGCGAAAGCGATAATTAATATGCCAAAGAATACAATATGGTGTACATGAACACCAAACACACCTAAGAACATCTTTACAGAAATAATTAAAATCAAAATATATGCTGTGCTTTCCAATTCTGGCACACGGTCAATCAATTTCAGGAATACACCTGCAACTCCGCGCATCATCAGAACGCCGAGCATACCGCCGACAAGCAGCACCCATACTTCGTTGCTGACACCGAAAGCGGCAAGAACGCTGTCTACTGAAAAGGCAATATCCATTAGCTCAACAGCGACAACTGTTCCCCAAAATGTACCGAACAAGCGGATTAACAAACCATTTTGGTTAATGCCATGCGATTCTTCTTCGTTTTCTGCTGCTTCCTTCTCTTTTCGTTTATCGATAAAGTACTTGATTGCTAAATACGCCAAGTACGCTGCACCGAGTACCTTTACCCACCACAATTTAATTAGTAATACACCGACTCCAATTGCGATGAAGCGGAATATGTATGCTCCAAGCAAACCGTAGAAAAGAGCTTTTTTACGTTTTTCAGGCGGAAGATGCTTAACCATAACAGCAAGCACAAGTGCGTTATCAGCTGATAGCAGTCCTTCCAAAATTATAAGTGTTCCAATATATCCCCAGCTCACTGGGTCTGACAGTACTCTTCCCCACGCTTCCCAATCAAAAAACATAGAATATGTTTCGATAAAGGATTGAATAATAGCATCCATTCGTGTAAGTTCCTCCTCATTGATCGCTGTATCAGTTTTGTATTTTTTTATCTGCAATCAAATGGAAAGGCAATTGAAAAGGTTATCCCCTCTAAAAGCAACTAACAGATTAGCCGACTTGCAGTCCGAAATCTGTTGCTAATGCTGCCAAGCCGCCTTGGTAGCCGCTTCCGATTGCACTGAATTTCCATTCGTTGTTATGGCGATAAAGTTCTCCGACAACAAGCGCTGTCTCAATAGAGAAATCTTCTCCTAAGTCATAGCGGATAAGCTCTTCATTATTTTGTTCATTCAGAATACGCGCATATGAGTTAGAAACTTGTCCGAAGTTTTGGTTTCGTGCGTCACCGTCATGAATTGTAATAGTAAAAGCAATCTTTTGAACACTTGCAGGCACTGCTTGAAGGTCAATAATAATTTGCTCATCATCACCGTCTCCTGCTCCAGTTCGGTTGTCACCAGAGTGAACGACAGATCCGTTTCCGCCAGATGTGTTGTTGTAGAATACAAAATCAGCTTCAGATGTTACTTTACCGTTGTCACCAAGCAAAAATACAGAAGTATCCAAGTCGAAGTCATTTCCGCCGTCATACTTGTTTACATCCCAGCCAAGTCCTACGATAACTTTCGTTAATCCTGGGTTTCCTTTTGTTAAGTCTACTTTTTGTCCTTTTGATAAACTGATTGCCATGATTAATTCCTCCATTTTTTTCATTTTTATTATCTACGTTTCAAATGCTTCAATAGTTTCGCATTTTTATTATTTGTCGGGATTTTTTTTTAACTCATCCATTTAGGCGGAGTATTTTTATCCCAGTAGATATTGCCTAGTGCATAATGATTTTGGAAATTATCCTGAAACGTGTGATAATGAAAATTGAACCAATAGCCATCTTGCGGGGGGCGATCCCTTCTTACATGAAAGCGAATCACGTCTTGATTTTCTTTCACTATGTGGAAAATCCGCTCGCTCGTCCCAGGGCTCGGCATTTCTGTAACCGTAAGCTGGCTCAAATCTTCATCAGGGAAGCTTGAAGTCACATTGTTAATCGCTTTTTCAATATTCGGTAAAATCGCAATTCTGAATTCATCCTCAATCACCGGTTTAATCTTGCTCCCGAATTTCGTATAGCTTTGCACTTCTGCTTCTTCCATCAGCTTGCCCACGACCTTATCCCTTTCCGAACGCTCATCCAGAATCCCCGTATCAAGGGTTAATTCTTCTGAAGAGACTGGCAGCTTGCTTTCATCAGCAGGCTTCTTTTCATCACCATTGCTGGTATTGTAAAAAGCGGAAGGGGACGGAGTTACCAGTCCAAATGTTAAGATCGACACAAAGACAACAAGACTTTTTCGAATCCAATTAGGCATTGTAAACACCTCACTTTCAAAAATCCTGTTAATCCTATGTAAAGCCAGTTTTTTTCTTTGTTTAATGGTGCTCTAATATATATACAGTACTATTCAAGTATATAATAAAGTACAATTATTCAGCCACTATTTATACAGTATTATTTAAAAATTATAGCCTGTTATCCTTAATTTTTCCTATAATTCAATGATGCCATAGTGAAATTTGGCTGTTTTCCGCTGTATTCGCTGAAAACCAAAGGCTTCAAAGCGCGTGCTTTTATAATGGTCCTTCAGTACAACCCTTTCTTTGGCGACACGGCGTGCTTCTTCTATCATCGTGGTTGTCCAGTCTTCATAAACAGCTAAATGCTTTAATGGTTTAATTCCATCTGAATCAATGCTTTCCTCAAACATTGGATCTAAATACACACAATCGATACTGTTTGTCTCTTTTTTTCTCAGCTCAACAAGTGCATGTCCGCTCGTCACCTTCACCCTTCGCATAGCTTCATCCATTTGCTCATCATGGGACTGCCAGACAGCAAGACCTTCTTTGACAATAAAGGCAATGACCGGACTTGCTTCCACTCCTTCAACTGCTCCTGATTTTCCGACTGCAAAGCTTGCGATAATGCTGTCAGACGCTAAGCCGAGCGTACAGTCAAAAAGAGACTTTCCCTCTGTTAGATTGCAAGCATCAACGAAAGGATCATGCTCCTCTTTTTGCAGTCTTTTAATTCGGAACATTGCAGAGCTAGGATGAAAGAAAAAAGGCTCGCTCGCATTTGCTGCAAACAGTTCATATCTTTCCTTGCCCGCCACTAACACATCTTCTTGATACTTAGTGATCAGAGATTTGACTGTCCTTTTATTTCTGTCCACATAGCTGCACTGCAGCAAGGCTGCTGCCGTTTTCGCTTTGTCTATCATTTCTTGATTTGTTCTTCCTGCAGTTGTAACTATCATTTTCATTCACCTTTCTTAACACTTAAAAGGAATTGCCTTTATAAGAAAAAAAGAGGGGCTGCTAGTGTGCCCCTCTTTGCTTGTTCTATTGCTTTTATTATTAGCAGTTTTGTTCGAAAGCAGACATCAAATTTTCCATAATCGCTTCCATGGAGTTGCCTTCAATATCATAACGAGGGATAAAATGGACAACCTGATTGTCTTTAATTAAAGCCATAGAAGGAGATGATGGCTCGATATCTCCAAAGAACTCCCTCATTCTTGCAGTCGCTTCTTTATCTTGACCTGCAAATACTGTAATAAGATTATCCGGTTTTTTCTCTGCTTGTAATACGGCCTGTGTTGCAGCAGGTCTTGCAAGACCTGCTGCACACCCACATACAGAATTAACAACAACCAGTGAAGTTCCTTTATTGCTGCTGATAAACTCCTCTACCTCTTCTTCTGTTGTTAATTCCTGAAAACCTGCGTGCACAAGCTCTGCTCGCATCGGCTTTACCATTTGTCTCATATATTCTTCATATGCCATCGACATTACTATTTTCCTCCTTTATTTATGCATGTGCTATAAGCATACAATAATGAAATGCATACATGCAACGAAATGAATCTGATTAGGCGTGTTTCTTTCTTTTTTCTTTTCCCACTCTTTTTACCTGTAAAAGATGACATGTTCGGATAACTGGACGAATAAGAAGCAAGACGCTTCCTGAGATATAAAGAACGGCACCTGTTATCTTCCAGCTCAACAGCATGTTGAAAATCGTTCCTAACAGGAATAACAGTCCAATCAGGATATCATTGATTGTATATATCGCCTGATATTTATCCTTTAAAATGATAGCTAAAGAACCGATAGAGATAACATGATTTTCTTCTTCTTCTGACTGTTTATTCATGTTTTTTAACACCTCGCTAAAAGAAATACTAGTGAATGTATTCCTTTTAACGGGGAGTCTAAACACAATTAGTCCAACAAGAAATATTTTCTAAAGTCAATCCTGCTTGCGTGCTTCAGTCATCTGTTTCCAGACAGAACCTTTCGCCTCTTCTCCAAGCTCAATTCTTTCGATAGCCATTTTAATTTGCAGACTTACTTCAAATTCAGGATCATCTTCATGAGCCTTTAATGATGGCAAAGCCCTTTCATCTCCCACTTCATACAAGAACATTGCAGCACGCCATCTTACAAGCTTGCTTTTGTCATCTAAAGCTTTCATCATTTCTTCCATTGCTTCAGAGAAGCCTAAATCTGACAAGCAGTCACCTGCAGTTCGTCTTACTGTTACCGTTTTATCTTGAAGTGCTTTATAAAGGGACGGCAGCACGATTACATCTTCAATCATTCCGAGATATACTGTTGCTAGCCTGCGAATGGACGGCTTTTCATCATCAAGTGCTGCCGTTAACACTGGTATATCATCAACCGTCGGATCCTCACTTTGTTCTAATCTCTGATATCTAATCTTCCAATCTTCATGCTCTAAATCTTGAAAGGTCAGTTTGATTTTTTCCCGCTTGTTCAAAGTTGCTTCTGCTGTTTCTGGGTTCTTTGCAGCTTCTGCTAGGCTTGCAATTCTTTCATCAGGATATGCAGCCATCAATTCCTCTTGGACAGCTTGACCAATTTCGTCAAACTCACCGTAGCGCACTCCGAATTCCTGCCATTTTCTGCTTGCCACAACATTATCTTGCGGCATTCTTACCTCTGAAACGGCCTTCATGAATTGCTCTGGCAAGCCGTAACGCTTTTCTTCCGTTCCATCCGTCAGCTTTACTTGCATAGGTATCCCTTTGTACATTTGCACAAGCACTTTTATTTCACCGAAATGCTCGTTCACTTCCGGCTCTTTTTCTAAACTTTCTGCTTCTTCCCCAAAAGCATTTCGTACTTGGGCAAGAAGTTCCTTCCAGTCATATTTGGCATTTCGTTCAACTGCCAAGAAATCAGCAACATGGTAAACCCCTCTAATACCTTCAATTGCCAGAATGTCCTGGATTACCTTCGGTGCTTCTTCGGCATTGTCCTTTTTATAGTTATTGCTTGTTCCCATCGGCAGTTCTTCATTTAAATTGATTTTCATCGTATTCGGGCTAGGAGTAGGTTCAATCGCCATAATTTTCATCAAAAAATCCCCCTCAAAATCATTTTTTAACGGTTAACTTTCAGCAATCTCAGACAGATAGCTCCACCGTTCTATTAAAAATTCCAATTTCTCATTTAATTCTTCTTGTTCTTTAAGCAGAGCGTTGGCTTTTTCAAAGTCACTTCCTGTGTTTTCCATCTCTGTTTCAATCGCTTCAAGGCGGCTTTCGCAGTTTTCTATATCACTGTCGATTGTCGCCCATTCTCGTTGTTCATTATAGCTTAGTTTAACCTTCTTCTGTTTCGGCTGTTCTTGCTGCTTCGGCTTTTCCTTCACCGCTTTTTCTGCCTGCTCTTTTTGTTTTTCGGATTGGAGATATTCGGTGTAATTGCCGTAGTAGCTCTCTATATTACCTCCGCCTCTGAGCACTAACAGCTCTTGCGCTACTTTATCTAGGAAATAGCGGTCATGGGATACTGTAATAACAACACCTTTGAACTCATCTAAATAATCCTCCAACACCATCAGTGTTTGTGTATCAAGATCATTCGTCGGCTCGTCTAAAAGCAGGACGTTCGGCTCGCCCATTAGTATTTTCAGCAAGTATAATCTTCGTCTTTCCCCGCCAGACAGCTTGCCGATAATGGTTCCATGCGTATGGGGCGGAAACAAGAATCTTTCGAGCATTTGTGCAGCAGAGATCGTTTTCCCGTCTGTTGTCTCAATGATTTCAGCCGTCTCCTTTAAATACTCAATCATGCGCTTTGATTGGTCCATTTCTTCGTTTTCCTGCGTATAGTAAGCAATTTTCACTGTTTGTCCAATAATATAGTCACCATGGTCTAGCGGAATCTTGCCAGCAAGAATGTTAAGCAGCGTTGATTTTCCTGTACCATTATGACCGATAATGCCAATTCTGTCTCCAGGCTTTACAAGGAGATTAAAGTCCTTCAGAATCGTTTTGTTTTCAAAGGATTTGGAAGCAGACACAAGCTCAAAAACCTGTTTACCTAGCCTGCTGCCTTTTAAGGAAATATCCAGCTTGCCTTTATCCTGAACGGATGCAAGTTTGTCATCTAATTCTTCAAAGCGCTGAATTCTTGCTTTTTGTTTAGTTGAACGGGCTTTAGCACCTCTGCGAATCCATTCCAGCTCTCGTCTGAACAAATTCTTTTGTTTATCAATAGTTGCTGCCTCGTTTTCTTCTCTGATTGCCTTTGCTTGCAGAAACTCTGCATAATTGCCTTTATAGCTGTATAAATTGCCTCCCTCTAGCTCAAACATCCGGTTGGTAACCTTGTCTAAGAAGTAACGGTCATGTGTGACAAGCAGCAGGGCACCATTAAATTTACCTAAATAGTCTTCCAGCCATTTAACCGCATCAAAGTCAAGATGGTTTGTAGGCTCATCCAAAATGAGCAAATCCGGCTCTTGAATAAGGACTTGCGCAAGAGAAACACGCTTTTTCTGGCCGCCTGACAGCTCACCAATCTTTTTGTCATAAAAGCTGACGCCAAGCTTTGTTAATACAGTCTTCGTATTCGTATGAACATCCCAGCCGTTTTGGGCATCCATTCTTTTTTGGATCTCGAACAGCTCGCCGTGCAGCTTATTATTTTCCGGGTCCTTTTCTAACTTGAGCAATATTTCCTCATAATTCCGGACTACTTTCCATACTGGTGCATCACCTGTATACACATAATCTAAAACAGTCATTTCGGGATGGATTTCCGGACTTTGGGAGGAGTATGCGATTCGGTAATCTTTCGGGGCGATAATCTCGCCTTCATCAGGCAAATCGATACCTGCCACTATCTTCAGCAGCGATGACTTGCCTGTGCCATTAATACCAATCAGTCCAACTCTTTCTTTTTCACTTATAGAAAAGGAAATGGAATGAAATAATTCTTTTTCCCCGTAAGTTTTTGTTAAATTTTCAATTGAAATACTCTTCATAACTACCATTCCATTCTTTATAGAATTCTTTTAAGTAATTTTCCATCAATTGATGCCTTTTTGCTGCAATCGTTCTGGCTGTATTCGTATGAAGCAAGTCCTTTAATTTCAGGAGTTTTTCATAGAAATGCTGGATGGTGCTAGACTGGCCGCTCCGATATTCCTCTTCTGTCATGTTTTCTCTAGCACCTACAGAAGGATCATATATGACATGTCCCTTTTTTCCGCCATATGCAAAGGTTCTAGCGATACCGATTGCGCCAATCGCATCCAGTCTGTCCGCATCTTGAACAATTTTCGCTTCAATCGACTCTGGCTCCGCGTTGTTTCCGCCGCTGTATGAAACCGTTGCAATTGCCCTCACTATATGATTTCGATCATTCTGTTCAAGCGGGAGACTTTCTAAAAACTGCTCAAGCAGCCGAGTACCTTCCTCTTTAGATTCGTTCAGTTTTGCATCTGCCACATCATGTAAAATAGCGGCAAGCTCTATAATAAATGGATTTCCGCTTGATTCTTTTTCACAGATGAAAAGCGCAGTATTTCGCACTCTGTCAATATGATGCCAATCATGGCCTGTCACATCATCTTTTAATTTATCTTTCACAAAATTCTCTGTTAGTTGAATGATATCCATTATTTGAATGAACTCCTATCTATATCCTACCGAAATATTGTAACACGAATGAAAAAAATCAACTACAAAACCGTTTGAAGCACCGATACTCTTTTCCTATCCCGTTTAAAGTTTGCAAAAGAGGAAAAAGATAACTAAACAATAGGAAGTGGAAGATAAAAAGATGTCTAACTCAATGCCAAAAGAAGCAGGGATAGATCACAGCTTAGACGTGCTAAAGGAAGGCTATCAATTTGTATCAAACAGATGTCAAGCTTATCAGTCTGATATATTTGAAACACATCTTTTAGGGGAACGGGCCATTTGTATGAGAGGGAGTGATGCGGCAGAGCTTTTTTACGACAACAGTAAATTCAGCATTATAAATGGCAGCAAGAAAGAATATGTAAAGAAAGGAATCTACCATTTAAACAATATTAATAGTTACCATTCCCGTTTAAAGAAATGGATACGTCGGGTTTAATGGAGTTTCTACAAATTTACTATTATATTTCGTATGGTTTCAGTTCCTTGTCAATAGGAATACAGAGAGTGAATTAAGTAAGAAAAAACAAATGCTTATCCTAGCAAGTGTTAACGGAACTTGGGAAACAGCAGAAACTTTACGACTTAGAGATACGGCATTTTAGGAAGAGAAAAAAACTTGGTAACTGCATTTCCAAGTTCTAAGTAGGTATAGGGAGCATAGACTCCTAACTTTATTTGATTATTGTTTCAGCTGGTGTAACTCCTTCATATTGTTTATACAATGTAACGATTTTCGTGATATACCAAGTTCTTTTGCTTGTAACCGGATTTTTCTCTAAAGTAATTAACTTATGTCCTGTTCCAAAGCTCTTGTAAGAACTTTTTAAATCATAAGCAATGCTATATATTACATTTTCATCGTTAATTTTTTCATCCTTCTAAACTATTCTATTCTTATACTTTAGACATACGAACGTGATTATATGAGCATATGTGTATACTTTAACATAGCCAATCTAAATAACAATTTCTTCTTAGTATTTTTTTAATAACAATATTCGAAAAAGAGCATTAATCGTAATTGGGTTAATGCTCTCGTTAATAGAGGCATAAGTTATTTATTTTCTTTTGTAAGTCCTAAGTATTCACCGGTTTTAGGATTAAATAAAACCTCTGCATTTAGACCATTTATTTTTCCATCTACACCAAGAAAAATGTAATTTTCATCTCGCATTAATCTAAAATGATATCCGTGTGAGAAAGGGGCATCTTTTGGGCTTGGTTGCAAATGATATTTTTCAACGGCAATTTTAATAATTTGACTACTATCAATATTAATTTCTAAATGTGGAATAGTTAGTTCATCGGAATTGCCAATTATTCTGTGACTTTTATGTTTGCCTTTTTCAATAACAAATACCATCTGGCGTTTAACTGATGGTAAAGCAAACACGCCTTGCCAATTTCCTTTTTTTCCATTATAGCCACTTAAAGTTTCATCATCAACACTGTTCATAAATAAAAGAATTGCTTCTTTATCGAATTTTTTCCCTAGTTCTAATCCTAAATTATACGCTTCTTTAAGAGTTAATTCTTTCTCTGGTAAATCTACTTCATAATTCCCATAGTCTATTGTTTCTTTAGCAAAACAGGAGATAGAACCCATGAGTATTAAGATAAAAAAACAAGCTAAAATAGTTTTCATTTTATACACCTGCTACCTATTGTGTAGGTAGTAGTTTTTCCATTTTCCAAATTAATAATGCTTATAGGACTATCTTTTTAAGATAGTCCCTAATGTTTTTTTAAAAATCAACCATAAAGAAACTTCTTGATTTTTGGAAAAACCTTCAAGGCTGTGTTATAAAACACATCTTCATGATACTCACTCGGAATAAGGTTTTGAATAAATTCAATATATGGTTGGAATGGAGCTAACGGCCAATCTGTCCCGAACAAAAGCTTATCATAGGAGTTGGCATATACGAGCGCATGCCTTAAATGCTGTAAAAATATTCCTTCTTGCGCCTTCTCTAACTCCGCTCTTGCCCCAACAACCAGCCCGGAAAGGTCAGCATAAACATTTCGGTTTTTATATAAAATCTCTGCACCAGTCAATGTCCATGGATCGCCAAAATGGGCCATCATAAAACGAATATTGCGATATTTCACCGCAACTTCATCAATTGCAAGCGGATGGGAATATTTCAACAACCCTCTTTCGGAGTATGTATCTCCAGTATGAAACACAACTGGCAAGTTATACTTTTCCGCTAGTTCATACACAGGATTGTATACTTTATCATAGGCATAGAACGGATAATAGCCTAAATAAATCTTTATGCCGACTACATGATCCTTGTGGATTTCCCGTTCCAGTTCTCTGATAGAAAAAGAATCTAGCTTGTATGGATTAACTCCGGCACAATAGACGATATTAGGCGGCAGTATATCTCCAAGATCAAGCCCCATCGGTGTTTGGGCCTTATAGTCGGGAAAGCCCATATGCGGCGTTTCTGTCACTCCCATGCCAATTGCTAAGACAATATTCGCATCTTTCATTTCTGATTGAACTCCGTCCGTGCTGTAATCAACTTTAGACAATGATTTTGCTGTTTCTTTAAATGATTCGATATTAGACAAATGGATGTGAGCATCAATAATTTTCATTGGTTCTCCTTTTCTATCACTCTATAATTTAGTAAACCAAAGGGATTTAAGTATGTCTAACTGTGATGATGTGACATTCATCTTATCAAAATAAAGGAAGCTCGGCAGTGTAAATACTCTGTTCTGATTGTCTCTTTCACAATTTGTCATGGAAACAAGCTGAATGATTTCATTATTTGTGTAATATTGTGTACTGATTCTGTTTCTGTCTGTGAGTAAATGCAGCTTATCCTCTGTACCTTGTAGTTTAACATGAAAGTCTTCCTTTAAAGTAATATCCTGCTCCATAGCTCCTGAAGTATAGACTCGGTTATGCAATTTATGATCAGCTAGCTGCAAAGTACAATTGTTATGCAAAAAGAGATTTGTATGCCATTGCTCCTTCTCCATTTTTCTGCCTGCCGTTTTATGCACAGACACAAACACAGCAAGAAGAGGCAATCCTGGCATTGTGACAAAGTATTGAGAAAATGAAAGCCCTCTCCATTGTGAGTGCTGGTTAATATCTGTATCGATTCTGATACCAGACCATTTGTTTGCGAAATTATCCCACACATCGACAAACGCAAGCTTAGTCGATTCTTTCATCATAGAATAATCATTCAAATCAGGCGGACCTGCCTTCATCCCGCCGGCCCAAGGGTTCCACCAGCTTTTTGCAATCAGCTCTGGAAATGCCTGATCAAGCCATTCTGTTTCGTTTACTTGTAAGGAAAAGATACCTGGATAATAATCGGCTGCAGCGGAAATTTCCAGGATGCCGTTATGAAGACGATATGTTTCAAATCCTTTTTCGTTTATGATGTTTTTTGTTATCCTTCCTTGCGGATAAAACAGGATGTTATCAAAATAAGATTCTCTTATTTCCGTCTTCATTACTATCGTCATTTTATTGACTGCCTGCCACGCAGCTGCTTCAAACGGTAAATGGAGCGGAGTATTGACTTTTAGATCTTGCAGATGGGCAGAAGCATTATTAATAATCAAATCCATATCAAATTTAAGCGCATTGTTGCGGTAACTGGCAAACTGATAGGATAAAGATGTATTTGCTTCAAGCATCGGGTTGCCGCCATTCCAGATTAACTCGAGACCTTTATGGATTTCCTTCTTAGAAGCTTGAATACCTGCCGCTGCTGATTCTACTTCTCTCCAATTCCTATAAGCGCCGATAGACATATACAGAGGCGGGAAGGAATAGACATTACCTTGCCTGCTTTTTTGTGACTCGAGATGCATTTTCCACCCTTCCATCCTTATTTTACTGCCTTGCGTCCAATATACACCGACAGGGCTCGACTGATCTTGAGAAAAATACCAGTTGCTGCTCATGTCTTTTGACGCAATGTCTCGCGGCTCCACCATATCGGCTTCCTTGAATACAACAACCTCCCCTTTTAAAGGTAAGTATACCTCTGCCCAATCATGATAAAAGGTCTCCTGCAGATGGATATCTAAAGAAGTCTGTTTGTTTTCAAGGAGAACCCATCTTTTCACAAGTCCTTCTGCAAATAGCTGGATGTTAAGCTTTATACTATTGTCTGGATGTTCAGTAGATTGATAATGAAGAGTGAGAATAATAGATGTCTTTTCGTAGGAGGTTTCGACTTTTTCTGGCTTCTTTTTTGACAGCTCATTGGAGTAGGGCTTGCCAAGCATCGGGGCAAACATGGCGAACGGTAAGTTCCCTGTCTGATTGGTGCCTGCTGTCATTACATTATCTGCCTTTCTGACATTCACTTGATAAATCCCATTAAAAACATGATAGTAATCTTTTGTTTCACCGAAAAATCTCTCACCAATTCCCTTTAATGCCAGTGCAATTGGTTTATTTACCGTAAGCTCACCACCTTGCCATTTCACTTGAACAAGGATGTCTTCATTCGTAAAGCCTAAAGCTAATATAGAAGCAGGTATTGATACGAACCGCTTTTCTTTGCCTTTTAGCAAAAGGCTGAATGTGGAATCTTTAAAAGACAAATATTCACTTTCAGGAAGCATAATGGTTGCCTGTACAGATTCAGTAAGATTATTTTCTAATTCCAAATCAAGAGCAATCTCGAAGCCTTCCTGCAATGCATAGTGAATCGGTTTTGCCATGATAGTTACTGGCGTTTTTGGACAGATTCCTAGTTTAAATGTCGTCATAGTGCCACCTGCTGCTATATTGACCGCAATGGTTGGGAATGTTTTGCCCTTTTCTGCCTCAGGTCCCTCGGTTAAAAAGAATGTATCTGTTATCGTCATTTCTTCTTCAACAAAGAGGCGGTGGTTAAAATCACAAATAACTCTTTCATTTGGACAGGATGATAACTCAATTAAAAGAGGAGTGGTGGACTTGTTCTTAATAAAACATGTAACTTCATGTTCTTGTCCTACGAGCAATTCATGATTTTTTAGAGATAATTCAATCGAGAAATCATCTGTTTCTAGTGCACATAAACCTCTGCCCGTTTTTTCAAAGCTTGCTTTAAGTGCGGTCTCTTTATTTACCCATTCATAGTCATAATAAGTAAACCCATCTACATTCTAAAGTGTACCCTTTGTAAAGGACATTTAAAAAAAGCCTAGGCAGTTTTAAGAAGATGATCTCTGTATTGAACAGGGGTCATCTTTTTTAAGTTCCACTGATATCTATAGTAATTGTAATAAATCAT